>CAXTSH010000001.1:0-85442 GCA_964246925.1 uncultured Acetobacteraceae bacterium
GGGCAGCGCGCAGCGAGGCGGGCCATGGCGCGATCACGGGTGACCTTGGCGACGATGGAAGCGGCGGCGATGGAGAGCGACAGGCCGTCGCCACCTACGACGCAACGCACGGGGCAGGCAAGCGAGGGCGGGATGTTGCCGTCGACGAGGGCGAGTTCGGGGGTGCGCCGGAGGCGGCTGACGGCGCGGGCCATGGCAAGCAGGGTGGCGCGCAGGATGTTGATGCGGTCGATCTCGCCGACGGAGGCGGCGCCGACGCCGATGATGGCGATACCGGAGGCGAAGAGGGCGGCGTAGGCGGTGGCGCGCTGCTCGGGTTCGAGCTGCTTGCTGTCGTCGAGGAGGCAGGCGAGCGAAGCGGGGACACCGGACGGGAACATGACGGCGGCGGCGACGACCGGGCCTGCGAGGGGGCCGCGGCCGGCCTCGTCGATTCCGGCGACCAGCCCGCCATGGGCCGACTCGATGGTGAAGTCAGGCATGCGCAAGCTTGAAGCCTCCCCTGCCCTTGCGGGTCAATTGCGCGCCGGCTTTGGTTGCGCTACCAAAGTTCAGGGAGTGCGGGAACAAGAAGAAACTGGGAGCGGACACGCATGTCGCTTGGATTGAGGGATGCCGGCCCGAGAGCCGTGGCCGCTGCCGCGGTGCTGACGTTGGCCGGCGCTGCTTATGCGGCGCCGCAGGACGTGCCGGCGAAGGCTCTGCCGGTACCGACGGCGGATATCAGCCCGGGGATGCAGGCGATCATCGGGCGGCCGCTCAATCCGAACTGGAACCTGCAATACACGACGGGCGAGGCGTGGCGAGGCTTCGCCGACAAGCAGGCGGCAACCATGGTCGCCGGCATCCCCGGCATGCTCGATCGGCTGCACGTCAAGATCGAGCCGTCGACGATGGGTGGCGTGAAGGTCTACATCGTGACACCGGACAACATACCTCCCGAGAACCAGGACAAGCTGCTGATCCACGTGCATGGCGGCTGCTATGTGCTGTTCCCCGGAGAAGCCGGCGCGACCGAGGCAATCATGATGGCTGGTTTCGGTCACTACAAGGTCGTTGCGGTCGATTACCGGATGCCGCCGGAGGCTTATTTCCCGGCTGCCGTCGATGACGGGATCAGCGTCTACAAGGCAGCGTTGAAGACGATGGACCCGAAGAACATCGGGATCTTCGGCACGTCGGCCGGAGGAGCGCTGACGCTGGAGCTGGTGTTACGTGCGCGCCAGCTTGGGCTGCCGATGCCGGGCGCGATCGCGCCGGGAACGCCGATGTCGGACGTCACCAAGACGGGCGACAGCTTCTACACCAACGAAAAGGTCGACAACGTGCTGGTGTCGCGCGACGGGTTCTGCGACGCGGCGACCAAGGTGTATGCGAAGGGCCACGACCTGGCGGACCCGCTGCTGTCGCCGGTGAATGGCGACATGCACGGATTTCCGCCGACGATCCTGACGACCGGGACGCGCGACCTGCTACTGAGCAACACGGTGCGAGTCCATCGCAAGCTGCGACGTGCCGGTGTGGAAGCGCAGCTCGAAGTGTTCGAAGGCGAAAGCCACGCGCAATACCAGTTCGACGACCGCGTGCCGGAATCCAAGGAAGCGTTCACCGAGATCGCCGACTTTTTCGGACAGCATCTGGGTCACTGACGGGGTCTGGGGCCAGCCCCAGTCGGGGTCCAGGGGTGGAACCCCTGGTCTGGCCCTTGCTTTGGCGCGATGTTGGCGCCGATGCCGAGCGCGATCACCGAGCAGACCATCAGCGCGCAGGCGCCGCAAGCGGGACGAGGGCGGACAGTACCGCTGATCATCGCGTCGGCGATGTTCATGGAGCAGCTCGACGGCACGGTGCTGGCCACCGCGCTGCCGAGCATGGCGCACTCGTTCGGGATCGACGCGCTGCACATGAGCGTGGCGTTGACGTCCTACCTGGTCAGTCTCGCGGTGTTCATCCCGGCGTCGGGGGCGGTCGCCGATCGCCTGGGCAGCCGGACCGTGTTCTGTGCCGCCATCCTGCTGTTCACGACGGGGTCGATCCTGTGCGCGCAGTCGGGCAGCCTGCCGTTCCTGGTGATGGCGCGGCTGATCCAGGGCATGGGTGGTGCGATGATGGTGCCGGTCGGGCGGCTGGTGCTGCTGCAGACGACGGCGAAGAGCGACCTGATCGCAACGATGAACTGGCTGCTGGTGCCGGCGACGATCGGGCCGCTGCTGGGACCGCCGGTGGGCGGGTTCCTGGTCACGACGCTGAGCTGGCGCTGGATTTTCTACATCAACGTGCCGATCGGGGTGGTCGGACTGGTGCTGGCGGCGAGGTTCGTGCCGCAGTTGCGGGCGGCGGCGCGGGAGCGGTTCGATGTCGCCGGGCTGGTGCTGTCGGGAGTGGCGCTCGCGTGCCTGATCTTCGGGCTGGAGCTGGCGAGCCGGGGCCTGCCGGTGTCCCTGGCGTTGGGGATTTTGGCGGTCGGTGCGGCGAGCGGATTGGGATACGCATGGCACGCGCGGCGTACGGCGCGGCCGATCCTCGACTTCAGCTTGATGCGGATCCCCACCTTCGGGCTGTCCGTCGTAGCCGGGGCGGCGACGCGGGTGGCGGTGGGGGCGACGCCCTTCCTGCTGCCGCTCATGCTGCAGATCGGGCTCGGCATGTCGGCGGCGCAATCGGGTGCGACGACGTTCCTCACGTCGGCGGGGGCGCTGACGATGCGCGGGTTGTCGCGCCGGCTGCTGCGGCGGTTCGGCTACCGGCGGACGATGATCTGCAACGGCGCGGGGGCGAGCGCCTTCGCGTTCGCCTGCGGATGCTTCCGGCCGGGGATCGGACATGCGGTGATCTGGGCGGTGCTGTTCTGCGGCGGCTTTCTGCAGTCGTTGCAGTTCACCGCCTACAACACGATCGCCTACGCGGACGTGCCGGCAGGCCGGATGAGTGCTGCGACGAGCCTCTACGCGACGATGCAGCAGGTGACGCTGACGCTCGGCATCTGCGTCGCCGCGGCAGCACTCGCGGCGGCGACCGCATGGCGCGGGGTCGCGCATGCGGGGCTGGCCGATTTCAGCATCGCCTGGGGGACTGTGGGAGCGGTTGCCGTCATGGCACCGGTACTATGCGCGCGGCTGCGTGCCGACGCCGGGCAGGAGCTTAGTGGTCACAACGGTTGACGGCGTGAGGTGGTCACCACGCCTGACGGCGTCAGGCTCAGCCGGGCGAGCGGAAGTTCCAGATGCCACGTGAGTAGGTGTGGCGGCCAATCGCAAGCAGCTCGCGGGCGGTGTCGGCGACCTGGGTCTCGGCGCCTTCGACCTTGAGGCGAAGGTCGTCGAGTTGCTCGCGGAGCATGCTGACTTCGAGGGTGAACAGGCGTCGGAACATGGCCGAACTCCATCGTTCGGTCGGCCGCTGATCAACCAAGGCGCTCGCGATGTCCGAAGGGACATGGCCTGCCGACCGGGGCCGCCGTGGGATTGTCCTAACACAGCCTTCGAGTTGCCACAATCTCGCCATCGTGACCCTTCGGATGAGGGAGATAGTTCGTCACAACTTGGCCGGATTGCGGGGAACTCGTGGCGTTTTCCGCGGCCGGGTCGATCTGGTAGGGTCCGCCGCCCCCGGCCGGACCGGGTCAGCACAGGATCCTTGATGGACGAACAAACTACGCCCTGGCCTCCGACCACGCCCGTCCGCGAGCGGGACGCCGTCGCACCCCGGCGCCGGCGCAATCTCTGGCCCTGGTTCATCTTCCTGCTGCTGGTCGCGGGATTGGTGGTCTGGCTGCATCCCTGGGCGCGCAAGGGGACCCAGCACGCCGGCGCGTCGCCGCCGGTCGCGGTCTCGGTCGCGCCGGTGGTGACGGGCAACATCGACGTGGTGCTGACGGAGCTCGGCACGGTGACGCCGCTCGCGACCATCACGGTGCAGTCGCAGATCAGCGGCTACCTGCAGCAGGTCAACTTCAAGGAGGGGCAGGACGTCGGGCGTGGGTTCCTGCTGGCACTCGTCGATCCGCGCCCCTACCAGGTGCAGGTCGAGCAATATACGGCTCAGTTGGCGCGCGACACCGCAGCATTGCATCAGGCGCAGATGGACCTCGCGCGCTACCAGACGCTCGGACGACAGAACAGCATCGCCAAGCAGACGCTACAGGACCAAGTGTTCACGGTCGCCCAGGATCAGGCGACGATCAAGATCGACCAGAGTCAGATCGATACCGCCAAGCTCGATATCATGTATTGCCATGTAACGGCGCCGGTCGACGGGCGGGTCGGACTGCGGCAGGTCGACGCGGGGAACTACGTCACCTCCTCGCTGACCAACGGCCTGGTGGTGCTGACGCAGATCAAGCCGATCTCGGTGATCTTCACGGTGGCCGAGGATGATATCCAGCCCATTCTCGAAAAGCTGAACGGCAACGTGTCGCTCGCGGTCGACGCCTACGACCGGACGGACACGACCAAGCTCGCGAGCGGCACGGTCGAGACGATCGACAACCAGGTCGACACCAGCACGGGAACGGTCAAGCTGCGTGCGACCTTCCCGAACGCGGACGAACGGCTGTTTCCCAACGAGTTCGTCAACGCGCATCTGCGGCTGCAGACGCTCAGCGGCGTGCTGATCGTGCCGACGCCGGCGATCCAGAACGGACCGCAGGGCAACTTCGTCTACGTCATGAAGCCGTCGGACGCGAAGGGGGATGCGGGCAAGGTCGCGGTGCAACTGGTCAAGACCGGTTACGCGCATGCGGACCGGACGGTGGTGCAGTCGGGGCTGGCGGCGGGCGACCAGGTCGTCATCGACGGCACCGACCGGCTGCATGACGGGGCGGCGGTGACGGTCCCGTCCAAAGGTGGCGGCGCAGGCGGAAGCGGCGGACAGCACGCGGGCCATCACAGACACGCCAAATGAATCCGTCGCGGATTTTCATCCTTCGGCCGGTCGCGACGACCCTGCTGATGATCGCGATCCTGCTGGTCGGGATCATCGCCTACCGGTTCCTGCCGGTCTCGGCGCTGCCGGATGTCGACTACCCGACCATCCAGGTGGTGACGTTCTACCCGGGAGCGAGCCCCGACGTGATGACGACGTCGATCACGGCGCCGCTCGAATACCAGTTCGGCTCGATGCCCGGGCTGGACCAGATGGTCTCGCAGAGCTCGGGCGGCGCCTCGGTGGTCACACTGCGGTTCACGCTCGACACCGAGCTCGACGAGGCCGAGCAGGAAGTGCAGGAGGCGATCAACTCCGCCAACAGCCTGCTGCCGACCGATCTCCCTGCGCCGCCGATCTACCAGAAGATCAACCCGGCCGATGCGCCGGTCCTGACGCTTGGGGTCACCAGCAAGACGCTGAAGCTGGTCGACGTGCAGGATGCGATCAACACGCGGCTGATCCAGAAGCTGGCGCAGATCGGCGGCGTCGGCGCGGTGGAGGTCTCGGGCGGCAACGTGCGTGCGCTGCGCGTGCAGCTCAATCAGCGCGCGCTGTTCGCCTACGGGCTGTCGGCCGACAACGTGCGCACGACGATCGCCAACGTGAACGTCAACTCGCCGACGGGCGGCTTCGACGGGCCACTGATCTCGAGCACGCTGCGCGAGAACAGCCAGATTACCGACCCGGCGGTGCTCGCCAACCAGGTGATCGCCTACGTCAACAACGCGCCGGTGCGGATACGCGATGTCGGGCGGGTGATCGCCGCCCCGGAGAACACGCAGTTGCAGGCGTGGCAGAACAGGACGCCCGCACTGGTCGTCAACGTTCAGCGCCAGCCAGGGGCGAACGTGATCGCGACCGTCAATGCGATCAAGCAGGAGCTGCCGCAGATCGAGGGCTCGCTGCCGGCGGGGATCACGGTCACGCCGTTGACGGACCGGACGGTGACGATCCGCGCGTCGGTGGCCGACGTCGAGTTCGAGCTGGGGCTTGCGGTGCTGCTGGTGGTGCTGGTGATCTTCGTCTTTCTGCGCAACCCGCGGGCGACGCTGATCCCGAGCCTGTCGGTGCCGCTGTCGCTGGTCGGCACGCTGGCGGCGATGTACCTGCTCGGCTACTCGCTCGACAATCTGTCGCTGATGTCGCTGACGATCGCGACCGGCTTCGTCGTCGACGATGCGATCGTGATGATCGAGAACATCTCCCGCTACCTTGAAGAAGGCATGTCGCCGCTGGACGCGGCGCTGACCGGCGCGGGACAGATCGGTTTCACCATCGTGTCGCTGACGGTGTCGCTGCTGGCGGTGCTGATCCCGCTGCTGTTCATGGGCGAGGTGGTGGGACGGCTGTTTCACGAGTTCGCGGTCACACTCGCGGTGACGATCGTACTGTCGGCGGTGGTCTCGCTGACGCTGGTGCCGATGTTGTGCGCGCGCATCCTGCGCGCGTCGCCGGCGCCGGAATACCAGCGTGCGCGCACCGGCGGCGGGCGCACGGAACGGCGCAGCGTGATGACCCGCTTCTTCGAGGCGATGATCGATCGCTACCACCGGGCGCTGCTGGTGGTGCTCGACAACCAGGCGCTCACCTTGCTGGTCGCCGTGCTGACGATCGCGGGCACCGCTTTCCTGTACATCGCGATTCCGAAAGGCTTCTTTCCGGTGCAGGACACCGGGCTGATCCAGGGCGTCTCGGTCGCCTCGCAGCAGATCTCGTTCGCCTCGATGGCCCGTCATCAAGAGGCGATGGCGGACGCGATCCTCGCCGACCCGGATGTGGTCAGCCTGTCGTCGTTCATCGGCGTTGACGGAACCAACACGACGCTCAACCAGGGACGGTTCGAGATCAACCTCAAGCCGCGGGACGGGCGCGCGCTGGGTGCGGCCGCGATCATCCGCCGGCTGACGCAGGAGACGGCGCGTGTCTCCGGCATTCATCTCTACATGCAGCCGGTGCAGGACCTGTCGCTGGCGACGCAGACCAGTGCGACGCAGTATCAGTTCGTGCTGATGGCGCCGACCAACGCGCAGCTCGCGCAGACGGCCCCGCTGCTGGTCTCGGCGTTGGCCAAGCGGCCGGAGCTGGCCGACGTGACCAGCGACCTGCAGCAGAGCGGCAACGGCGTGATGATCACCATCGACCGCTCGACGGCGGCGCGGTTCGGGATCACGCCGGCAACCGTCGACAGCGCGCTCTACGACGCCTTCGGGCAGCGTCAGGTCTCGACGATCTACTCGCAATCCTCGCAGTACCGGGTGATCCAGGAGGTCGAGCCCAGCCTGTCGAAGAGCATCGCGGCGCTGGACCAGATCTACCTGCCGGCAGCGGGGGTGACGGCGGGAACGTCGAGCGGGTCCTCCAGTGGGGCGACCACGACGCAGGTGCCGCTCAGCGCCATCGTCAGCATCCACACCGGGCCGACGCCGCTGCTGATCACGCATTTCGGCGAGTTTCCGGCCACCACCATCTCGTTCAACCTGGCGCCGGGCGTGTCGCTCGGCGCGGCGGTCGACGCGATCGTCGGCGTCGAGCAGGGGATGCACCTGCCGCGCGCGTTCCAGACCAGCTTCGAGGGCGAGGCGAGCGCGTTCCAGAACTCGCTTGGCAACGAGCTCTACCTGATCCTGGCCGCCCTTGCGGCGGTCTACATCGTGCTCGGCGTGCTTTACGAGTCGTTTGTCCATCCGGTGACGATCCTGTCGACGCTGCCGTCGGCGGGCGTCGGCGCGCTGCTGGCACTGATCATTGCCGGCGACGACCTCGATATCATCGGCATCATCGGCATCGTGCTGCTGATCGGCATCGTCAAGAAGAACGCGATCATGATGATCGACTTCGCGTTGCAGGCCGAGCGGCACGACGGGATGACGCCGCGTGAGGCGATCGAACGGGCGGCGCTGCTGCGGTTCCGGCCGATCCTGATGACGACGCTCGCGGCGATGCTGGCCGCCGTGCCGCTGATGCTCGGGACCGGGACGGGTTCGGAACTGCGCCGTCCGCTCGGGCTCGCGATCGTGGGCGGCCTCGCGGTCAGCCAGCTGCTGACGATCTTCACCACGCCGGTGATCTATCTCGCCTTCGACCGGCTCGGCCGTGCGGCGTCGCGCCGGTTCGGCGGCCGGCCGGCGCGCGACGGGCAAGTGCGCGCTTGAACATTTCCGCACCCTTCATTGCGCGTCCGGTCGCGACCACGCTGCTTGCGGTCGCCCTGGTGGTATCGGGGATGTTTGCCTTCGTCCGGCTGCCGATCGCGCCGCTGCCGTCGGTGGATTTTCCGACCATCCAGGTCCAGGCGCAGGACCCGGGGGCGAGCCCCGACGTGATCGCGACCACGGTCGCCGAGCCGCTCGAGCGCCATCTCGGCGCGATCGCCGACGTCAACGAGATCACGTCGCAGAGCACGCTCGGCATCACCCGGATCACGCTGCAGTTCGACCTGTCGCGCGACATCAACGGCGCCGCGCGCGACGTCGAGGCGGCGATCCAGGCGGCACGCGCCGACCTGCCGACGTCGCTGCGGCAGAACCCGGAATACCACAAGTTCAACCCGGCCGGCTCGCCGATCATGGTGCTGGCGCTGACGTCCAAGACGCGTACTGCCGCACAGCTCTACGATTCGGCGCAGAACGTCGTCAGCCAGCGACTGTCACAGGTCAAGGGCGTCGGGTTTGCCGACATCGGCGGCAGTGCGCTGCCCGCCGTGCGTGTCGAGATCAACCCGCAGCCGCTGTTCCAGGACGGGATCAGTCTGGAAGTGGTGCGCGCCGCGATCGCGTCGGCCAACGCCGATACGCCGAAGGGCATCCTCGACGCGTCGGCGCAGCGCTATCAGCTCTACACCAACGATATCGCCAGCAAGGCGGCCGACTATCGGCCACTCATCCTTGCCTACGAGAACGGCTCGCCGGTCAAGCTGTCGGACGTGGCCGACGTGATCGACAGCACGGAGGATCTGCGCCAGGCGGGCATGCTCGGCGGCGAGCCCGCGGTGGTGCTGATCATCTTTCCGACGCCGGGTGCGAACATCGTCAAGACCATCGACCAGATCCAGTCGCTGCTGCCGGATCTGCGGGCGGAGCTGCCGGCCGACGAGGTGCTGACGGTGGCGGCGAACCGGTCGATCGCGATCCGCGCGTCACTGGCCGACACCGAGCGGACGCTGGTGATCGCGGTGATCCTGGTCACGATCGTGACCTTCCTGTTCCTGCGCAACGTGCGCGCGACGGCGATCCCGGCGATCGTGGTGCCGGCGTCGATCGCGGCGACCTGCGGGCCGATGTGGTTGTGCGGCTTCTCGCTCGACAATCTCTCGCTGATGGCGCTGACGGTCGCGACCGGCTTCGTCGTCGACGACGCGATCGTGGTGATCGAGAACATCTCGCGGCACATGGAAGACGGGATGGGCCGTCTGGAGGCCGCCCTGCTCGGCTCGCGCGAGGTGAGCTTCACGGTACTCTCGATCACGGTGTCGCTGATCGCGGTGTTCATCCCGATTCTGCTGCTGGGCGGGATCGTCGGGCGGCTGTTCCGCGAGTTTGCGGTGACGCTGTCGATGACGATCGTGATCTCGCTGGTGCTGGCGCTCACGCTGACGCCAATGCTGTGCTCGCGCTTCCTCAACCCGCCGCGTCACGCCGACGATGAGCGCCGGCCAAACATCGTGCTGCGGGTGGCGGAAGCGGGCCTATCGAGGATGCTGCGCGGCTACGAGCGCAGCCTCGGCTGGTCGTTGCGTCATCCGCGGCTGCTGCTGGCGAGCCTGCTCGGCACGGTCGTGCTCACCGTCTATCTGTTCACCGCGGTCCCGAAAGGTTTCTTTCCGAACCAGGACACGGGATTGATGATCGGCACGATGCAGGGCGACCAGAGCATCAGTTTTCAGAACATGCGACGCAAGCTGGTCAGCATCCAGCGCATCATCACGCACGACCCGGCGGTCAAGACGGTGATCGGCTTCACCGGCGGGCGTGGAACCAACCAGGGACAGATCTTTGTCCAGCTCAAGCCGCTGGCGCAGCGCGTGTCGGTGACGCAGGTGATCGCTCGGCTGCGCCCGAAGCTCGGACGCGTGGTCGGCGTGCGGACATTCCTGTTCGGGGCCGAGGACGTGCGTGCCGGTGGGCGGCAATCGAGCGGCGCCTACCAGTACACGCTGCAGGCGGACAATTCGCAGACGCTCTACGAATGGGCACCCAAGCTCGTGGCAGCGTTGCAGAAGCGGCCTGAGCTGGCCGACGTCAACTCGGATCAGCAACAAGGCGGCCTCGAGACCGATGTCAATATCGACCGCGACACTGCGGCGCGACTGCAGCTCACGCCGGCCTCGATCGATGACACGCTCTATGACGCGTTCGGGCAGCGGCTGGTCTCGACGATCTACAAGCCGCTCGCGCAGTACTACGTGGTGATGGAGGTGGCGCCGAAATATTGGCAGAACCCGGACACGCTGCACCAGATTTGGGTGAGCACGTCGCCGGTGACGACGTCGGGCGTCGCGTCCACCCAGACGATCACAACGGGCAATCCCACTTCGGCCGGCACGACTTCGTCGAGCACGACCCAGAGTGCGGCGGCGACACAGAACCAGCAGGCGCAGGAGGCGGAAGCGAACGCGGTGATCAACTCGCTTGCGGTCAGCAGCAGGGCGAGTTCGGCTTCCGCCAGTCCGTCGGTGGCGACGAGTGCGACGACGATGGTGCCGCTCAGCGCGGTGACCGAGGTGACGAAGGGGTTCACACCGCTCGCGGTCAATCACCAGAGCGAGTTCGTGGCGACCACGATCTCGTTCAATCTTCCGGCCCGGCGGTCGCTCGGCGACGCCTCAAGAGCGATTGCGCAAGCGATGCAGCAGATTGCGCTGCCGTCGTCGATCCATGGCGGCTTTGCGGGGACCGCGCAGCAATTCCAGAAATCGGTCAGCGACGAGCCGATCCTGATCTTCGCCGCCCTCGCGGCGGTCTACGTCACGCTGGGTATTCTGTACGAAAGCTACATCCATCCGCTGACGATCCTGTCGACGCTGCCGTCGGCGGGCCTGGGCGCGCTGCTGGCGCTGTTGCTGACCGGCAACGAGCTCGACATCATCGGGCTGATCGGGATCATCCTGCTGATCGGCATCGTCAAGAAGAACGCGATCCTGCTGGTCGACTTCGCGATCTCGGCGGAACGCGAGCACGACATGGCACCGCTGGAAGCGATCACGACGGCCTGCCTGCTGCGTTTCCGGCCGATCATGATGACCAGTTTCGCCGCAGCCTTCGGTGCGCTGCCGCTGGCGTTCGGTTCGGGCGAAGGCTCTTCGCTGCGCCAGCCGCTCGGGATCTCGATCGTGGGCGGCCTGATCGTGAGCCAGGCGCTGACACTGTATACAACGCCGGTGGTCTATCTGGCGCTCGACCGGCTCAGCCACCGCTTCAAGGCGCGGCGCGGTCTCCGCCCGCGACCCGCTGAACAGTCATAGGGCAGCCATCCGCCACCATGAAGATGATGTCTCGTGGATTGCACAGGGTGACGCGCGCGACCGCTTCGTGCTGTCTGTTGCTCGCCGGCTGCATGGTGGGGCCGGACTACCACCGCGTGCGCGTGGAGACGCCCTCGCGCTTCAAGGAAGCACGGCCGTTGCCGGGCTGGGAGATCGCCTCGCCGGCGAACGCGTCGATTCCGAAGGGCAAGTGGTGGACGATCTACGGCGACAACGTGCTGGACGATCTGGAGGATCAGGTCGAGGTGTCGAACCAGTCGCTGAAGGCGACGGAGGCGAACTACCGGCAGGCGCTGGCGCTGGTGGACGAAGCGCGCGGCGAGTTGTTCCCGGTGCTGGGGATCACGCCTTCCGTGCAGCGGACCGGCACAGGTGGCAAGACGGAGGCGATCCCGTCGGTGAGTTCGCCGACCTCGAGCGCGACCACGGGCGGGACGGGAACGACGACAGGGGCCGCGGGCACGACCGGCATCGCGGGCAGCACCGGCACGACTTCGTCGTTGAACAGCGGAACGAATGCGCTTTCGATCAGTACGGGCAACAATTCCAGCACGCTGTCGCTCGAAGGCAGCTTCAGTTGGGATCTCGATCTGTGGGGCCGAATACGGCGGCAGATCGAGAACCAGGTCGAGACCGCGCAGGCGGACGCGGCCGAGATCGCAAATGCCAAGCTGTCTCTGCAGGCGACGCTGGCGACGGACTATTTCGAGATGCGATCGTCAGACAGTCTTCAGAAGCTGCTCGACAACACGGTGATCGCCTACCAGAAGAACCTCTATGTGCTGAAGAACCAGTCGATCGCGGGGACGGTCATTCCGTCCGACTACTACCAGGCATTGACGCAACTGCAGCAGACGCAGGCGCAGGCCGCGTCCGTGGGCGTGGCGCGACAGCAATACGAGCACGCGATCGCGGTGCTGACCGGACATGCGCCGGCGGACGTGGTGATCTCGCCCGGCGACCTGCAGGCGTTCGTGCCGCAACCGCCGCCGGGACTGCCGTCGACGCTGCTGCAGCGACGGCCGGACATTGCCGAGTCGGAACGGGAGGTGGCGGCGGCGAACGCGGAGATCGGGGTGGAGATCGCGGCGTTCTATCCGGACATCACGCTGAGCGCGAGCGGCGGGTTCGCCGGCCCTCAGCTCAGCACGCTGTTCACGACGGCGAGCGAGGTGTGGTCGCTCGGCGCGTCGGCGAGCGAGACGCTGTTCGAGGGCGGCATAAGGACGGCGGCGGTGCAGGCGGCGGAGGCCAGCTACGACGCAGCGGTGGCGAACTATCGCGAAGCGGTGCTGAACGCCTTCGAGGGCGTTGAGGATCAGTTGGCGGCGCTGCGCTACTACGGCAACGAGGCGGTGTTCCAGAAGCAGGCGGTGGCGAACGCCTACAAGGCGGTGACGATCGCCACCAACGAGTACAATCTCGGGACCGAGGACTACACGACGGTGGTGACCGCAGAGACGACTGCGCTGTCCGATGCCGAGACCGCGCTGACGGTGCAGCAGGATTTGCTGACGTCGAGCGTGTCGCTGGTCGAGGCGCTCGGCGGCGGCTTCGAGGTCGCGGACCTGCCGAGCAAGGACAGTCTGCAGACGAGCGACCCGTTCATTCCGGCCTTCCTGGAGCGGTAGGGAGGGCCTGACCGTCGCGGCTTTCGACGATCCGGTCGCGGCCGCCGTGCTTGGCCTCGTAGAGGGCCGCGTCGGCTCTGCGGATCAGCGACTTCCAGGTGTCGCCAGGGGCCGACCAGGCAACGCCGATCGAGCACGTGACCACGAAGGCCACGTCATCGACATAAAATGGGGCCTGCCTGATGGACTGATGCAGGATCAGCATCCGATCGGCGGCCTGACCGTCGGTGTCGTCGAGGACGACGACGAACTCCTCGCCGCCATAGCGGCCTGCATGATCATCGCTGCGCAGGTTGGCGCTCAGGCGAACACCGGTCGCACAGAGGATGTCGTCTCCCGCGAGATGACCATGCTCGTCGTTGATCCGCTTGAAGTGGTCGAGATCGATCATGGCGACGACCAGTTCCCGGCCGCTCGCCTCCAGACGGTCGGCCAGCCGCCGCTGGACTTCGCCGCGGTTGAGCAGGCCGGTGAGACTGTCGAGAGTGGCCTGGCGCTTGAGCTCGGCCTGGGCGAACCGCATCTCGCGCGTGCGTCTCTCCACCAGCGCCTCGAGCCTGCGTTGCCTGCGGCGAGCTTCACGGTCTCGCCAGGCGACGGCCACCCAGAACAGTCCGGCGGCCATCGCCGCGTAAAGGGCGTCGGCCCACCATCGACGCCACCATGGATAGGCGATCGTGACCGCCAGGCTGACGGGAGGCGATACATCGTGGCTGAGAACATCGGTGCCGACCAGCGTCAGGACGTGTCGGCCCGGCGGAACGAACGGATAGCGCACGGGACCCGATGCGGTCTCGGCCCAGCCATGGTCGACGCCGGACAGCCGGTAGCGGAAGACGACCGACTTGTTGGAGGTGTCGTTGAACGTGCCGAAATCGATCGAGAGCGGCTCGGTGGAATAGGGCAGACGCGGTGAGGGAAGCAGCGTGTCGCCGAGCCTGGCCTCGGCGATGACCACCCGGAGCTTCTGCCTCCTGAACAGCCAGGAGCGATCGACGAGGTGCGACAGTCCCTGACTGGTCACGATCCAGATCGATCCGTCGCTGTCCTCGGTGATCCCGCCCTCGCTGACATCGTTCCAGACCAGGCCGAGGTCGGTGTCGGCGGAGACCCAGCGATGGCCGTCGAACACCGAGATCCCGTCGCCGGTCCCGACCCACACCCAGCCCTCGTGATCGATCATCACCGCGACCACGGAATTCGAACGGATGTCGTCCTGCGGCACCGCGACGCACGAGGTCACGCGATCGCGGGCAACCGTGAGCTCGAACAGCCCGCCTCCACCGCCAACCCAGAGATGACCATCCGGTGCTGCGGCCATCACCAGCGGCTCGAAACCTTCGGCTGGCCAGGCACCGGCGACGAGCACGCGCGATCCGTCGGCGTGTCGATGCCAGAGCCGGCCGCCGGACAGCAACCAGACGCCTTCGGCACCGTCGGACGCGAGCCCGACCACCTGTCGGGAGGACGACCCGTCCCTGACCGCCTCCGGAGGAGGCGCATCAGGGCGGACGTCGGCCGTGAACAGGCCGTCTTCGGTTCCGAGCCAGACACGGCCATGAGCGGCGACGATGGCGTCGATCGGCGGCGTCGTGATCCGGGAGAACGACCCGGTGGCCGGATCGATCACGCGGACGTCGGCTTCACCGGCCGACGCCCAGATGCGGCCTTGCGGACCGACGGCAAGGGCAAAGGAGGCGCCCGGCACCACCCTGACCACGCCCGGCTTGCCGTCGACCTCCCTGACCTCGTCGACGCCGGTGTCGGTCGACACCCAGAGCGAGCCACCGGGCGCACGAACGGCCTGCCAGGCGAGCTCTCCGGACAGGCCGTCGCTTTTCTGCAGCGCTTCCCAATGGCCGTAGCCGAGCCCGGCATAGAGGCCGTGACCGAGCAGTTGCAGCCAGAGCTGGCCATTGCGGCCAGTCAGCGCGTCGACGATGATCCCGGCCGGCACGCCGTCCTGCGCTGTGAACTCGGTCCAGCCGGCGGGTTTGCGGACGATCACACCGGCGACCGACTGCGTGAAGAGTTCGCCGGACGGCGTCCTGAACAGGCCGAGGTTCTGGGCGTAGTTGCGATAGGGTCCGCCCTGATCGGGCAGGCGCTCCTCGGTCACGCGGCCGGACTTCGGATCGATCGTCGCCATGGCCTCGACCGATCGAGCGAGAACGGTGCCGCCGCTGCCTGCGACCAACTGGCGCCACGGGCCGAGGGTCAGGCCCTGCGTCCGTCCGAAGCAACGCACCGACCCTGGATCGGCGGAACAGACCCGGCCGTCCTCGAACGTCTCCCACAATGCACCGTGGACCGAAAAGACCGCCGAAGGCCGGGCAAGGACGGCTTGCTCACCGGCGCCGTAGCCCATGGTCTGGAAGGATGGCGAGGGGCCCGAGGCAGGGATCACCACCTGCATGGTCTCGCGCCCGACCACGATCGCAAGACCGCGTCGCCAGGGTGCGACCTGGAACCGGTTCTCCCGATAGAATGCGCCAGCCGCTCCGCCATCAACGGGGCGAAACGACAGCGAGGCCGGAGAAGCCTCCGATGCGGGCGTGTCGGAGACGAACAGCTTGTCGACGTAACGCACGGCGATCCTGCCGCCCGCGGTCTCGGTCAGGTCGTAAGGAACGCCTCCATCCCGGAGGCCCTGCGACGGACCAAGATTGACGAACTGCCGGCCGTCGTAGCCGAACACCCCGTGCTCGGAACAGACGAGGATGTGGCCGGGACGGTCGCTGGTCAGACAGGCGCCGGCCAGGTTGGTCAGTCCCTCGGAGGCGCCGTAACCGCGGAACGAGAAACGCTCGGCGTGCGCGTGGAGCTGCGTTACGGTCGATGCCAGGATCGCCAGGAGGAACTTGAGCCACTTGGCGGGGCGACGTCTCCGAACGCTGCAGTCCATGCAGACTCCAGACCCGACATGATCTCACGCCGTCGGCGCGCTCCGCATAGTGGCCACAGGCGGGGGACGCACACAACCGAAGGTTCTCCGCTCCGTCCACGGACGGAGCGGAGCTCATGACATCAACTCGGACCGCTGCCCCGGACTACGTCGTCGACACCCTCACGGGTAATGATGGATGCAGTCCTGTCCCTTCCCGCCGACGCCGTAGCCGGTGGAGAGGACGCGAACAGGCGACTGAGGCAGAGCTTTCGGCGAGCTCGACGCAGACACGCCTGCCGGCGCGTGCGGCGCCGAAGCGACTGCGATGACGGCGACGGATGCCGCGACGAGCCCGCGCAGGGTATTGCGAACGCGTTTGTCGAACATGTTGTTTCCCTCTCTGTCCGTCGGGCGTGATGCCCGACAGACAGAGAGGTATAGGGAGACGATCGGATTGCTATACAGGAGTGCCGGCGGCGACCGTGCGCCGTTGTCCTGACGGAAGCGTTACGACATCATTGTCGAAGTATCTCAGCAGGTGCTTGTTATTGTAGAGGGTGGATCGCGTCTCAGTCGAAGTCGATATAGTTGATGATCAGGTTGGTGATGTTGATCGTGCCGAGACCGGTCGAGAGATCGTAGCCGCTGGTTGCCTTGAAGGCGGCGCCCGACGTCGAATTGGTGGTCGACAAGATGCCGATGCCGGCGGTCGCGTTGGCGTTCGTCACGCAGTTCGGTGTCCCCGCCTGGCAGGCGGCGGTGTTGTCACCGACCGTCACGTCGTTGAACACGCAGGCTGGCGACACCGCCTTGCCGTTGGTCGAGTCGCAAGCGTCGACCAGGACCGGGTTTGAGAACTGGAGCTGCGCGATCTGGTAGAGGCGGGGTGCCATGTTGCCGGCGCGGAAACCGTCATACTGCGCGACCAGGGCGGCGACACCGGCGAAGTCGGGTGCGCCGAACGAGGTGCCGCCGTAGGCTGAATCGAGGAAGTCGGTCGGATTGCTGTAGTCGCACGGAGCGCCGCCGTAACCCTTGGCGGTGTTGGACATGCATTCGAGATAGAAATGATTCCAGAAGCCGTTGGCCGCGAACAGCGAGACGTCGGGCAGGTCGCGGACGCCGTCGTCCGGCACGCCGAGGAGCGAGGTCGACTGGTAGTCGGGCTTGGCAAACAGGAGGCTCTGGCCGCCGCCACCGCCGACCGCGTTCTGGTAGCTGGCTTTCGGCGTGGCGAGATTGCAGTTGATGATCGGGCCGGCTTCACCGAGGTATTTGGTGATGACGGCGTTGGTGCAGGAATTGTCCCAGGGGATTTCAGGAATATAGGATTTGGCCGAGCCGCCGGTCGTGCTGTTGGTCGCCGACCAGAACTTGGCATTCTCGCCAAGGGCGGTGTCGAGGAAGTCGGTGCCGCCGACCGCGGTGTCGTAGGGCGGGGAGGCGAGCCCGTTGACGCCGAGCCCGTCGGTAACCAGCGTGTCCTCGTCGCACTGCGCGTCGGCGGCATCGCCTGCCGAGACGAAGATCGGGATGCCTTCCGCGGCACCCTCCTCGATCAGGTTCGTCCAGCCCGCTTCGAACGTCAGGCCTTGGCCCTGCTCGCAGCCCTGGTAGGAGATCGAGATCGCGACCGCCGGAGTGCCGAGCTCGACCAGGTTGGCCAGCGTCGTTTCGACCCCGAAGGTCGTCTCCGTTCCGGCGCATGATTCGAGATCGATGGCGGCGTCCGGAGCGACGGAGCTCGACCACTCGGCGTCGATGGCCGCTTCGACCTCGTCCGCCTCGGTGAAGCCTGGATCGGCGCAGCCGCCCGGGTGCGCGATGCTCAGCGTGCCTTTGTAGCCAGACAGACCGAAGGTCGAGCGGAACGTCTTCCAGTCGGCCGGATTGATGTCGGTCTGCTCGGCGACGACAAGGGTCTCGCCCGCGCCGGTGATCTTCTCGCCGATGACGGGCGCACCGGTGAAAGCCTGGTTCTCGCTGTAGATGGTGGCGAAGTCCGACGGAGTGACCGCGTAGAAGGTCGTGCCCTGTGCCGCCATCGTGTAGCTGGTGCCGACCCGACGGACCTTTGCTGCCGCCAGCGAGGCGGCGGAGAGCGAAGGCGCGCGCACCAGCGCCGGCTTGGGAAAGAAATTGTCCAGACCGACGCCCGCGACCACTGGCGACAACGCCGCCGGGATCGCGGGCGCGCTCGCGGGGGCGATGTGAGACTCGCCGCTGCGCGCAAACGCGTGCATCGCCGTATGAAAGGCGCCGTTGACGGCGGCGACGGTGCCGGCGAAGTCAATCGACATCAGGGTAGGCGACACGCGATTGACCGTCAGTCCCTTCGACTGCAGCCAGGAGACAGTCGCCGCCACGTCGGCGGCGGCCGGACCGTAGTCGGAAGCCAGCTTCGCGGGCGTGAGCCACTGGTGAAAGGACGCGGAGCCGGGTGTCGTCTGGGCTGCGACAAGCGCGTCGAGCGCCGCCTGGCGGGCCGCCGGGCGTTTGAGCAGCAGCGTCACGTGCGTCAGGGCGTGGCTCGCAGCCAGCGCGCCCGCGTCGGTCGACGTGGCGAGCGCGCCGGGAACGGACGATGCGAGGGAGACGGTGTCGGTGTCGGACACCGCACCGGTGACGAGCGGGATGGCGGCTGGCGCGGCTGCCATGGCCGCCGCGGGCGCGAGAGCGGCGAAGACGCAGGCGATCGCTCCGCGTCCGATCGATCGTTGTCTGATCAAGGCGAGAACTCCACGAAGCGGTTGGGTTATCCGGGATCCCGGGCGCGAGCGAATGGGGCGGAGGATCGCTCCGCCCCATTCGGTGTCAGTCGAAGTTGAGGTAGTTGATGATCAGGTTGGTCACGTTGATGGTGCCAAGACCGGTCGCCAGGTCGTAACCGGGCGTGCTCGGGAAAGCGGCATCCTTCGGCGAGCTGGTGGTCGAGAGCACGCCGATGCCCATCGTCGCGTTGGCGTTGACCGCACAATTCGGCGAGCCGGCCGCACAGGGCGCCGTGTTGTCGCCGACGGTCACGTCATTGAACACGCAGGCGTGCGAGATCGACGCGCCGTTTGTCGAATTGCAGGTTTTGGCGAGCACTGAGTTGGAGAACTGCAATTGCGCGATCTGGTAGAGGCGCGGTGCCATGTTGCCGGCCCGGAAGCCGTCATATTGCGCCACCAACGCCGCGACGCCGGCAAAGTCGGGCGCGCCGAACGACGTGCCGCCATAGGCTGAGTCAAAGAAATCGTCGGCATTGGTGTAGTCGCACGGTGCGCCGCCGAAGCCCTTGGCGGTGTTGGACATGCACTCGAGATAGAAATGGTTCCAGAAGCCGTTGGCTGCAAAGAACGAGATGTCGGGTATGTCGCGCACGCCGTCGTTCGGGACGCCGAGCAGCGACGTGGACTGATAGTCAGGCTTGGGGAACAGGATGCTCTGGCCGCCGCTGCCGCCAACCGAGTTCTGGTAGCTCGCCTTCGGTATCTTGAGATTGCAGTTGATGATCGGCCCAGGCTCGCCGACATAGGTGTAGTTCACGACATTGGAACAACCGTTGTCCCACGGGATTTCGGGGATGTAGGACTTGGCCGAACCGCCGGTGCTGCTGTTGGTCGCGTTCCAGTATTTGCTGTTCTCACCCAATGCGGTGTCGAGGAAATCGGTCCCCCCGACCGCGGTATCGTACGGCGGGGTCGCGAGTCCGTTGACGGCGAGCCCGTCGGTCGCGATCGCGTCCTCATCGCAGCCGGCGGCCGCACTGTCCCCCGACGAGACAAAGATCGGAATGCCTTCGGATGCGCCCTCCTCGATCAGGTTGGTCCAGCCCTGTTCGAACGTCAGACCCTGAGCCTGCTCGCAACCGCCATAGGAGATCGAGATCGCGACCGCCGGCGTGCCGAGCTCGACGAGGTTGGCGAGCGTCGTCTCGACGCCGAACGTCGTTTCGGTGCTGGCGCAGGCCGCGACCTGGACGGCCGCGTCAGGGGCGACCGAACTCGACCACTCGGCGTCGATGGCCGCCTCCGTCTCGTCGCCGGGCGAGAAGCCCGGATCGGCGCAGCCACCCGGATGAGTGATGGCGAGCGTGCCCTTGTAGCCGGAGAGCCCGAAGGTGGAACGGAAGGTGTTCCAGTCGGCCGGGTTGATGTCGGTCTGCTCGGCCACCACGAGGGTCTGCCCGGCACCGGTGATCTTCTCGCCGATCACCGGCGAACCGGTGAACGCCTGGTTCTCGCTGTAGATCGTCGCAAAATCCGACGGCGTGACCGCGTAGTAGGTCGTGCCCTGCACCGTGGCGGTGTAGTTGCTGCCGACTTTCTTGATCTTGGCCGCGGCCAGCTGGGCGGTCGACAGCGCCGGATGCGGAATCAGTTGCGGCTTGGGGAAGAAGTTGCTGAGCGAGGCGCCGGCCACGACCGGCGCAAGTGCTGCCGGGATGGAAGGGGTGCTCGACGCGGCAAAGTGCGCCGCCCCGGCGAGCTGGTAGGTGTGCAGCTCGGTGTGGAAGGCGGCGTTCACGGAAGCGGCGCTGCCGGTAAAGTCGATCGACATGCCCGTCGGCGAGACGCGGTTGACGGTCATCCCGCGCGCCGCCAGCCAGTCGACCGTCGTCGCGATGTCGGCCGGCGCCGGGCCGTAGTCCGAGGCAAGCTTCGTGGGGGTCAGCCACTGGTGGTAGGCGGATGATTTCGGGTCGGTCTGGGCGGCGACGAGCGCGTCGAGCGCCGCCTGTCGTGCGGGCGAGCGCTTAAGGATCAGTTGCAGGTGCGCGAGGCTGTGCGATGCGGCAAGCGAACCGGTGTCGGTCGCGATCTTGACGGCGCCGGACAACGATCCGGGGATCGCGACCGTGTCCGCGTCGCTGACCTCGCCGGTGACGAGCGGCGTGGTGGCGGGTGAAGACGCGTAGGCGAATGCCGGCGCGCAGAATGACACTGCGCAGCCCAACAGGGCGCGCTTGAGGCTCGATCGTGAGTGCAAATGCGGAACTCCGTTTCCTCTCGGGCGAGAGGGCGTTTGGTCCGCGTGAGGCGTTCCCGTCTGGCGTGTCGGCTTGGCGCCGACGTTGGGCCGGAAACTATCCGGCTTGTTATGGTGTGGCAATCCGTCGCGGACGCCCCTGGTCAGGCGGGGCGGAACCCCAGGGCTCTACAGCATCTCCAGAGACCGCCTGCCGTCTGGTGGAGGAAAGGCACCGTCGATTAAGGCGACATCCTCAGCGCTCAACGCGAGGTTCGCCGCTCGGGCGTTCTCGCGCACGTGCTCAGGATCGGAGGCCTTCGGGATGGAAATCACTCCCGGTCTGCGCATCGACCAGGCGATCGCCACCATGGCGGGACTGACGCCGTGGCGGCGGGCAACCTCAACGATGGCGCGGTTCTGCAGCAGCCGGCCGCCCTGCCCGACCGGCGAGTAGGCCATCACCGCCATGCTGCGCGCCGCGCACCACGGCAGCAGGTCGAACTCAATGCCGCGCGCCTGCGGATTGTAGAGGACCTGGTTGGCGGCGCACTCGTCTCCCGCCGTCATTGCGACGAGCTCCTCGAGATCGTCGGTATCGAAGTTCGACACGCCCCAGCGCGCGATGTCGCCCTTGTCACGCAGCCGCTCGAAGGCCTCGACTACGGTCGCCAGGTCCTCACCGCTGCGCCAATGCAGCAGATAAAGATCGATCCGTTCGCAGCCGAGGCGCCTGAGGCTTTGGGCACATGCTTTCGGGATGCCCGATCGCGTCGCGTTGGACGGAAGCACCTTGGTGACGACGAACACTTCGTCACGGCGGCCGGCGATCGCCTCGCCGACGAGCGTCTCGGATGCTCCATCGCCATACATCTCGGCGGTGTCGATCAGCGTCATGCCGAGATCAAGTCCAAGACTCAACGCCGCCCGCTCGGTGTCGCGTTGCCGGCGATCGCCCATCTTCCACGTGCCGAGGCCGAGCGACGGGACGGAAATCCCGTCGGAAAGCGACACCGTCACGGCGCCTTCTCCTCGCCAGGTTTGCCGTGCGAGACCTCGCTCTGAAGCCGGTCGTCGTGCGGGCCGCCCTTGGCTTCGCCCTCCTCCATCTCCGGCGGGATGCCCCGTTTCTCACGCTCCTGCTCGGTCTTCGCCTTGTCGGTCCGGTCTGTCATGTTGCCCTCTCCGCAACAGAGAACGCGCCCGCAGCACCTGGTTCGCCGGGGCTATCGCGACATCGCCGCCTGGTCCAGGTTACGCCCGCAACAGCATGGCTGAATGAGATGGAGCTGCCGTTCAGGATCACCGTGTGCGGGCTGCACGAGCTGTCGGGTCATGCGGCCGCAGGTGTCACGCACGTCCTGTCGATCCTCGATCCCGACACGCCATCGCCGACTGACTTCGGCGATTACGGCGAACACGCGCGGCTCGAGCTGCGCTTCAACGATGTCATCGAGATGTCACCGGGCCAGGTCCCGCCGACCGAGGCGGACATTCGCAAGCTGCTGGCCTTCGGCCGCGACCTCGATGCGGCCATGCCGACCGGCGCGCGCCTCCTGGTTCATTGCCACGCGGGTGTCTCGCGTTCGTCGGCGTCGATGGCGCTCCTGCTTGCTCAGGCGACGCGCGAGCGTTCCGGTGAGGAGATCTTTGCCGAAATCCTGCAGATCCGTCCGCAGATCTGGCCCAACCTGCGCATCATCGAGCTGGGCGACGCGCTGCTCGGGCGGGACGGCGAGCTGGTCCGAGCGGCCGGCGGCGTCTACCGCCTGCAGGCGCAACGGCGCGCCGACCTGATCGACGAAATGCGGACGAACGGCCGCGCCCGAGAGATCGCGATCGCGCTGGCGAAGGCGCCGGTCAAGCCCTCCTGACCGCTTCGCACACCTGCTCGACGTGCGCGTCAGTGAGATCGGCGTGAATGGGCAGTGCCAGGATCCTGGTCGAGACCGCTTCGGCGGCCGGCAGGCGTGCGCCGTCGTGGTGCTTCGCGTAGGCCGGCTGCGCGTGCAGTGGCCTCGGATAGTAGATCGCCGTCGGCACGCGGGAGTCGTCGAGGTGTGTGCGAAGATTGTCGCGCGACGCCTGGTCGGGCAGCAGGATGGAATAGACCGACCAGGCACTCTCGCTGTGCGGCACGCGCGCCGGGGTCTGAACGAGGCCGCCAAGCTCGGCGTCGTACTGTCTGGCGATCGCCTCCCGACGCGCCAGCTCGGCCTCGAAGACCTCGAGCTTGGCGAGCAGCACGGCGGCCTGCAGCGTGTCGAGCCGCCCGTTCATGCCGGTATGGAGCACTTCGTAGCGTGTGCCGCCCTCGCCATGCGAGCGCAGGCTTCGGTAGAGCGCGGCACGCTCGGCACTTTCGGTGAACAGGGCACCGCCGTCGCCGTAGGCGCCCAGCGGCTTTGACGGAAAGAAGCTGGCCGCGGTCGCGTCCGCCTCGCGTCCGAGCCGTCGGCCGCCGAGGGAAGCGCCGAAGCTCTGGGCGCAGTCGTCGAGCAGAAACAGGCCGCGGCTCGCGGCGATGTCACGCAGTGCTGGCCAAGGCGCCGGCTGTCCGAAGAGATCGACGCCCACGATCGCCCGTGGCTGCAGCGAGCCGCGTGCGACCGTCTCGATGCGGGCGGCAAGGTTTAGGGGGTCGATCTGGAAAGTCGCGGGATCGACGTCGACGAACACCGGCGTCGCCCCGAGCACAAGCGGCACCTCGGCGGTCGCGGTATAGGTGAAGGCGGGCAGGAACACCACGTCACCCCGGCCGATGCCTTCGGCCATCATGGCGATCTGCAGCGCGTCGGTTCCGGACGAGACCGTGACGCAATGCGCAGCTCCGCAGAAGGCGGCGAGCCGCTGCTCGAGCTCGACGACTTCCGGACCCAGAATGAAACGGCAATGCGCCAGCACGGCCTCGATCCGGGCGCTCAGCGCGGGCTGGATCCGCCGCTGCTGGGCGGCGAGGTCGAGGAAGGGGACGGCTTCGGTCACGGCGGTGCCGCCTCGCGGACCGGCATCGGAATGTCGCCGGCATATTCGGGCACCAGGCGCGCGACGATCGAGCGGGCCGCCGCCTCGTCGCCGCGGTGGCAGACCGCTTCGAGTTCGTCGAGCGCGCGTCCGACGAAGGCCGGGTCGTTGGTGCGGGGTGTCGCCATCAGCAGCCCCGGATAGCCGGTCGGCACCGGCGGCTCATGGCCGTGAAACAGCTCCTCGAACAGCTTCTCGCCCGGCCGCAGCCCGGTATAGGCGATGGGGATGTCCTCGTCGGGCCGCAGTCCGGCGAGCCGGATCATCTGGCGCGCCAGATCATCGATCCGGAGCGGAGTGCCCATGTCGAGCACGAAGATGCCTCCCTCGGCGAGCTGGCGGACTTCGGCGGTGCCGCGTTCGCCGCCAGCGACGCTCGCCTGCAGCACGAGGCCGACCGCCTCGGTGACCGTCATGAAGTAGCGCTGCATGTCCGGGTGGGTGACGGTCAGCGGGCCGCCGCGCTCAAGCTGCCGCCGGAAGATCGGCACGACCGAGCCGGTCGAGCCGAGCACGTTGCCGAACCGCACGGTGACGAACCGGGTCGCATGGGGGTCGTCGCCCCGGCGCATGTGCAGGCCCTGGCAATACATTTCGGCGAGGCGCTTGGAGGCGCCCATGATGCTCGACGGGTTGACCGCCTTGTCGGTCGAGATCAGTACCGTCGCCTCCGCACCTGCCGCCCTTGCCGCGTCGGCGACGTTACGGGTGCCGACCGCGTTGGTGAGCAGCCCCTCCAGCGGGTTCGCCTCCACGATGGGCACGTGCTTGAGTGCCGCGGCATGGAACACCAGTTGCGGCCTGTGGTCCTCGAAGATGGCGCGCAGCCGCGGCCGATCGCGGACGTCGGCGACCACCGAGGTCTGCGGTATGCCGGCTGCGATCTCGCCGAGCTCCAGGGCGATCTGCCAGAGCGCGTATTCACTCGAATCGAGCAGCACCATCGCGACCGGCTCGAGTGAAGCCACCTGCCGGCATAGCTCCGAGCCGATCGAACCACCGGCGCCGGTCACCAGGACGCGGCGGCCGGCCACCAGTCGGCGCATGCCGTCGCGGTCGAGCGGAACCTGCTGCCGGTTGAGAAGGTCCTCCAGCGAGACCGGCCGCAGCTCGATCTCGGCGGCATCGAGCAGCACGGTCGGCTTGGGCGCCCGCCTCACCGCAATCGCGGCACGGTTAGCCGCCTCGATCAACCGCGCCAGCGCCGGGCCGCGGAACTCGGGATCGGTGATGACCAGCGCGTTCGGAAGCTTGCCCGCGGCCCGTAGCCGCTCGAGGATCGCGTCCGCTTCGTCGACGCGGCCGAGGATCGGCCGGCCGTGAATGCGCCGGCCGGGTTGGTGACTGCTGAAGGCCAGCAAGCCGTCGACCCGGATCGGCAAGCCACGATCCCTTGCCACCGCGCGCAGGAACAGCTCCGCGGGCTGGTCGGCACCCACCAGCAGCACCCGGTCGGCATGTCCGGCCCTTGCCGCGAGGCGACGGGCCTGCGCCAGCCGGTAGGCAATGCGAGGGGCGGCGAGCAGCACGAGCAGGGTCAGTGCATGGATCGCCGGGAAGGTGACGGTGGGAAGCGGATAGCCCGTCAGCCGCAAGCCGATGGCGAACAGGACCGCGCTCGCGACTGAGCCGCAGGCGACGCCGATCATGTCGGCCAGGCTGGAGAATCGCCAGTATTGGAGTTGCAGGCCGAAGGGCAGGCCCGCGACCAGCAAGGTGATCGCGCCGCCCGCCACGAACCAGATCGGATGCAGCAGGCCGCTGCCAGGGTCGGCCAGGTAGCGCGCGATCGGCGCCGCGACGGCGGCAAGACCGCCGTCGAGCAGGACGTTGACGATGATCCGATTGACAGCGCGAGGGCTCGCCATGCGGCGGGTCATAGACCAGGGCGGGGCTGGCTAGAAGGCCAGGAGGTGCCCTGAAACCATGGCTGGTGTCGGGCGGGTCCGGGGCCGCCGGCCCCGGCGGGTCCAGGGCGGAGCCCGGGCTACCGCGCCGATATGAGGGGCCGGCGCTGCCCGCCCGCCAAGTCATTGCGCCACCGAACGAGGCATGCGAAGCCAGACCGCCACTGCAGGTCGGAACCCGATGCGCTTGCCGGCCGGACCCTTCGTTCTCTGCCTTGGACTGGCAGGCTGCGCGGGCGGCGCCTGCAAGGCGCCGCAGGAGGATTCGGAAGTGCCGCTGATGCGGCTCGGCGCCGAAGAGATCGCGCCCGTCTTGATCAATGGCGAGCCGGTCGGCCTAATCCTCGACACCGGCGCCTTCGGCACGTCGGTCACACCGCAAGCGGTGCAGGATCTCCATCTTGCGACCCACACCCTCCCGTTGCGCACCGCGGGGATCGGCGGAGAGACCTTCAGCCAGGCGACCGAACTCGACCAGATCAAGGTCGGCGGCGCGGAACTCTCGGGGGCTGCAGCGGTGGTGATACCGTTGTCGAAGGCGGGCCTGGGGACATTCCCAGCCTACGGGCTGCTCGGCCAGGACCTGCTGGTAAACTGGGACCTCGACCTGGACGCCGGCCATGATCGGTTGACCCTTTACGAGCCCCAGCAATGTGCCGCCGTAAACCCGCCCTGGACCGGCTCGGCCCAGCAGGTGGACATCCCGAAGGTGCTGACCGGTGCCGCCACCGAATCGACCGATATCGCCAAGGGCTTCATCGACACACCACGCCTGCGATCGGCCTATAGCGGCGAGATCCTTTTCCCGGTGACCCTGGACGGTCATGATCTCACCGCCATGCTCGACAGCGGTGCCTCCGCCTCAGCCGTCCGGCAGGACGCCGTCGGTCTCGATGATGCGGCCCTGTCGGGCGATCCGGCCCGGCATATGGCGGGCGCCAGCCTGTTCAGCGTGACGTCGCATCGGCACCAGTTCGCGGACCTGCAGATCGGAGGATCGGACTACGGCCCGATCAAGCTCGATGTCGGAGCCTTCCAGATCCACGGCGCCGACCTGCTCCTCGGGGAGGACTTTCTGCGCCGCCACCGGGTCTACATTGCTTTTCACGCCGGCAAGCTGTTCGTCGCCCGCGGCGAGTGACCCGGCACCTGCGAGCCGCCCCGATGGCAGGCCTGCTGGCGCTCGCTGCCTGCGCGGAGCCGCAGGCGGTGTGCTCGCTCAAGGTGCCTGCCGCCGCGATCACCATGCCACGCGCGCCGATCGACATCGTCCCGGTCACGCTGGGCCGCATCACCGTGCCCTTCATGCTCGACACCGGTGCCTATCAGACCGCGCTGTCGCCGGAGGCCGCTGCGTCGCTCGGCTTGAAACCGCCACGGCACACATTTTTCGTCGAAGGCATCGCCGGCCCCGCGCCGTCCTACTTCGCCCTGGTCCGGCGACTGCGTCTCGGCAACGGAACGCTCTCGAACGGTCTTCTCCTGGTGACGCCGATCTTCGGCCTGCCACTGACCAAGTTCCCCGTTTTCGGCCTGCTCGGCGTCGACATCCTCGACAATTGGGCGTTCGACCTCGACACCAGGTCAGCGCGGCTTGACCTCTACAACGAGGAGCAATGCATCGTGGCGGCACCCACGTTCCAGCCTGCCGTTCCGGTGGAGACCCGAGAGGGCAAGGACGCCCACGTGCGATTTCCGGTCGCGATCGATGGACGCAGCTTCGACGCGGTCCTTGACACCGGCGCCCACGACTCCGTCGTCAGTGCCGGCGCCGCCGCGCGGCTCGGCGCCGACCTCACCCACGACCGGACGGTGGCAGGCTTCGGCGTGGGACATATCCGGTTTCAGGCGAAGGTGCACAGGTTCGAGCATGTCGTCATCGGCGGCCAGGATGTCGGGCCGCTCGAGTTCGCTGTGGCGCCGGCATCGTTCAAGTCGATGGACGTCATCATGGGTGCACCGTTTCTCGAGCAGCATCGAGTGTTCGTCTCCGTCCGCCAGCACCGGCTGTTCTTCAAGCCGGATCCGGACTGAACCCGGGTTCGCCACGCACGGCGCCGCTTGAGCCCGCGACGATGAACATTCCGGTGCTCGGAACACTGGCCGCACTCGCCGGCCTGTCGGCTTTGATCGTTCGTGCGATGATCGGACGCGGCGTCCTCGACGTGCCCGGCGCCCGTTCGTCGCATCAACATCCCACGCCGAAGGGTGGCGGCGTCGGCATCGCGGCGGCGTTTGCTCTGGGACTTGCCGCCGCCTGGGGCGACGACCTGGTTCCGGGTCAGGGCACGCAAGTCGCAGCATTGGAGGCCGGTGCCCTGCTGATCGCGGGGGTCTCCTGGGCCGATGATGTCGTGCAGTTCGGCTTTCGTATCAAGCTTGCCGCGCAGGTCGCGGCCTGCGTCGTGCTGGTCGCTGGCGGCCTGACGATCGACCGGATCGGTCCGCTGCCGCTCGGAGTTTTCGGCGCCCCGGTCACCTTCTGCTGGCTGCTGTTCGCGATCAACGCGGTCAACTTCATCGACGGGCTCAACGGCCTCGCGTCGGGCAGCACGATGATCGCCGCCATCACCATCGCCATCGTGTCGCTGCACGGTCGCGATCCATTCCCGGCGGCGTGCCTGCTGCCGCTGGCGGCAGGCATCGCGGGCTTCCTGCCATTCAACTATCCCAGGGCCAGGATTTTCATGGGGGATGTCGGCAGTCAGCTCTGCGGCCTCGTGCTCGCCGCGATGGCAGGTCCTTCAAGCCGTCTTGCCGACCATTCCTGGGGCGCGTTGCTGGTCCCGATGGCGATGGCACCCATCCTGGCCGACGTGGCTTTCACGCTGCTTCGACGCGGGCTGGCCGGTGCCCGGCTGACGGAGGCGCACCGCGGCCATCTCTATCAGTTGGCCCACCGTTCCGGCTGGCCAGCGGCGCAGGTCACGCCGGCCTTCTGGGCGCTGACGCTGACCTGCGCCGTGCTTGCCACCTACGCTTCGCGCGGCCCTTGGGCGATCGCGCTGCTTGGGACGTTTGCGGCCGCCATTCCGGTCGTGGGCTGCGGCCTGCTGGTCATACGCGCGGCAAAGCGGGCGCCGCTCGGACGCTGGTGAGGGAAGGCGACGCCTCCACTCAGCCTCGGAGCTTGAACTGGATGCCGGACGCGGATCCTGCGAGCTGGGCGCCGTGGGTCACGTCGTCGACGCGGACCTGCACGCCATTGCCGTTGATGTAGAGCGAACCGCCGATGCCTCTGCCCGCCGTCACCTCGCCGTGACTTTGGTAGTAGGTTCCGTCGAAGTCATGCAGGTGGTGCAGGTTGTAGACGCGTCCATGCCCGGTCAGGGTCGAGTAGCCGACGGCGGCGACGTTCAGGCCGCTGATCGCGAAATGATAGCTGTGGCCCTCATAATGCAGGACGCCGTCACCCCAGCTCCAGCCGACGCCAAGGTTGGCCGATTTCGCGTAGATGGTCACCCGCGCGTCAGGCGCCGAGCTGACGCCAGGGTCGGCGGCATAGGCGGGTGCGGCCAGGGCCAGCGCCACGCCCGTCGCTAAAGCGGCGAAACGCATGATCTGTCATCCTTTCCTGCCGGCCCGAGGACCGGGGGTTGTGTTCGCCCCCTACATCGTCCGGAAGCCCTGGCGGTTCCGCTTGCCGCCGGCCTCACTGATCGGCAGGCATCAGGCGATCAGGCCGAGCGGCGCGATCCGTGCTCGCGGTCGGACTTGCGCGGCGGCGCCGCGGCCTCGGCCATGATCCCGCGCAGGTCGCGCAGGAACGCGGTTCCCTTGACGGTACGCTGCACGAGGACGCTGCGCCGGTCCATCGGATCGACCTTGCGCCGGGCCAGATCAAGCTCCCCGAGCCGGTCGAGCGCCCGGGTGATGGCGGGCTTGGACACGTTGAGGTCGGCGGCAAGGCCACGGACCGTGTGCGCGCCATCCTGCAGGTAGCAGGTGAGAAATACGCCGAGCTGGCGGGCGGAAAGGTCCGGGCCGTCACGGCGCACGAGAGCGACGATGGTGTCGCGGAGTGTGGCCACCATGGTGTCGGTTGAAGTTGCAGCTGGCATTGGGAATTCCCTTCAGGTCAAGAAACGTCCGGCGAACCGGACGGCGCAGTCGGCTTCGGCGCGAAGATCAGCAGGTGAACCTAATCGATCAAACTCCTATAAGCATCTCGAAACGCTTGGGTTAGTCGCAATTACGTTACCCGCATGTTTCGTTTCTGTCCGGAGCGTGAACCGCGGGTCATTTCGCACCCAGTGAGGCACTGCAAATCGCGGAAATCAGCCGTTTTCGTCTCGCCAGACGCTTGAGCAGCCGTTGACGTTCCGTCTTCGCACAGATTCGTGATCAACGCGTAAATGGCTGGCCCGGCTTGCCGGCGGCTCTCGCCGCGCTGGCATCGATCGAGTCGCGCCGTCGCGCGTCCCCGGCTGGATCAGAGACGGCGCAGGATCGGCGGCACGCAGGCTTGCAATGCGCCGGTTGAATGCCGAACCTTTTCGCGTGACGACTCGACGAGTCATGCTCGACCACCGCCGCAGCGCCTGGACGCCGCGGGTAAGAGCCGTGCTCGGGCCCACCAACACCGGCAAGACCCATCTGGCGATGGAGCGGCTGCTGGCGCATCCGTCGGGCATCATCGGCTTCCCGCTCCGGCTGCTCGCGCGCGAGAATTATGACCGAATGGTCGCCGCCAAGGGCGAGCGGAACGTGGCGCTGATCACCGGCGAGGAGAAGATTGTCCCGCCGGGCGCGCGCTGGTTCTCCTGCACGGTGGAGGCGATGCCGCTCGACCGGGATGCCGAATTTGTCGCCATCGACGAAATCCAGCTCGCGTCCGACCCCGACCGGGGTCACGTCTTCACTGATCGCCTGCTGCACGCCCGCGGCCTGGTCGAGACCATGGTAATGGGCGCCGAGACCATCCGGCCGCTGCTCGAACGCCTGATTCCCGGCGTGACGATCGAGGTGCGCCCGCGTCTGTCGCAACTGGTCGGGAACGGCCATACCAAGCTGTCCAAGCTGCCGCCGCGCTCGGCGGTCGTCGCCTTCTCGGCGGGAGAGGTCTACGCCATCGCGGAGGCCATACGGCGCCGGCGTGGCGGCTGCGCGGTCGTCATGGGCCGGCTCTCGCCGCGCACACGCAACGCGCAGGTGGCACTCTACCAGCAGGGCGAGGTCGACTTCCTTGTCGCCACGGACGCGATCGGCATGGGCCTGAACATGGACGTCAACCATGTCGCCTTCGCGGGCCTGGCCAAATACGACGGCAGGCATCCACGCCGGCTCAGCCCGCCGGAGGTCGCCCAGATCGCCGGCCGGGCCGGCCGCGGCATGCGCGACGGCACCTTCGGCAGCACTGGCGATTGCCCGCCTCTGACGGAGGCCCTCGTGGATGCCGTGGAGCAGCACCGGTTCGACCCGCTCGAACAGCTCGCCTGGCGCAACAGCGACCTCGATTTCACCAATCCTGACGCCTTGCTGGCGAGCCTGCTGGCGCCTCCGCAGCAGCCGGGCCTGGTACGCGGCAACGAGGCCTCCGACGTCGAGACGCTCGCCGCCCTGACGACGGACCCCGGCATTCGCGCGAGGATCACCGGCAGCAGGGAGACCCGCCTGCTCTGGGACGCGTGCCAGATTCCCGACTTTCGCAAGCTCGCCGACGACACCCACGCCCGGCTGTGCGCCCGGCTGTTCCTGCACGTCCGCAACGAGGGGCGCATTCCGGCGACCCTGATCGAGCAGAGCCTCGCCAGCCTCGCCCGGGCCGAGGGCGACATCGACACGCTGATGCAGCGGCTGTCGGGGGTTCGGGTCTGGGCCTACGTCGCAGCCCGGCGCGAGTGGGTCGGCGGCTCGTCGATCTTTCAGGCGCGCGCGCGCGAGGTCGAGGACCTGCTGTCGGATGCGCTGCACGAACGCCTGATCGCCCGTTTCGTCGACCGGCGCGCGGCCATACTCAACCGCAAGCTGGACGAGGATGGCGGCCTGCTGTCCGCGGTCACGAGGCATGGCGAGGTGGTGGTCGAGGGGCACCATGTCGGCCGGCTCCGCGGCTTCGATTTCGAGCCCGCCGGCTCGGCCGGCCGCGAGGACCGCCGTCTGGTGCTGCGTGCCGCCCGCCGCGCGCTTCGTGCGGAGATGCCGAGACGGGTCGCCGCCCTGGTCGCCTCCACCGACAGCGACTTCGACATCGACCACCAGTCCCAGGCCATCCTCTGGGACGGCGTTCCCGTCGGTCGCCTGCGTCCGGGGCGGCAGGTTCTCGAACCCGTCATCGAGCCCTGGCAGTCCGACCATCTCGACGGGGCCGAGCGCGAGCGCATCCGGGGCCGAATGGCGTTGTTCCTTGCGGCCGCGATCGCGCGCGAGCTGTCCGCGCTGATCGCCGCCGAGCGGCGCGCCGACCAGCGCCCCGATCTGCGCGGCCTCCTCCATCGCATACGCGAACAGGCGGGTGTCGTGCCGGGCGCCACCGACAGCATGCTTGATCAGGCCACCCGGGCCGCGCTCGAGCCGCTCGGGGTGCGCGCCGGGCGTTTCGCGCTGTTTATCCCGGCGCTGCTCAAGCCGCGTGCGCTCGCCTGGCGTGCCCTGCTGCTCGCCGTCCGCAACGCGAGGCCGACTCCGTTGCTGCCGGCCCCCGGCCTGGTGTCGGTCCCGCGCCCGGACGACCCCGGGCGTCTCGCCATCCTGACCGCCCTCGGCTGGGTCCAAGCCGGTCCGGTCCTGCTCCGTCTCGACATCGCCGAGCGCATCGCGGGTGAACTCGCGTTTGCGACCCGCCGCCGCCCCTCCGCCCTTCCCGCGGGCCTGGCCCAACGCCTGTCGATTCGCGCCGAGATACTCGCCCCGGTCTTGCGCGCGCTCGACCTGCGCCTGGCCGGTCCCGTCCCGCTCGCCGACGACGCCTACGGTCCGCCGTCGCCGCCGATGATCTGGACTGCAGCGCGCAGGCCGCGCCTCCCGGCGCCCGGCGCTGCGCCCGCGTCCGAAGCCGGACCGTTCGCCACTCTCGCGTCACGCCTGCGGCGGGCCGGAAGCTGAGCTGGACCAGCAGCGGCTCGATATGTGGCTCTGGTGCGCACGCTTCCGGCGCGCACGCATCGACTGCGCCCGCCTGGTCAGCGCGGGCGGGGTCCGGATCAACCGCCGTCCCACCGAGAAGCCGCACGCGGCCGTCCGGCCGGGTGACGTGCTGACGATCGCCCTCGGCCACGCCGAACCGCGTGCCGACGGTCGGACCGGCGGCCAGGTCCGGGTGGTGCGCGTCACCGCGCTGGCCGAGCGCCGGGGACCGGCAGCCGCCGCTCGCACCCTCTATGAGGAGATCCGCGAGGGATGACAGTCGTGCCGGCGGGCGTCTTGCGCGCGAATGCAAAGCCCGCCATATCCCGCGCCCAGGCGAGGGCCCGGCTCCGCTGCAACGCCGAGACACAGGCATGATCCGCCCGCTCCGGACCGGAGAGACACGATGACCTACGTCGTCACCGAGAATTGCATCCGCTGCAAATATATGGACTGCGTGGAAGTCTGCCCCGTGGATTGTTTCTATGTTGGCGAGAACATGCTGGTCATCAATCCGGACGAGTGCATCGATTGCGGCGTCTGCGAGCCCGAGTGCCCGGTCGATGCCATCCTCCCCGACAGCGACGACCGTGCAACCCCCTGGGCCGAGCGCAACCGGGTATTCTCGGAGGCCTGGCCCAACATCACCCGCAAGGGGAAGGCACCCGAGGATGCGGACGAGTGGAAAGGCAAGCCGAACAAGGGCGAGCTGTTTTCCGAGGCGCCCGGCACCCCGTAATTTACCCCGGAGCCGTCACGCACGTGCCGACGAAGCTTGCCGAGCACGAAGAGCCATTCGCCGAGGGCGACCACGTCGTCTATCCGACGCACGGCGTCGGCAAGGTGGAGCGGATCGCCAGCGAGGAGATCGCCGGACACAAGCTCGAGCTGATCCACATCACATTCGACGAGAACCGGATGACGCTGCGCGTCCCGGTCACCAAGGCGCGGAGCGCCGGCCTGCGCAAGCTCGCCAGCCGCAAGCTGTTCGATGAGGCGATGGCAATCCTGAGGGGCCGAGCACGGGTCAAAAAGACCATGTGGTCGCGGCGGGCGCAGGAATACGAGGCCAAGATCAACTCGGGCGACCCGCTCGCGATCGCCGAAGTGGTCCGCGACCTGCACCGCAATTCGGGGCAGCCGGATCAGAGCTTTTCGGAGCGTCAGATCTACGAGTCCGCCATGGACCGGCTTGCTGCCGAGTTCGGCGCGCTGGAGCGGATCGACAAGGCGGCGGCGGCGCAAAAACTGCAGGACTTCCTCAAGACGATCAGTTGAAGGCGTCGTCTGCCGCTCTGGCCAAACGGACGGGCCGCTCGGCTGAAAGGATAGGTCGTTCGGGCGATCGGACCGGTTTCCTTGACAAGGGAAAGCTTCCAAACCCTCCGCGGGCCGTCCTGGCGCGACGGACGCACCGGAGATTTGAGCATGAAGGTTGCATTCGCCTACGTCACGGACGAGCAAGGTTTCGAGCTGACCGCCTATTCCGCTATGTCGGTGGCGCTCTCGCAGCGGTTGGCACCGGACATCGTCGTCTTCTGCCATGAGTGTGCGCCGTCGAGGGCGGCCGTCTCGGCGTCTTTCGCGGCCAGAGGTGTGCGGCTGGTCTTGCTCCCGATCGGCGACGCCGGTCTCGAAGCTCACGAGACGTGCCTGCACGTGACCAAGCCGAGCCTGCTCAAGCTGCTCGCCGTCGAGCGCCTGATCGACCAGTATGATCGTGTCGTCTATCTCGACAGCGACATGCTGGTGTTCGACGATCTGGGAGTTGCCGGATTGGATTTTGCGAGCTCGCCGATCGCCGCCGTTGTCGACATGGACCCCAGCGAGAACGGGGCGCTGCGTCGTGGCTCGGACCGGGCTGTCGGCGAGTATTTCAACGCGGGCCTGATGATCTTCGACCGCCGAAACTGGTCCGCCGATGTGATGGCCAGATACGCCGCCGAACTGCATCTGCACGATGTAGACTGCCGCTACAAGGTTGACTGCACCTCGATCGAGCAGTGCGCGCTGAATGCTGTCTTCGAAGACTGGGCCAAGCTTCCTGTCGACTACAACATGCAAGCGGGCGCCAAATTCACCAGCTTCTGGTCGCGCGCGCGCGTGAGACACTATTGCGGCTCGCGCAAGTTCATTCCGATCTCACCGTTTCGCAACGACCAGCGTGACGTGCGCACCCTCAGCGAGATCAGGACGGCCCTTGGCTTGCCCAGGCTGCGCTTTTCCTTGGTCTATGAGTTGCTGTTCCGACTGAACAAGACCCGCAAGGGCCGAAGCGACCGCCCCATCCGCGAACTCCTGCACTCGTTTTGGATGGGTGGCTCGGCAGTTGATCATCAGTCCTGAAGTTCTAGCTAGCAGGCCTCCGCCATCGAGCCTCGACGCTCCTCGCGGTCCAGTCCGACGGGGACAGAAGATGCCGGCTTGGCGAGCCGTGCCGAAGGTGATCGGCCAGCCGGATGGCCAGGGTCACGATGGTGAGCGTCGAGTTTGCTTGTCCGTCGGTCGGGAAGACCAAGCAGCCGCTGACGAACAGGTTGTCGACACCGTGCACTCGGCAGTCGGCGTCGACCACTCCGGTGCAACGGCCGCTCGACATCCTGGTCGTGTCGATGGATTGGTAGTTCCGAGCAGTTCGTTGCTTGCGATCGGTTTGTAGCTTGTCAGCCAGGCGGCTGGCGCGACCTTGCCGAGATTAAGGCGGGCTAGTTCCTCGGCCGGCGCCTCCGCACCCCAGTTGCACCCGAGCTGCAAGGTGATCGTCGACGAAGCCGCCGCCGGCGCGCTCACGCAATTGGGTGTTCCAGAACGAACCCGAATGGGAACCGTTCCGGTCGTATCATCGGGCATGATAGCGTCGAACTCGTTATCAAGGGGAGGGGCAGGTTGCTGACCAGAAGGAGTTTTATGGGCACCGTCGCGATCGTGTTCACTTCGGCGGCGGACGAGATTGCCCAGGCCCAACCGTTCCGGCCGCCTCCGCCACCGCTTCGCCGCGAGGTGCGGCCGGCCTACCCGCCGGGCCGCTACAGATGGCGCTGGCGCCACGGCAACTGGCGCTGGACCGGCCGTCGCTGGACCTGGGTTCCCGGTCGCTGGCGTCGATGAGCGTTGGGGTTTCCAAAGGCAGTCGCCCTTGGAAACCATCACTTATCAATGTGTTGCGGGTCTGGGGCCGTCGGCCTCAGCGGGTCCAGGGCAGAGCCCTGCTCCTAAATTCGACACTTCCACAGCCTCAAAGACCCCCATGTCAGGTGTTTCGCCTGCGGCGGAGCGATTGACTAATCGTGAGCGGCGATGAAGTCGCTGACGGTCGCGAGAAAAGCATCCGTCTCCTCGACGTGCGGCATGTGACTTGACTTCTCGAACACCGTCCATCGCACGTCGGCGATGCGGTCCCGGAACGGTTGCACGACCGCCGGCGTCGCTTCGTCATGCCGTCCTGAGATCAACAACGTCGGCGCCTTGATCCGGTCGAGACGCTCGATGATCGACCATTGCCTGATGGTGCCGATGCAGTGGAACTCGCTCGGTCCGTTCATCGTGTGGTACACGGTCGGGTCCTGCTCGACGAAGGCGAAGCTCGCCTCCACCTCCGGCGGCCAGGGTATGCGGCAGAGGTGGCGGTCGTAGAAGACGCGAACCGCCGCCAGATAGTCGGCCTGATGCGTCGTCCCGGCCGCCTCGTGCCGCAGCAGGGTCGACTGGACGTCGGACGGCAACAGCGCGCGCAGCCTGTTGGCTTCGCGGACCCACAACTCCATCGATGCCGGCGAATTGGCAATCACCAGGGACCGCAGACCGGCGGGCTGCAGCACGGCATGCTCGGCGGCGAGCATGCCACCCCAGCTTTGACCGAGGAGATGATAGGCTTCGGTGATCCCGAGATGGCCGAGCAGATTGTAGAGTTCGTCGACGAAAAGCGGAACCTGCCAGAAATCTGCCGGCCGGCCGGGAAGATGCGTCGAGCGCCCGGCCCCCAACTGGTCGTAGTGGATGATCGCGCGTCCTGTGTCGGCCAGCGCCGTCAGACGCAGCAGGTAATCATGCGAAAAGCCCGGGCCGCCATGGAGCACGACCAGCGGCGCCTTCATGGCCCCGAGTTCTCCGGTTATCCGATACCAGGTCTGCGACCCACGAAAGTCGGCGGTGCCCAGACGAACGGGTTGGACCATCGCCGCCTTCTTCAACTACCTGACCGGCGACAGTACGCGCCGGGAACGATTTTGCAACCGCAAGCGGGACGACGCGTCGCAAGGTCGGGCATCGGCTGGATTGATCGATGCAGAAACCCGACGATGACGTGACCGCCCACGTCTGCCGCTTCGAGGCCATGCTGGATGGAGCGTTCCGCTCCCACGGCGGCGACGGGCTGCCCGGGCCACTTCGCGAGGCCGTGCGTGCCACGCCGCGACATCGGTTCGTGCATCGTTTTCGACTCCAGGACGGGCGCCTGCAGGACAACGATGCCGGCTCCGCCTCGCTTGCCACGATCTACAGCGACGAGGTGCTGGAGCATGTCGGCGCGGCGGGCGAACGCCTGCCTTCGACGAACTCGCAACCCAGCTATGTTCTGTGGCTGCTGTCTCTGCTTGATCTGCGGCCGGGCCTGAACGTGCTGGAGATCGGCTCCGGGTCAGGATGGCTTGCTGCGATCATGGGCCGTCTGGTCGGCCCCGCGGGCCGCGTGACCGGCGTGGAGATCATTACGGAACTCGCCGCGCAGAGCCGAGCCGATCTTGCCGCCGTCGGCCTGTCGAACGTCGAGATCCTGGCGCGGGATGGCGCCCAGAGCGTTCCGGAGGGGGCACCTTTCGGTCGCGTCATGATCACGGCCGGCATCTGGGATTTCCCCGCCTTCCTGTTCGAGACCATGGTCGAGGGCGGCCTTGTGCTGGCGCCGATCGAGTTGCGCGGTGGCGATCTCTGCCACGTCGCCGTGCTGCAGCGGGCGGGAGATCGTTTCACGTCCGAGCGAGGGCTCGCAGGCGCCTTCGTGCCGCTGCTTGGCTCGGGGCAGCGGCGTGGCGTCTGCCGGCGACGATTGGCCGGCGTGGCGTTCTGGCGCGACATGGCGGCGGGGCCGATCCGGCGGCGGCCCTTGCCGCCCGGCGCCGACGCCGGCAAGGCCGCTGCGATCGCACGCGACTTTCGCGCGTTCCTCAGCCGGACCGAGCCGGGCTTCGCGATCTTCGTCGACGCGGCGCGCGGTGGCGGAGGCTTGGCGGAACCGTTCGGAATACTGGACGAGGCGGAGCACTCGGTCGCCCTTTGGCAGGGGCACGAGATGATCGGTTACGGCAACGGTCACGCCTGGGAGCGCCTTGCCGGCTCCTACGCGGCTTGGACCGCCTGCGGCATGCCTGGTTTGGGTGCGTTCGGTCTGGAGATCGTCCGCCACGGCACGGCAATCGGATCAGGCCGGCTCTGGGTCGAGCCTCGACACGAGACGGCGCTGCTGTGGCGGCTGCCGACCGCTGACACCCCCGCGTCGTAATCACACCATGGAGGCGCGACCCCGGCCTTACTTCGGCGCGTCGCCCGAGACCACCCATCCGCTGTCGAGCAACACCAGTTCCGCCTTGTCCTCCGTCTGGTTCACCGTCGACAGTTGCGCGCCGTAGCGTTGCTGGACGGCCGGGTTGGACACCCAGCTCGCCATCCGAGGTGCGACCGTAAAGGTCACCTGCGACACCGTCCGCCCATTGTCGGCCGTCGGCGCCGTGAAGCTGTCCACCGCGAGCACGTCGTAGTGACCCGCGCAGAAGCCTCCCGTGGATGGCTGGAAAACCGATTGACCCGCGCCGGTCAGCGAATACGTTTTGGTCTCGGTCCTGAGCGTGCCGATGCCGAGCGGTCCGGGATGCTCCGCACTCGACGCGGACGCGGCCAGCAAGCCGGCGGCGGCGAGCGCGTCGAAGCGGCTCGTGTCGCTCGCGGAATCGACCGAAGCGGGATAGGCAGTCAGACCGACGGACGGCGTCACGTAGAGGCAATGACCGGTGAAATGCCGCTTCAGGGCGGCGGCGAAATTGGTCTTGTTGGCGGCATTGGGACTGCCGCAGCCGGCCAGTGCCGCCAGGGCCAGAGCCGAGGCGTATCTGCTGAAGGAGCGCATTGAGAACTTCTCGATGAACGGCACACGCGAAAAAGCCGGGAAGGCTGCCCTCCCCGGCTTGGCCGGCACCGATCAGTTGTTGCTGGAGCGTGTCCCGGTCAGCTGCAGCAGCAGCGTGAACAGGTTGATGAAGTTCAGGTAGAGCGCCAACGCATCATACACGCTCCGCTTGGCGACCTCGTCAGGACCGGCCGCGTAGAGATATTGCGTGTAGGTGAGCTTGATCCGCTGCACGTCAAAGGCGGTGAGGCCAGTGAATACCAGCACACCGATGACGCTGACCACGAACTGGACCATCGCGCTGTGCAGGAAGATGTTCACCACCATCGCAACGATGATGCCGATCAGTCCCATGAACAGGAACGAGCCAAACTTCGTCAGGTCGGTCCGGGTGGTGTAGCCCACCAGACTCATGCCGGCGAAGGTCGCCGCGGTGATGAAGAACACCCGCACGATCGAGGTCTGCTCGTAGACGAAGAAGATGTTGGTCAGGCTTGCTCCCATCGCCGCGCAGAACACCCAGAACAGCGTCTGCGCCGCGCTGCGTGAAAGCCGGTTGATGCCGAAGCTGAGGACCATCACGAAGCCCAGCGGCGCGATCATCGACAGCCAGCCGAGGCCGGTGGGCCGCAGCACGCTGACCGTGTCGCCGAATGCGTTCTGCACCGCCACGTTCTGGTAGAAGATATCGCGCAGCCCGGTATGCGAGACACCGTAGGCCACGATTCCGGTGAGCACGAGACCGGAGGTCATCCAGTTGAACACGCGCAGCATGTGGGCGCGCAGTCCAGCGTCGATGACGGCGACGCCGGCTACCGGTCGTCCGGACCCGGTTCGGAAGTCAGGCGTCCTGAAGTCGGGAGTTAAGGCCATGTTGGTGTTTCCTCTGCACGAGCGGGGTAGGCCGCCGGCCAGTGTCTCGACAGCGCAATGTCGGCTATCGCGCCCTTTCGATCAAGCGCGCCGGTCACGCCGCCCGGATGTCTGTCGCCGATTTAAGGTGCCGCGCAGCCCCTGCCGGCGCCCCCGCGCCGCATTGACCACCAGGCCGCCCCCCTTCACGCTGTCGGAGCAATGCGTCTGTTCGTGGCCATCGACCTGCCGTTCGCGCTCCGCGAGGCGCTGTCGCGACTGAGTTTCGGCCTGCACGGCGCCCGGTGGATTCCACCCGAAAACTATCATCTGACGCTTCGCTTTCTCGGCGAGGTGGCCAACCCGGTGGCTGCGGACGTCGACCACGCGCTCGCCTCGCTCCGAGCCAGGCGGTTCACTCTCGCACTCAGCGGAACCGGGACCTTCGAGCGCTCCGGCCGCACCGTCTCGCTCTGGGCCGGCATCATCCGCGAGCCGGCACTTGACCACCTGCAGAGCAAGGTCGATACGGCGCTGCACCGAATTGGGATCACGGGCGAACGCCGTCGCTTTCAGCCGCATGTCGGCCTCGCCCGCGTCGACGGCGTCGCCCCCGAACGGCTTGCCGGCTGGGTCCAGGCGCACAACCTGCTGCGAACCGAGCCGGCCCCGATCGAGCACTTCACCCTGTTCAGTTCGCAACTCGGCAAGGAACAGGCCGTCTACACGCCGGAGGTGGAGTATGCGCTCGTCTAGACCCGCTGGCTGGGCCTTGCTGCTGACGCTGCCCACGGCTCCCGCGCATGCTTTGTCGCAGGTTCCGGGCCCGATCGAGATCGGTCCGTCCTGGGGTCAACTCGAGCCCGACCACTCGGCTTCGCTATACACCACCATCGTCAATCACGGCGTGTTGGCCGACCGGCTGACCGGCGGCGCCTGCTCGGGCTTCGGCAACGCCACGCTGGCCGGCTTGGACCAGGCAACCCAGGGCGACGCCGCGCAGGAGAAGGGTGTGCTGGTGGGGCCGGGGGCGACGGCTCGCCTACAGCCCCATTTTGCCCATCTCGCCCTCGCCGACGCCGACCGCGCGACCGACCCCGGCGCCCTGATCAGCTGCACGCTGTCTTTCGTCCATTCGGGACAGCGCATCGTGATCTTCCGCATGGCGGCACCCGGACCCGCCACGCCGGAACCCTGACCAAAGCTGAGCGCAAGCCGGGTGTGTGAAGCGGGCGATCTCGCGAGACTGGCAGCCGAAGTCCGGAACTGCCGCCACTGCGCCGAGCATCTTCCGCTCGGGCCGCGGCCGGTGTTTCACGTCAGCACGACGGCGCGCATCCTGATTGCCAGTCAGGCGCCCGGAACCGCCGTGCATGCCAAGGGGCTGTCGTTCTGGGACGCCTCGGGCGACCGCCTGCGCTCCTGGCTCGGCATCGATCGGATCACCTTCTACGATGTCAGCCGGATCGCGATCGTGCCGATGGGTCTCTGCTACCCCGGCCGACTGCCGCGCGGCGGCGACGCACCGCCGCGCCACGAATGCGCCCCGTTGTGGCGCGCCCGACTGCTCGCCTCCATGCCGTCCATCCGCCTGAGCCTGCTGGTTGGCACCTACGCGCAGGATCACGCGCTCGGCCCGGGCAGAATGACAGAACGCGTACGCAATTTCCGCAGCTTCGGACCCGGCCGTTTTCCCCTCCCACACCCGTCCTGGCGGACCGCCGAATGGGAGCGGCGCAACCCCTGGTTTGCCGAAGAGGTGATTCCGGCAGTGCGGACGGCGGTATCGAAGGCGTTAGCCGATGCGGGCGAATGACAAACAATTCCTGCCATCGGCCGGAAGCTGGCGTTGAAAAAGTGATGAGGATGCCGTAAGCGGCACCACATCGCGTTGCAATCTAAAAAACTGGAGCGGCTGGACCATGCGTCACATCCTCGGCGATGAGAAATTCCGCGCGTCCCGCCGCCGGCGGGGTCGAGCGGGGCTGACCCTCGGCCTCCTCGCGGCCTCGACGGCCTGGACCGGCGTCGCCCATGCCCAGTACACGGCGCGCGTGTCGCTGGTCTCGTCGGCGGACAGCTCGCGTACAGACCCGCACCCGTTCAACGCTGCCGCCTACGCCCGTGTCCCGCTGGTGCTCTCGACAGTCGGCTACACCGAGAAGGAGTACTTCCTTAGCGGGGCCGCAGACGCCTACAAATACACGGACGCGCCGTCGAGCGATGCGGTCACCACCGAGCAGGCGGCGCCGATCGTGTATACGAACCGCATCCTGGTTCGACTGCCGACCAATCCGGCAAACTTCCACGGCAACGTCATCGTCGAGATCGCCAACGACGCTCTCGTCTCCGACAATGAGACCGCCTGGCCATTCGCCAACAGCCAATTCATCAACGACGGCGACGCCTACATCCTGCTGACTTCCGAGCCGCAGGGGCTGGCCACGCTGAAGGCGTTCGACGCGATCCGCTACAGGGCGCTGAGCTGGCCGACGGTTGCGGCGACGAAATCGTGCTCGGCGAGCAGCTCGGCGGAAGCCGGCATCATCTACGACCAGATCACCGAGCTGGGCAATCTGCTCAAGAGCAACGGGGCCGGCAGCCCGCTGGCCGGCTATGACGTCAAACACCTGTTCCTGACCGGCTATTCAGGCGGTGCCTCCATCCTGCTGACCTACAACCGGGTGTTCGGTCAGACTTCCGGGCTCTATGATGGCTACTTCGTAGCGGCCGGCGGGTTCCGGGCGCCCTTGAACGGGTGCGAGAGCTCGACCACCACCGACAGCTTCCGCGAGCCGCCCGGCTCGAGCGTGTCGGCGGTGTTCCAGACCCAGACCGAGTCCGAGCTCTATCTGGCATCGGCGGAGAGCACGACGATCCCGAAATCGGCCGACAGCAACACCGCCACCAGCCGATACCGCTATTACGAGATCGCGGGCACCTCGCACGTCAACGGCGATCTGCTGGCGCACTCGCCGGAGCGCGCCGACTTTCCCACGGTCACTGGCGTGACCTACCTCGCGGACGTGACGCAGTCGCAACTGACGAGCGAGTGCGACGAGCCGAGCGGCTCGGTGATCAGCGCGTTCCCGAACCGCTACGTCTACGACGCACTGTGGGCCAATCTCGAGCATTGGGTCGCGAGCGGCACCGCCTACTCTCCGCCGAGCGAGTCGGGCCCGATCGACACCAGCGTCCTGCTCTATCTGGGCGCAGGCGGCACGCCCACAGGTGGTGTCAGATCGCCCGCCGTGGACGTGGCGATCGACAATTATGCCTACGGCACCGTGGTCAGCGGTTCGGCCGCGCTGCAGACATTCTGCGCGCTCACCGGCGACCAGACCGCGATGAGTGCTCCCAGCAACAGCACCACGGTGGCCGCGGATGCCTCCAAGCTATACGGCCAGGGCTTCCTGACCTCCTATGACCTCACCACGCTGACGGCGACGCCAGCGCTCGCCTACACCTACCCGAACGGCTCGACGACCATTCCCGACGGCTCGCCCTGAACGATGGCGTGACGGGGCCGACCGCTTCGCGTGTCGGCCCCTATTTCAAATTCGGCAGGGCTGCGACCACGGTGCGGAACCCGGCCTCGTCCGGACAGCACAGGAAGCGGCGGTCTGCCTCCTCTGGCTCGCGCGCGTGCGGCGTTCCGTCCGCGCCGAGCGGCCATGCCGTCAGGCCGATGTCGCCCCAGACATCGAGCATCTCCGGACCTGCTCGCCAGACCGCCGTGTTGCGGCCTTCCTGGATGGCGAGGTCGCGCAGCCGCCAGATGGCGGAGATCCGATCACGGGCTCCGCCGGTCGGATCGCCGAGACCGAGCAGTAGACCGCCTACTCGGCGAAACGCGATGCATGACCGTCCCGTCTCCCCCAGCACCACCCCGTCGGCGGTGGTGGACGCGTCGCCGCCAAGACTCTCGAAGCGTTGCTGCCCGTCCCCGCTCCAGGGCAGCCAGACGACCCGGCCGGGCCTGATCAGCCGCCAGGTCGCCAACAGGAACACGATCACCAGCAGCAGCACCGACACCCGCAGCCGGTCCGGCAGCGCCGACGTCAGCACCACCTGCCACCAGGAACTGCGATCGAGATAGCGGAAGTCGGGCTCAAGCTGCGCAAACGCGAGCACGCAGGCGGCCATCGCCACCAGCGGCAGCGCCGTCCCCGGTTCGAGCGGCTCGGAGAGGAGGCGTGCATGACGGTAGTATGCCCCCCGGAACGGAAGCATCAGCAAGGCGGCCAGGATCTCCGATCCGGCGATCCAGGCCGGCTGCTCCTGCGCGAGGCAGATCGCGGCCGCCATCATCAAGAGCAGGATCGAGGCGCCCCAGGCGAGCGTCACCCGCTGTGAGAGCCCGATCGCGAGCACCATCAGCGCCGCCCCGATCAGCGAGATGACATACTCACTGGCGTGGCTGGCGAACACGCCGACATCGATTGAGCGGGTGAGGAACCCTGGTGCTGCCGCGGGCTCCAGCACTCCGATCGCCAGCAGCAGCGCGCCCGACAGCGCGGTCAGGCCCGTCGATACCGCCACCGAGAAATCCGCCTCGCTCGCCCGGATCACGCCCGACTGGCGCAGCGGCCGCGGTCGGCCGGTCACAGAGGCAGAGCGGAGGTACAGCTCATGCCCCGCAAACATTGTCCCCGCCAGGAAGAGGGGCACGACGTAGTAGTAAAGGCGAAACACCAGCACACTGCCGAGGATCTCGGCACCGGGCAGGTAGCCACGCAGGCCGAGCAGAATCGCCGTGTCGAACACCCCGAGACCGCCGGGCAGATTGGCCAGCAGACCCGCAGAGTAGGACGCGATGTAGATCGTCAGGAACCGGGGATAGCCGAGCCCGGCCGCGTGCGGCAGCAGGCTGAACAGGATCGACGACGTGACGCTCACGTCGGCGGTCGCCAGCAACACCTGCTTGACCCCGGTCCGCGCTCCCGGCAGCACGATCTCGTGGCCGCCGATGCGCACCGACGGGATCCGGTGCGACAGCGTCATGTAGGCACCGACTACCGACCAGAAGGCCAATCCGACCAGCATGATCGCGGGTCTGGGCAGATGGCTGCCGAAGAACGGCACCGCCATCGGCTCGATCAAGGCGACCGCGCCGCCGATCGCCATGCTGCCCAGGAAAAAGGTCAGCGAGCAGAACGCGATCACGCGCGCGATCTCGCCGGGCGACAGTCCCCAGGCCGCATAGAGCCGGTAGCGGACCGCAGCGCCAGACAGGGCCGAGAAGCCAAGGTTGTGGGACAGGACGTAGGCGCAAAACGACGCGAAGGCAGTCCGGTGCCATGGGAGCCGATGCCCGGCATACCGGGTCGCCAGGCGGTCGTAGAACGTCAGCACGAGATAGGCGCAGCAGGTGAGGCCGGCGCCCGTTGCCAGCGATCGTCCCGAAATGGCGTGCACGGCGTGGGCGATGTCGCGCACCCGCAGATGGCCGAACATCCGTGCCACCACGTAGACGGCGCCGACCAGGAGGGCCAGGCCGAAGAAGGCGGGGAGGCGCCGAAGAAGACGAGGGGTCCTGCCCCTGGACCCCGCCAAAGCCCCGTGCGAAGCACGTCTTTCGACGTGTCGCCTTTGGAAACCGGACTTCACGGCTGCGCCCGTAGCAGCGCCCCGTCGATCAGGGCCGCGGTTTGGTCGAGGCCATACAAAGAGGCGAAGATCCCGAAGCGCGGGCCTTCCTTCTGGCCCAGCAAAACCTCGTAGAGACAGCCGAACCAGGCGCGCAACGGCGCGATCGCGTGCCGCTTGCCGACCGCGAACACCTCGTTCTGCACGTCCTCCGGCGGCGTGTCCGCCGGAAGTGCGCGCATGATCTCCGCGAGATCGGCCAGCGCTTGGCGCTCCACCTCGCTCGGCGCCCGATAGTGCTTCGCCGGGCGGACGAAGTCCCGATAGTAGGCGACCGCGTGATCGGCCAGGCGCGCCAGAAACGGGTTTCCGTCCGGCGAACTTCCCGGGTGGTAACGCTCGATGAAGCCCCAGAGCACATCCGGCGTCTCGGCATTGGCGACCGAAGCCAGGTTCAACAGCATGCCGAAGCCGAGCGGGCTCGACACCTCCTTGGGCACAGCCCCGCCGCCGATGAACCAAGCGGGGTTGGCATGCAGCACCACGGACGAGGCGTCGCGTGCCGAAGCCAGGTTGGCGACGTACTCGTCCACAGCGCGCGGGATGACGTCGAAATGCAGCCGCTTGGCGCGCGTCGGCTGATTGAACATGAATTGCGCCAGGCTCTCCGCCGGCGCGTAACGCAGCCACTCCTCGACCGAGATGCCGTTGCCTTTGGACTTGCTGATCTTCTCCCCGGCCTCGTCGAGAAACATCTCGGTCGTCATGCCGACCGGCGGTGTTCCGCCCAGGATGCGGACCACGCGCCCTGACAGCCGCACGCTGTCGATGAGATCCTTGCCCGACATCTCGTAATCGACGCCGAGCGCATGCCAACGCAGCGCCCAGTCCGCCTTCCACTGCATCTTGGCTCGGCCGCCATAGACCGAGGTCTCGAACGGCCGCCCCGAAGCTGGATCGCGCCAAGCCACGGTTCCGGCGTCGGCATCGACCCGCTCGACCGCCACCTGCATGACCACGCCGGTCTCGGGATGCACCGGCAGCACCGGTGAGTAGGTCGCCCGCCGCTCCGGGCCCAGCGTCGGCGCGATGGCGGCGACGACCGCGTTGTGCTCCTCCAGCACACGCTTGAGCGAGGCGTCGAACCGCCCGGACTGGTAACACTCGGTGGCGGAGGCGAATTCGTAGTCGAACCCGAAGCCGTCGAGGAATGCCCGCAGCCGGGCGTTGTTGTGGGCGGCGAAGCTCTCGTGGGTTCCGAACGGATCGGGGATGCGCGACAGCGGACGCCCGAGGTGCGAGGCCAGCATGTCACGGTTCGGGACGTTCCCGGGCACCTTGCGAAGCCCGTCCATGTCGTCGCTGAACGAGATCAGCCGTGACGGAAGACCGGTCAGCGTTTCATAGGCCAGCCGGACCCACTGCGTGCGCGCGACCTCGCCGAACGTCCCGATATGCGGGAGCCCTGACGGTCCGTACCCGGTTTCGAACAGCACCGGCCGATCGACGCGAGCCGGGATCCTTGCCGCCTCCTCGAAGGGCCAGGCCTTCGGGAGATCGGTCGTTGCTTGGTCGGCCATCGCCGGACCCTAGGCGACAGGAACCGCGAAGGCCAGGGCGACCCTGGCCTTTCTCCCGACCAGGCCGCACCTTTGCGGCATGCCTTTTACCGCCCTCGTCGCCGGCCATGCACGGGCCGCACTCCTGACGGAGGACGGCGAGATCCTCACCGTCGATGTCGCAAGGACTCTCGAGACCCTACGGCCGCTTCCCCCGCCACTGGTCGTTCACCTTCCCGCCACCGCACGACGCCTGGGCGTGAACGGCTTTCCCGCCCTCGACCTCCTCGAACTGTTCGCCTTTACCCTGCCTGCCCGCACGGCGGCACCTACGCCGCGCGGCCTGGCCCTGGCGCTCGACCTTCCGCCGCCCGGCAGCCTGGAGGCCGAAGCAAGCCTGCTCCCGGATATTGCCGAGACCTTGCTGAGCCGGCTGTCCGCGCTTGCGCGCACACCATCGGGCTCGGAGGCGGCGGGGCTGGCCGCGCGCATGGCAGCAGCGGGTTGGCCCTGGGCCGACGCCGTGCTGGGAGCACTCGCCCGATCCCGCCGGACCCTGTCTCCCGCCGACGCGCTCGCCGTCTGGCGCCGGCTCCCCGCGTGGGAGGAGATGCCGCCGCGACCGGCTCCCGCCTCGCATCCAGTTGCGCCGGAGGCCAGCCGAAACCGTCTTGCCTCGATGCTCGGACCCGAGGCCGAGCAACGCGCCGGGCAATCCGACTATGCCCATGCAGTCACGAGCGCCTTTGTGCCGCGCGACCGGCCGGGCGACCCGATCCTCATGCTCGCCGAAGCCGGCACCGGCACCGGCAAGACGCTGGGCTACATCGCGCCTGCCAGCCTCTGGGCCGAACGCAATGCCGGCACCGTCTGGATCTCCACCTATACCCGCCACCTGCAGCGCCAGATCGAGCGCGAAGTGGCGCGCCTGCACCCGGACCCGGCCGACAGGCGCCGGCGCGTGGTCATCCGCAAGGGCCGCGAGAACTATCTGTGCCTGCTCAATTTCGAGGACGCCGTCCGCGCTGCCGCCGCGCGGAGCACCTCGCTCGCCACCATCCCGCTCTCGCTGCTCGCCCGCTGGGCAACCGCGACCGCCGACGGCGACCTGCAGGGCGGCGACCTCCCAGGCTGGTTTCGCGAACTGTTCGGCACCTCATTCCTGGGCGGGTTGGCCGACCGCCGCGGCGAATGCATCCACGGCGCTTGCCCGCACTACACGCGCTGCTTTGTCGAGCACACGATCAGGCGCGCCCGCGACGCGGATCTGGTCATCGCCAACCACGCACTCGTCATGACGGAAGCGGCGTTCGCCAGGGGCGGCATGGAGGGCGGCCGCCTGCCCACCCGCTATGTCTTCGACGAGGGGCACCAGATCGCGGATGCCGCCGACGGCGCCTTTGCCGTCGATCTTTCCGGCCTGGAGGCGGCCGAGCTTCGACGCTGGCTTCTCGGCGCCGAGGGCGCGCGATCGCGCGCGCGCGGACTGCGCCGGCGCCTCGACGATCTCGTCGCCGGCCCCGAGCTCGCAACCCCGCTCGACGCGGCTCTGCTCGCGGCGGCGACCGGCCTTGCCGCCCCCGGCTGGGCCTCACGCGTGGACGAAGCGGCCGCCACGTTCTCGAACCCGATGGAGGCATTCCTCCGCGCACTGCATCGCCAGATCCTGGCCCGAACCGAGCAGCCCGGCCGCGCCAGGGGCCTCGAATGCGACCTGCATCCGGCTGCCCCGGATGTGGTCGACAGTGCGAAGACACTCGCCCGTGCCTTGGAGCGGATCAGGGTGCCGTTGACGAGGCTGGTGGAGCGCCTGGCCGCGCGTCTCGACGAGGACGCCGAAACCCTCGACGCGACCACCCGTGGCCGTATCGAAGCGATGACCGGCGTCATCCGCCGTCGCGTGCTCGCCCGTCTCGAAGCCTGGCTCGCCATGCTCGCAGACACCGTCGAGCCGCCCGGCGCCGGCCCTGCCGCTCACATCCTGTTCCTCCGCATCGACCCGCTCGAGCGCACACGCGAGGGTCCCGTCCGTGACGTCGCCCTGTGCCGCCATTGGCTCGATCCGACGCTGCCCTTCGTCCTGACGCTGGCCGCCGGGGCACACGGCCTGCTTGTCACCTCCGCGACGCTGCGCGACGAAAGCGAGCGTCCCGGGATCGACGCCGATGCGGTCTGGCAAGCCGCCGAGGCTCGCGCCGGCGCCGACCATCTGCCTTCGCCGGCGCTTCGCGCGTCGCTGCCGAGCCCGTTCGACTACGCGGCCCAGACACGCTGCCTGGTGGTCACCGATCTTGCCGCCAACGATATTCCCACGCTCGCGGCCGCCTACCGGGAGTTGTTCCTGGCTGCCGGCGGTGGCGCCTTGGGCCTCTTCACCGCGATTGCCCGACTGCGCGCCGTGCACGAACGCATCAAGGGCCCGCTCGAGGAAGCCGGCATCCCGCTTTTCGCCCAGCACGTCGACGCGATGGACAACGCGACGCTGGTCGACATCTTCCGCGCCGAAACCCATTCCTGCCTGCTTGGGACGGACGCCATGCGCGACGGCGTCGATGTGCCGGGCCAGGCGCTCCGCCTCGTTGTTTTCGAGCGCGTTCCCTGGATGCGCCCGGACATCCTGCATCGCGAGCGCCGCCTGCACCTGTCCGGCGGCGACCCGGCCGGTTACGACGACCGTATCGCCCGGCTTCGTCTGCGTCAGGCGTTCGGTCGCCTGATCAGAACCGCGACCGACCGGGGCTGCTTCGTCCTGCTGGACCGCCGCATGCCGAGCCGGCTGTTCTCGGCCTTTCCGGCTGGCGTACCGGTCGAACGCGTTGGCCTCGCCGAAGCGATCGCGCGCACCCGTGACTTCCTCACCTGACCGATCCGCAAAATTCCGCTACGGTTTTCCAGGACAGAACGGCAGGACACGGACATGGACGGCACTTCAGTTGCGCCCGGCGGCGGCGAGACCGGGCTCGACCCGCAGGAGGCGCTGATCTGCACGATGGTGCTGGTCGCCGCCGCCGATGGGTCGGGGATCAGCGACCGCGAAATCGGCGTCATGACCGGCCTGGTCCAGACGCTGCCGATCTTCCACAACGTCACCTCCGAACGCCTCGCGCACGCTACCGAAGCTGCGGTCGGTCTCCTGCGAGAGGAAGACGGGCTCAACCATGCCGCCCGCCTGATCCGGAGGGCACTCGAACCGCGACTATGCGAAACCGCTTATGCGCTGGCGTGCGAGGTGGTCGCCGCGTCCAGCCGCCACGGCCAGAGTCTGCTGCAGATGCTGGAGTTCGTCATGGCCGAGCTGCATATCGACCCGCTGGTCGCGGCGGCCATCGAGCGCGGGGCGCGTGCACGTCACCAGAAGCCGGCGCGGGGAGACTGAAGAGAGGCGATCCAAACGCCCGGCGTTTGGCGGGGTCAGGGGCAGCGCGCCATCCTTCTCAAAACTTCGCTGCGACGTCGAACGTAATGTTCGCTGGCACGCCCGGAACCGCAGTCTTGAACGAGTTACCGCCGTAAACGCCGTAACCAAACGTCCCGATCTGCAGATACTCGTACTGGTAGTATTTGAGGTTGAACAGGTTCTGCACGTTGAGCGCGAACGTCACGTCCTTCAGATAGGCCCGGTGCACCGGCAGGTCGTAGGTCGCCAGCAGGTTGAAGGTCGTGTAGGCCGGCTGCTTGTAGCTGGTGTCGGTGTAGGTGTTGCCGGCCGTCACCACGTTCTGGTTGGAAGGAAAACCCGGGATGTCCTCGGTGATGTACTGTTCGCCGACATAGTGCCCATAGGCCCGGACGTCGACATGGTCGTTCGGCAGGAACACGTGCGTGTGCTGGTATTCAAAGCCGAAATTGGCGAGCCACTCCGGCACGGTCGACAGCGGCGTGTCGCCATAGGCGAAACCGAACTGTCCGTCCTGAGGGGTCACCGCGGCGAGGTAGCATTCGCAACCTGGTGAGTAGGGCTCACCGGTCATCAGATACTTCGCCAGGTTATAGGAACCGGTGGCGAACACCGACCAATCGGGCGTGATGCGCCAGGAGCCGTTCAGCTCGACGCCCTTGAACTCCTCCGAGCCGGGATTGCCGTGAATCGACTGGCCGGTGGATGGATTTTCAAAGAAGCCGATCACCTGCTCGGCTTTTTCATAGTAATAATCGAGGTTGAGCAGCAGGTGCGTGGAGTCGTAGCGGATGCCGCCCTCGTAATCGTGCAGACTTTCGGGCGACGGCACGTCGAAGCCGATCAATTGACCGTTGGCGTTGACCGTCGGCGAATAGGTGGTCAAGGGCGCGAACAGATCGTAGCGGCCGTAATCGCCGTAGAGATTGATCTGTTTGGTGATGTCGTAGCTCGCGCCGAAATAGGGCAGGAAATCCTTATTGTAGTCGTTGGCACTGAAGCCGCCACCGGTGATCGTCGAGTAGGCGGCATCGAAGCTCGACACCGCGGTCTGCAGCGTCGCACCCGGCAGCAGGTGCAGCCGGTTGTGCAGGATGTCGATCTTGTCCTGGGCGTAGACGTCGAGGATGGTGCGATGCAGGCCGCCGGGATAGGTGCCCTGGATGCCACCGAGATCGCCGACGTCGTTGTAGCCGAACACTTCGGGAATGTTGGAGTTCTGGCCGCCGTAGATGTATTCGTTCTCGTCCTCGTCGGCGCGCGCGGCGAGACCGCCGATGGTGATCGTGTTGTACGGTAGAAAGATGCTGATCCTTGGCCGCAGGCCAAAGGTCTGGATGGTGTCGACGATCGCCGAGGTCGTCTGCCCGTTGATCGCGTAAGGGCCGGGACCAAACAGGCCGCCGGCGATCGCGAGCGCATCGTAGCCGGGCGGCCGCGCCTGCAGGCCGAACAAGGCGGCCGGGTTGTAGCTCAGATAGCCGTTCAATCGGGCTGCCTGCAGCGAACCGCTGGTCAGGATGTCGGCCTGGCTGAAGGGCGCACCGAAGAACGGATAAGGAAATGTGGGTGAGATCTCGTTGGGGTTGACGTACTCGACCTGGCTGTCGTCCTCGCGCTCGTAGAACAGCTTGGCCGAGACGATCAGGTGCGGGTTGACGTAGGTCTCGTCGCCGACGTCGGCAAACAGAAAGTCGTTCTTGAGCTGGTTGTAGAACTCGTTCGGTGCGAAGTTCCAGTAGGTGCCGAACTCGTTCAGCAGGTCGGCCGGGACCGGATTGCGCGCGGTGGAATACGCGAATCCGGTGTTGTAGGTGACTGTCGCGGTGACGTGGGACAGTCCGCCATCGTAGGGCTTGTCGGCGTTGAACAGGAAGTTCCGGTAGCGGGCCGGCGTGTAGTCCTGGTAGCCGCCATTGTACGACTGGTCATAGTGCAGCAGGATACGAAGGCCGTCGACGCCGCCGAGGGCACCGCTGTTGGCCTCGAATCCGCCATGCCAGAGATCGAAGGATCCGACACCGCCCTCGATCTCGAAGTTCTGGTCCGCCGTCGGCTTCTTGGTTTCGTAAGCGATCGTTCCGCCGAGCGCGTTGAAACCCTGGTTGTCCGGGGCCGCGATGCCGGGATAGATGTTGACCGACCCGATCTCGTCGTTGGTGATGAAGCTTCCCGCCTGCCCCGCCTGGCCGCCCGCGGTGCCGCCGTTGATCAGCGACTGGATCGGGATGTCGTCGAGGCTGGACGCGAGCTGGCTGTCCTCGACGCCGCGTATGGTGAGCTCGGGCGAGTTCTGCCCGATGCCCTGCTGGTAGGAATTTACCGAGGGCGCCTGGGTCAGCAGGCTCTGGATCGATCCAACGACACCGTTCTGCTGGATCTGTTTCGCGCCCAGCTCGGTGACCGCGGTCGGGATATCCTTCTCGCGCTGGATCAGTTGCTGGTAGATTTTGCGGATACGCTCCACCTGGATGGCGCCCGCCGTCGGCTCCAGATTGGAGTTGCTTGGCGTCTGCGCACTCTCCGGCGTTCCGTTTCCTGGACTGGTGGCGTTGGCCGGCCCGGTCTGGCCCGAGTTTGACGTCCGGGTCACTGCACCCGGCGAGGGTGTCTGCGGCGTCTGTGCGACGGCCGCGAGCGGCAAGCAGGCGATCAGCATGCCTTGTCGGAACGAGCGCCGGAAAATCATGGTCGAGCCCTTCGCGCCAAAGCCTGCGGTGAGCAAGCAAGGTGCGTTCCGGCTGAACGGACCTTGCTTGCTTCCGGTCCACCCCCGTTGCACGCGAACGACACCGTACGGCGCCGTTTATTGCCGGCTGCAGACGGTTCCCTGCCCTTCGGAATGGCAATACAGCGGACTGAACGCGTTGGCGCTGTTAGGCGGTGATTGCGGTTGATAGGTCTGCGGCCCGACGAACGGCCGCCCGGAAGGGTTGAGGTCGGTCGCCGCCCTTTGTTCCGCGCTCGGCGGCGCTGCCGAGCAAGCGGCAACGAGAAGGACGGCGACGAAGGCGATGCCGCTCCGCTTCAGGCGCGGGCTTAACGGAAGCATTTCTTTTGTCGGCCGAGCGCCACCAGGGTGTTGGCGCGCGTCGTCGCCTTGTTTGCGGCGATGTCGTCCAGTCGCTCCTGGATCGCCGGGTCGGCGGCACCCGGATCGGGCCGCGCACTCTGGAGTTCGGACTTGTCCTCGTTTTTTTGCTTGATGATGGCGTTCTGGTGGTTAACGCCGTCGGCGATCTGCTGGCACGTCAAGGCGGCGTCTGCCGGCGAAGTTTGCGCACGACCAGCGCTCGACGCAGTCGCCGCCGCGAGCAGAATTGCCGAACCCAACGCGGCTCGCATCGATAAGCTGTTCATTCTCCATCTCCCTCACTTGACCGCCGATCATGATCGGCGGCCGCGCTGCCGTCTCGCCGCGGGCTGCGTGTTGCCGCCGCGATCAGAAACGCGCGGTGACGGTGAACGTCGCGGCGAACGGCTCTCCGGGCAACCCGTCCGCGAACAGGGGCGAGCACGAGTAGTTGTTTTTTGGATTTCCAGCATACCCTTTTGGAGCGCTGGCCGGGAAGGTGCCGCAAGACGAGGGCGAGATCTGCGTGTAAAAGTATTGGTAATAGAAATGGTTGAAAAGGTTCAGGATGTTGAGATCGAAATCCAGCTTCTTCACGAAGCTGCCAGTCAGATACTTCATAGGCATTGAGTAGTTCGCATCGAGATTGAAAATGAAGAAGTCTGGCAACTGGCTGTTGAGATTTGTGATCGTCGAGCCGGTCGAGAAGTTGTAATAGCCGTAGGTGCCGAACGGCGGCGCGCCGGGTAGGGGTCCGATGTTGCTGCCGAGGCCGCCTGGGCCGGCGGTGACGTCGGTGGTGGTGAATTGCTGTCCTGTGTACTGTCCCTCGAATCGGACGTGCAGTTCGTCATTGTCGAGGAACTGGCTTTTCTTGTCGTAGTCGACGCCGAAGGTCGAGATCCAGTTCGGAATGCCGGAAATCGGCGTGCCCCTGATTGCTAGTCCGAACTGATCTTGCTGGATGGTGACGTTGGACAACGATGTCGCGAGATATTGCGCGCGGATGTGCGAACCGTTGAGGAACAGCTGCCAGCTCGGGTCGATCTGCCACGCGGCGGTCAGCTCCTGACCCTGGAACTGGCGGATGCCATCGTTGGTGTAAATTTCCTCGCCGGTCTGCGGACCGGACTGAAAGGTGAAGAAGCCGAAGTCGCGATCGACCTTCTGATAGTAGTAATCAGCACTCAGCAGGAACTTCGAGGTGTCGTAGCGCACGCCGCCCTCGTAGAGATGGACAATCGACGGCGCCGGCGGCGTGCTGACGATGGCCGGACCGAAATCGCCGACGGGCGCGAACAGCGCCGACTCGCCGTAGCTGCCGTAGAACGACGTTCCTTTGGCGGCCGGCAGTATCCTGTCGAGGTCATAGGTCACGTTGAGGAATGGCAGCCATTCCTTGTCGAACCGCGAATCCTTGTAAGACCCGATCGAACAGGGTGAGGCCGCGGGCGGCGTCTGCGCGGCGAGGGCCGCCGCCTGCTGACAGTAGGGGGTCGCCAGAGTGGCGGCCGAGGGCGTGCCGCCGAACACCTGAGAGCTCGTATCGCCGGTCGACGTCGACTCGAACGTGAAACCGGGCGTGACATGCAGGGTGTTGCGGAGCGTGTCGATCTTGTCCTGTGCAAACCCCTGGTAGATTGTCCGGTACTGACCGCCATCATAGCTGCTGAGGCCGTCCGACGGACCCGTGTTCACGATCAGGTTTGCCGGCGATGGGGTGACCTGTGACAGTCCTCCGTTGTAGGTCGGACTGTAGGCCTCGGTTTCTTTCGCGATCAGCGCGCCGAAGATAATCGTGTTCCGAAAGCCACCGATGTCGGGCGGGGTCAGAGTGACACGCGGCTGGAGACCGTAGGTGTCGGTATGGGCGACCGTCAATTGCGAGTTGTAGCCGCAGGGCGACGCCTGACCAGCCGCTGCGAAGGCGTTCGAGACCGACAGCGGGCATCCGGCAGAGCCGGGCGGGTATGCCAAATTGCCGTTATAGGTGTAGGCTGGCGGCGAGTAGAACGGGCCAAACGGAAGATAGGAACCCTGCTCGCCGAACGAGGCCGGGTTCTGGTTGAAAGGGTTGGCGCCGTCGACGGCCGCCGAGCCCGGGCCGCCGCTCGGCGCAAAGACGGTTGGATTGGAGTAGGATTGAGTCTGCGTATCGGACGGCAGGTAGAAGAGCGAACCGCCGACGGTCAGGTATGGATTGATGTAGGTTCGGTCCTTGAAGAAGATCGAGAGGTAATCGTTCTGCTGGCTGGAAAAACTCACGCCGGGCGAGTAGTTGCTGAAATGGCCGTTCTGCAGGAGATACGGCAACGGGATCGGCTCGGGGGTGAACAAACCGTTGGCCGTATTGTAGAGCACGGTCGCCTGAACCTTCGACAGACCGTCGTCGTAGGGCTTGTCGGCGGCGAATTCCATGTTGTTGTAGTGTGCGGCGGTGTAGTCGATGAAACCCTGGGTGGACAGGTTGGAGTATTTCAGCAGGAAGCTCGGCGCGTCGTAGCCGGTGCCAAGCGGCCCGTCGAGCAGTCCCGAGTTCAGGGTGAAACCTTCCTGGTAGGTGCCGAACGACCCAACCGATCCTGTCACGTCAACGAATCGATCGGGCGACGGCCGCAGCGAGTCATACGCGATCGTGCCGCCGATGGTGCCGAAGGTATTCTTGTCCGGATAGGCGACGCCGGGATAAATCGATACGCCGCTGATCTGGTCGAGATTGAAGCGGCCACCGAGGATGCTGGCCAGGTAAGTACCCGATCCTCCGTTGAGGAGATCCTGCATGGGGATGTCGTCAAGCGTCTGCGCGGTCTCCAGGCCACGGGTGCCACGCAACGAGATCACCGGCTCGTTGTTGCCGATGCCCTGCTGGTAGACGTAGACCGATGGCGCCTGACGAAGCAGCGTGGCGACACTGCCCTGCACGCCGACCTGAGCGATCTGCCTGGCGCCAAGCTCGGTGACCGCACTCGGTGAATTCTTCTCGCGCAGAAGAAGCCGCTTGTACTCGGCTCTCACCTTCTGAACCTCGATAGTCTGCTCACTGTTCGGGGCCTGCCCAACCGGTGCGGTGTTAGCCGCGTTGGAATTTGGAAAGGTCGGCTCGCTCGGATTGCTCGGCCCCGAGTTACCGAGTGATCCCGCGGCAGGTACGCCGCTCTGCGCCCATGCCCCGGACGCGGCGAACAGGCCGGACAGGGCGGACGCGAACAGCAGTCGTCGCCGGAATGATTGGCTCATTGGCATGGCGGCTCCGTGGCGGCTTGCGGACAGCCTCTTTCAATTTTTGGTCCAGAGACACGACGGAGTCGGCGGACTGAAAAGATCCTTTTCAATCTGTGTCATTTCTGCTGCGCGGCCCGCATCAGAATCGAGCGGTGATGGTGATGGTTGTCGCAAACGGTTCGCCCGGCTGCCCGTCGGCGAAAAAGGGGCGAGCACCCGGCTGCTGGTCAGACGTCACCCTGCGGCTAAAACGCGCAACTGCTGCAAACCCGCACCGACACCTACGGCATTCAGCCGCGTGTCACGTTGAGCCGCCGCAGAAATGCGCACACGGTAGGTGCCTTGTTTCAGTCTCGACAACAAGCTGGTGTGACCACCATCGGTTGCGGAGCACGCCTTCGCGGGACAGGAAACCGGGCGTTACTTGAAGCATTTTTCGGCGGCCAAAATCGATCAGGGCGTTCGCTCGGGCCACGGCGCTTGTGCCGACATCGTCGGCTTCCCGTTGCGACGCGATTCTAGGAGCCGGGCGCCTGTGCGCCCGATGCGGAAGCGGCGTTCCCGAGATCGGGTATCTGGGAGCCACGTGCCGGCGAAAGCAGGGCGGTCTGTCCACCTTGCCGGGCATGATCGCTCGCGCGCTCGATGATGACGTTCTGATCGATGACCTCGCTGACGGTCTACGAACAGGTCAGCGCCGCGTCACCCGGATTGGTCGATGACGCAACGGAGGATGCAGCCTGCTGGTGTCTTAAACGAGAACGGCCAGCAGGCTCAGGCGAATGGCACGGACCCTACGACCCGGCCCACGCATCCAGTCAGAACTTCGCCGCGACATCAAATGTGATGTTGAACGGAATACCCGGGATTGACGTAGCGAAATCGGGGCCGCCGTAGACACCCTGGAACGCGCCGAGCGATTGGAAGTAGTACTGGTCATAGTGTAAGTTAAACAGGTTCTGGATATTGGCCGTGAACGTCAAATCACGGATGTAAGCCCTCTTAAGCGGGAAGTCGTAAGTCGCCAGCAAATTGAACGTCGTGTAGGCTGGCAACTTGTAGTTCGTGTTCGTGGTAGTCGCACCTGCCGTGACCGGGTTGGTGTTGGTCGGATAGCCCAGAATGTCATAGGTGGTATACTGCTCGCCGACGTAGTGGCCATAGGCGCGGACGTCCAGATGATCGTTCGGCATCAGGATTTTGTTGTGCTGATATTCGAAACCGAAGTTGGCGAGCCACTCCGGTGTCGTCGACAGCGGCGTGTCCCTGAACGCCTCGCCAAATTGTCCGTCCTGCGGAGTCACGCCGGCCGGGTAAGTCGTCAGGTAATCCGAAAGGTTCCACGAGCCGGTCGCGAATACCGACCAGTCCGGTGTGATCTTCCAGGTGCCGTTCAACTCCACACCGTGAAACTGCTGCTCGCCCAGATTGGAATATTGCTCAATGCCGCTCAGGAAGTCTTCGAAGAAGCCGAAGGCCTGGGTCAGCTTCTCGTAGTAGAAGTCGGCGTTGACCAGGATCGTTGGGCTGTCGTAGCGGATACCAGCCTCGTAGTCGTGAATGTAGGATGGGCCGGGTGCGGCGGTGTTGGTTACGGTCTGGTTGGAGCCGGTGCCGATCGAGTAGTCGGTGATGGGTGCAAAAATCGCGTAGCGGGCGTAGTCGCCATAGATATTGATGCGCCTGGTGACGTCGTAGCTGGCGCCGAAATACGGCAAGAACGACTTGTCGAACTTGGTCAGCGAAAATGGTCCTGCGACGCTTTGCTCGGCGTCGTTGCTGCTGTTCGCGGCCTGGACGGTAAAACCGGGCTGGAAATGCAGGGTGTTGTGCAGAACGTCGATCTTGTCCTGGGCGTAGATGTCGAGAACGGTCCGGTGACTGCCGCCTGGAAAATTGGCCTCGAACTCGTTGCCGAGATCCTGTGGCACATCGGCCGTGCCGTAGATATAGTTGTCGAGCCGGTAATCTGCGTGGGCGGCCAAGCCGCCGATCGTGATCGTGTTGTGAGGCAGAAAGACGTTAATCCTCGGCCGAATGCCGAAGGTCTTTTCGGTCGACACGGTATCCCAGTATTGCTGGCCGTTCTGGGTGTAGCACGCGTCTCCGTTCGACTTGATCTTGGCTGCGTTGGTGACCGGCGGATAGAAATAGCCGAGCTGCCCGGGCGTGTAGCAGGTCAGCCCGAACTGGGCCGGGTTATAGGTCACGTAGCCCTGGTAAAGGCCGCCTGATTGCAGGATATCGCCGTTGAAGAAGTTGTAGGACTGGTTGACCGGATACCCATTCGTCGGGCTCGGGTTGATGTTGGCCTGCGGGCCGGCGAGAGCCGTACTCTCGAACTGCTGCTGGTCGCTGTCGAGTTCGTCGTAGAAAATCTTGGCACCCACGATCAGATGCGGGTTGATGTAGGTCGAGTCGCCGACATCGGCGAACAGGTAACGGTTGTCGAGCTGGTTGTACGTCTGGCTCGGGTTGTAGTACGAGAACTGCCCGTTGAGCGCCTGAAGCTGCGTCGGATAGCCGTTGTAGGCAGTCGAGTAGCCGAAGCCGGTGTTGTAGATCACGTTTGCGGTGACGTTCGACAGGCCGCCGTCATAGGGCTTGTCGAACGCGAACTGCATGTCGCGGTACCGGGATGGCGTGAAATCTATGTAGCCGCCATTGTACTCTTGATCATAGCTCAGGTAGAATCGCGGCCCATCGACGCCGCCCAACGCGCCCGAATTGACCGAGAACCCGCCGTGATAAAGATCAAACGAGCCGACGCCGCCTTCGACGGTGAAGTTCCGGTCGGCGGTCGGCGCGATCGGAATGTAGTTGATTGTGCCGCCGACGCCGTTGAAGCCCTGGTTGTCCGGCGTGGTAACGCCCGGATAGATGTTGGCCCCCGAAATCTGCTGGTTGGTGACGAACCCTCCGATCGAGCCAACGAACGACCCGGCGAAGCCCTGCCCGTTGACGTTGAGCAGATCCTGGATCGGCACGTCATCGAGGTTGTCGGACAACAAGCCGTCCTTGACGCCGCGTATGGTCAGCTCGGGCGAGTTCTGACCGATCCCCGTCTGGTATGAGTTCACCGACGGAGCCTGAGTCAGCAGGCTCTGCACCGACCCGTTGATGCCGCTCTGCTGGACCTGCTTGGTGCCGAGCTCGGTGACCGCGGTGGGGAGGTCCTTCTCCTTCTGGAGCAACTGGCGGTAGATCTTGCGTATCGTCTCGACCTGGATCGCGCTCTCTGGAGCGGCAACGTTGGCCGAGTTCGGCGTCCCGACGCTCGCCGGCGACCCCGTCCCAGGGCTGCTGCCGTTAGCCGGCCCGTTCTCGGACTGATTACCGACGGCCCCACCGGACGTCGAGGCATTGCCGACCGATTGCGCCCATCCGGCCGCCACTGGAACAGAGCTGCTCAGGGCGGAGGCGAGCAACAGTGCTCGCCGAAACGAGGTGCAGAAACGCATAGGCTAAAAGTCCCTCAGACCCGAGCGGGAGGTACTCGGTGCACCTGACGTTCGGGGCAGGTGAGGATTTTGGCAAGGCTCGTTCCAACCGTCGGACCACGCAACGCGAATTGGTTGCATGGCGGCCACATGACTTTTTTGCGCGTCAGCCGAAGCCGTCGCACTTCCATGTTGCTCAAAAAACCGGCATCTGTCCGCTCATCTGGCGGATACCGTTCCGGACCGGCGACCAAACGGTCAAAATTTGATCTGTTTTCCGAAAAGCACGGATCTAGTGATCGCCCAGACCCGGCAAACTTGTATCGCTGCCGAAGATCAGTCCGATTTGATGGTTGTATTCTACCTCCCAGTTGTGAACAAGAACGCGTCAAATACAGTGGAACACCTGCAAGACATCTACTTTGGTATTCTATGACGGCCACTTGGGCCTACCGCTCGATCGTGGCGTCCCTCCCGATCCGATGTCACCGTGGCAAATTGAGACGGATCGCGAAACCATTTCACGGAAGCAACCGACCTGTTCGTGTCGCATGCGGCGGCAAAGCCACACCTGGTGACCTCAGGTCATCCTCGTCTGCGTGTCTGGTAGCATCTGCTCATAGAGAGGCTGTCTCGGCTTCCGGCAACGGCGGTTCCGCATCTGCGTTCACGCCAATCAACCGAGGACGTGCCATGTCAGACCAACGCAAGCCGCCGACCGATGCCACGCGTCAGACCCTCGGCGCCACCCGTGAGGTTCAGGCCGTGTTTCCGAACCGGGCCGCGCTCGACGAAGCGATGGACGGGTTGCGCCTGCGCGGCTTCGACCGAGCCGACCTCAGTCTCCCTGCCGCGACACCCGGGGCGACCGAGGCGACGCCCGAGCAAGGCGCCGGCAATGCGATGACGGAGACCGACCGCCAGCAGGCGCGGACGCTGGGCGGCAGCACCGCGGGGGTGGTCGCAGCACTCGGTGGCGCCGTCATCACGGTCGCCACCGGAGGTGCGGCGCTGGCAGCGGTCGGAGTCGCCGCGGCCGCCGGCCTCGCCGCGGGAGGAGCCACGCACGCCGCCCTCGCTGGAGGCGGCGAAGCGGTCAAGGCCGATCGCGACGAGGCGGCGGAAAAGGGTGAGCTCGTGCTTTCGGTGGCGACCCGCGACGCTGAACGCGAAGCGGTCGCCCATGACGTGCTCAAATCGTCGGGCGCCGTGCGCACCAAAACCGTTGAGAGACGGGCCGCAACAATCACGCCTATTTAGGCGGTCCAGGGGCCCGGCCCCTGGCTGAGGGTTCGGGGCAGAGCCCCGCAATGTCAGCCGGATGCCGTCGCTCAAGCGACCTTGATGTTGATCGCCGCCTGCTTGCCGCGCTCCATGGCCACCTCGTAGGCGACCGCCTGGCCCTCGTTCAGCCCGCGCAGACCGGCTGCCTGTACTGCCGTGATGTGGACAAAAACGTCCTTGCCGCCGTCCTGCGGCATGATGAAGCCGTAGCCCTTGGTCGTGTTGAACCACTTCACCGTCCCGGTCGCCATAGCCGAACTCCGTCGAAGTCGGAGTCCGCCACGCGCGGCGGACTTCGATTGGTCTTCGGAATGGAGCAGGAAACGAATCGGCGTGTCAACGAAATCGTGAAGACCAGCCCGAGACGAAAAAGGGCGGGTCCGAAGACCCGCCCTTGCCGAGATCCTGAGTAACCTCAGAAGTCCATGTCGCCCATGCCGCCGCCCGGAGGACCACCGGCCGGAGCCTTCTTCTCCGGCTTCTCGGCAATCATCGCCTCGGTCGTCACCAGCAGGCCAGCGACCGAAGCCGCATCCTGCAACGCAGTCCGCACGACCTTTGTCGGGTCGATGATGCCGGCCTGCACGAGGTCCTTGTATTCGCCGAGCTGCGCGTCGAAGCCATAGTTGTAGGAGGAGTTCTCCAACACCTTGGCCGCGATCACCGCACCATCCTTGCCGGCGTTCTCGACGATCTGACGCAGCGGGGTCTGCACCGCGCGACGGACGATTTCGATGCCGACCTTCTGGTCCTCGTTCTCGTATTTGAGGCCGTCGAGCACCAGAGAGGCGCGTGCCAGGGCCGTGCCGCCGCCCGGAACAATGCCCTCCTCGACCGCGGCGCGGGTCGCATGAAGCGCGTCGTCGACGCGATCCTTGCGCTCCTTCACCTCGACCTCGGTCGAGCCGCCCACGCGGATCACCGCGACGCCGCCCGCCAGCTTAGCGAGCCGCTCCTGCAGCTTCTCGCGGTCGTAGTCCGACGTGGTCTCCTCGATCTGCGACCTGATCTGGTTGCAGCGCCCCTTGATGTCGGCCCCTTCGCCGGCACCCTCGACGATCGTGGTGTTCTCCTTCTCGATGAGAACCTTCTTGGCACGGCCAAGCATGTTGAGCGTGACGCTCTCGAGCTTGATGCCGAGGTCCTCGGAAATCACCTGACCGCCGGTCAGCACCGCGATGTCTTCGAGCATCGCCTTGCGGCGATCGCCGAAGCCGGGAGCCTTGACGGCGGCGATCTTCAAGCCGCCGCGCAGCTTGTTGACCACGAGCGTCGCGAGCGCCTCACCTTCGACGTCCTCGGCGATGATCAGCAACGGACGGCCTGACTGCACAACGCTCTCGAGAAGCGGCAGGATCGGCTGCAGACCCGACAGCTTCTTCTCGTGGATCAGAATGTAGGGCTGGTCGAGGTCGGCGACCATCTTCTCGGCATTGGTGATGAAATACGGGCTGACATAGCCGCGGTCGAACTGCATGCCCTCGACCACGTCGAGCTCGGTCTGGATGCCCTTGGCCTCCTCGACCGTGATGACGCCCTCGTTGCCGACCTTCTGCATCGCCTCGGAAATCATCCGGCCGATCTCGGTCTCGCCATTCGAGCTGATGGTGCCGACCTGGGCCGTCTCTTCCTGGGTCGAGATCTTGCGCGTGTTGGCCTGCAACTGCTCGACGACCTTGGCGACCGCGAGATCGATGCCGCGCTTGAGATCCATCGGGTTCAGCCCGGCGGCCACCGCCTTGAGACCCTCGCGAACGATCGACTGCGCCAGCACGGTCGCCGTCGTCGTGCCGTCCCCGGCGATGTCGTTGGTCTTGGAGGCGACCTCGCGCACCATCTGCGCGCCCATGTTTTCGAACTTGTCGGAGAGCTCGATCTCCTTGGCGACCGTGACACCGTCCTTGGTGATCCGTGGCGCGCCGAAGCTCTTGTCGAGCACGACGTTGCGGCCCTTCGGGCCAAGCGTCACCTTCACCGCGTCGGCGAGGATGTCCACGCCGCGCAGCATACGTTGGCGGGCGTCTGCGCTGAAGCGCACGTCCTTTGCAGCCATGTAAATGTCTCCTTGTTGGATTGACGAGCCGGGAAGAGTTAGGCGGCGGCCTTCTGGGAAGCGGCGCCACCCTCGACGACACCCATGATGTCGCTCTCCTTCATGATCAGCAGCTCCTCGCCGTCGAGCTTGACCTCAGTGCCGGACCACTTGCCGAACAGCACGCGATCGCCGGCCTGAACATCGAGTGCGACGATCTGGCCCTGCTCGTTGCGGGCGCCGGGGCCGACGGCGATCACTTCGCCCTCCATCGGCTTCTCCTTGGCCGTATCGGGAATGATGATGCCGCCGAGAGTCTTTTCCTCACCGGTCAGCCGCCGGACGACCACGCGGTCGTGCAAGGGACGAAATTTCGCCATAGTGCGTTTGCTCCTGGGACCCGGCATTGCTGCGCGGGTCCGATGCCGGTCACCGCTTTTCTCCGAGCGGGGCTGCCGCGGCGGGAAGCAGCCTGCGCTTTGGCACTCACCGTTTGCGAGTGCCAGCGGTCATCTAAGCCGATCAAGGGAGGTTGTCAACGATGGCAGCATTCTTCGACGCAGAGTGCTACAGCCTTCATATAGTTCATTTTCTTCTTTGTTTAACCTGCGACCTCGATAATGCTGATCGAGGACCGCCGTGCTGAAGGGCGGCCAAGGGGAAAGCCGACCGCAGACAGGACAAGGGTGCCCATGAACCTCGGATTGCAGCTCAGGGATTGGCGTCTCACCACCGCCGAAATCCTCTATCACCTTCCAGACCATCCTGCCCTGCTGCAGACCTATGTCTGGCAGGAACTCGACCTCGCCCCACGCTTCCCTGCGCTGCATCGATTCCTGGACTTCTGGACCCGCGAGATCGAGGGCCGGCTTCACTCCGTTCGTGTCGGCACCCGGCAGATCATCGGTCCCGCCGAACTTCGCCTACCGGGCGCCGTCCTCACCCTGCAGTAGGTGCCGTCGCGTCGGACGGCTCGAGCTTGGCCTGCTCGGCGGCACGCTCCGATCGCTCGGCCGCCTGCCGGTCACGCTTCCTGTCGGCTGCCGTCCGCCCATGGCGAACCCGGTTCTCCGACGCCCGCAGGGCCTGCTCCGTGTGCGCCCGCGCTTTTCGCGCCTTGTTGAGGTTGACGATCTCCGCCATCGCCTCACTCTCGCATCGATTGGACAACGGGAGAAGCTGCCATGGGCAAGATGATCACCCTGACCGCGTCCGACGGGCACCAGCTCGGCGCCTACGAGGCCGGGTTGGCCGATGCCACGCGCGCGCTGGTCGTCGTGCAGGAGATCTTCGGCGTCAACCATCATATCCGTCACGTCTGCGACGGTTTCGCCGACGCCGGCTTTTACGTGTTGGCACCCGCCCTGTTCGACCGCGCCGAGCCGGGCATCGAGCTTGCCTACGACGGCGACGGCATGAAGCGGGGTCTCGAACTGAAAGGCCGGATCGCCGACGAGGCCTCGCTGCTCGACGTGGAGGCGGTCGCCTCGGCGCTGGGCAGAGCCACGCTGGGTATCATCGGCTATTGCTGGGGGGGCACCGTCGCCTGGCAGGCCGCCACCCAGACCAGCCGCTTCCGGGCCGCCGTCGGTTGGTACGGCGGCGGCATCGCGCAGATCAAGGACGCCAAGCCGCACTGCCCGGTGCAACTGCATTTCGGCGCCGAGGACGACCACATCCCGCCATCTGACGTGGACGCGATCCGCGCCGCCCAGCCCGACGTCGAGATTTTTGTCTACGAGGGCGCCGGCCACGGCTTTGGCTGCGACGAGCGCGGCAGCTATGTCGCCAAGTCGGCGGCTCTGGCGCAGGAGCGGAGCTTGGCGTTCCTGACGCGGCATCTGTAAGGCCGGGGCCAGTCCCGGACCCGGCTGGGGCCCGCGGCCCCAGACCCGCCCGATCATGATGATTGTCAGATTCGGGCTTGGCGCCGTCCTGTTTTTGGGCGCGACGCAGGCGGACGCGAGCGCGCCTCCATGCCCGGGCCTGACGACGCGTTAAGAGAGTGTCTGCCTGGATATCTACCTGGGTCGAGCAGAGCGGCAACTCGCAACGTATGCGGCGGCAGCCGCAGCCAGGATCCAGAAGGGCGACAAGCCCGGCGAGGCTCTCCTGGAATTCGGGGCGGCGGCAAACGCCTGGCACCAATATCGCAAGTCCGAGTGCGACGCGGTTTACAATCATTGGTCATCCGGGACGGTTCGCGCTGCTGAGGGCACGGTCTGTATGATTGCGCTGACACGTTCTCGGGCGCACGAAATCTGGTCCGAATGGCTGACCCATTTCGGCGGCACACCGCCTGATCTACCAGAACCGCCACAGTAGCGGGGTCTGGGGCCGCCGGCCGTCACGCCTCTGGCGTGCTGACGCACGACGGGATCCAGGGGCAGCGCCCCTGGGCTACAGGACCCGCCCGGCGATGGCGTCCAGCTTGGCCACCAATCCCGGGTCCCGCTTTGCAGGCGCGGTGATTAGCGCTTGATCCAGTGCCCGATCGCACCCGCTCGGACACCAGTCCCGCGCCGCCCCGATGACGGGAACGACCGCGCGCACCAGGTCGCGGGCGCGTGCGGCGTTCTCGGTCATCACCCGAACCACCGCGTCGACGGTGACGCTCTCGTGCCCCTCGCGCCAGCAATCGTAGTCGGTCACCATGGCGACCGAGGCGTAGTTGATCTCGGCTTCGCGCGCGAGTTTCGCCTCGGGCATGTTCGTCATGCCGATCACCGCGGCACCCCACGCGCGATAGAGCTCGCTCTCGGCGCGGGTGGAGAACTGCGGCCCCTCCATGACGAGGTAGGTTCCGCCGCGCGTGAACGACAGGCCGATGGCGTCGGCGGCAGCCGCCAGATAGTCACCGAGCCGCGCACAGACCGGGTCCGCCATCGCCACATGCGCGACCAGGCCCTCGCCGAAGAAGCTTTTGTGGCGCGCGAACGTCCGGTCGATGAACTGGTCGACGATCACAAAATGTCCCGGCGGCAGGTCTTCCCGCAACGACCCGACCGCCGACAGCGATATGATGTCCGTAACACCCGAGCGCTTCATCGCGTCGATGTTGGCCCTGAAATTCACGTGTGTCGGCGACAGCACGTGCCCCCGCCCATGCCGGGGCAGGAAGACGCACTCGACGTCCTGCAGCATCCCGAACAGCAACTGGTCCGACGGCGCTCCCCACGGTGTCGCCACTGTCCGCCACACCGTGTCGGTCAAACCCTCGATCTCGTACAGCCCCGACCCGCCGATCAGGCCGACCACAGGTTTGATCATGCCAACGCGCTCCGGCGCCGCACCACGGAGACCAGCACGATCAGCAGCACCATGAAGATCACGATCTTGACCCCCATCTGCCGCCGCTGCACCAGGTGCGGCTCCGATACCCAGGCGAGGAACGTCGTCACGTCGCGCGCCATCTGCTCCGGCGTGGCTCGCACGCCATCGGCGAAGGTGAGATGCACGTTCTCGAATGGATTTTGCATCGCGATCACGTTGCCGGGCACGTGCAGGTTGTAGGCCATGCCCTGTCCCAGCGTGAGGTCCGGCGGAGGCGGCACGTAGCCCATCAGCAGCCCGTAGGTTTGATCAGCCCCGTCGGCTTGCCTCACCGTGGCACGCGACAGGTCGGGCGGCAGCACCCCGGCGTTCGCAGCTCTCGCCGCGGCCTCGTTGCGGTACGGTGCCGCAAACCGGTCCCCTGGCTGCGCCGGGCGAAGCACCTGGTGTCCCGCAGCGTCCTCGCCCCCCGGCACCAGAGATGACGCCGCAAAAGCGTGCACCTGGTTGGCGTTCAGCCCCAGCCCCGAAAGATCGCCGTAGGAGAGGTGGGCAATGCTGTGGCACGACGCGCAGGCGGCCTGGTAGACCGCCAATCCACGCTGCGCGGAAGCAAGATCAAACCCGCCCAGCAGATGTTCGAAGCTCCAGGGCTGCGGCGTCACCGGGATCGTCACTTGGGCCGACGCCGCGGTGACGAAGACAATCCCGGTGGCGGCGGCAACGATCCCTCGCCGCATCATGAGGCTTCCACGCGATCCCCGCCCGGCACCGGCAGCGTCCGCTCGTAACGACCGAGATAGGGCATCAGAACAAGGAAATGGAAGAACCACCACAGCGTCGCCAGCCGGGCCACCGGCATCCATAGTCCCGACGTCTGTTCGCTCCCGGCGAGCGACAGCAGCAGCACGTCCGCAATCAACACGAACATGGCGGCCCGGTAGCGAGGCCGGTAGCGCGCGGATCGCACCGGCGATGAGTCCAGCCAGGGCACCGCGAACAACAACAGCACCGACCCGATCGACAGCATCACACCACCAATACCCGGGATCGCCCGCAGGACCGCATAGAAGGGCAGGAAATACCAGGCCGGCGCGATCGAGGCCGGCGTCGAGGCCGGATTGGCGGGGATAAAGTTGTCGTTCTGCGTCAACGCCATCGGAAAGAAGAAGGCGAGCACGGCAAACACCAGCAGGAACTGCAGCATTGCGATCAGCGACTTGCCGGTATGGTGGGGATGGAACGGCGCCATCTGAGCCGGCGGCAGCTCAACCCCAGTCGGATTATTCGAACCCACCACATGCAACGCCGCCACATGCAGCCCCACCACGCCGAGCGTCAACAGGCCCAACAGAAAATGAAAGGCATACGCCCGGTGCAGCGCTGCGGCACCCACCGTGTCGCCGCCCTGCAGCCAGTGCGCGATGCCGGGTCCCATGCCTGGCACCGCCGCGATCGCGTTCGAACTCACGACGGCGCCCCAGTACGACATCTGTCCCCAGGGCAGCACGTAGCCCAGGAACCCGCACACGATCACGACCGAAAGCAGCAGCATGCCGGTCAACCACACGAGCTCACGCGGCCGCTTGAACGACCCGTAATAGAGCGATCGCCAGGTGTGAATGTAGAGAAGCGCGAAGATCAGGGTGGCACCGGCCTGATGGACCGAACGCAACAGCCAGCCCCAGTTCAGATGCCGGTCGATCTCCTCGACGCTGGCGAATGCCTGCGCGGGGTCGGGCGTGTAGGCGATTGTGAGAAAGAAGCCGGTCAGCACGAGCACGACCAGCGTCACGGTCACGAACGCGCCGATGTTCCACAGGAACGTCAGGTTGCGGGGCACCGGAAAGCGGACGTACTCGCGCTCGAACAGCGAGATGATGGGCAGCCGCTGGTCGATCCAACCGGCGACAGGACCGCGCGTCGGGTGCGTGGCGATCATTGTCTCGGTCGACTGGCCGTCCATTGAAACTCCTTCAGCACTGCGCGGTCCGGCTGCAGCCGGAGATTAGGGTTCGCTCCCACGCATCGCAACGCCGGGACGGCGTGCATGCCGGCGTCTGGCAGCAACCCGCTCAGTGCGCGCTGAAGACAGCGCCATTCTCAACCCATGCCCATGCCCATGCACGAAACGCACGAAGATCGCCTACTTGCAGAGATGCTCATGCTCGCGCGCCGCCATTACGGCCTCAAACCAGCTCATGGCGAGCCGTTCGAGCATCCCCTGGTCGACATCGAGCGCATTACCAGGTTGCGCGCCATTGCCGGGGACCCTTACCACAAGACGGTGTTCGGCAACCTGTCGACATCCGAAATGATGCGCGTCTGCGCCTTGCACCTGATTGAAAACCGCGACTTCCGCCGCGCCGCCACGGTGCTGAAGGAGATGGAGCGCACCGAGGCGGCGAAGGCGAAAGCGCGACCCAGGGAGACCTCTGCCCGCACATCTGAGGCGAGCGAACCCGAACCGCTCACCCCCTACCAGGCCCACATGCGCAGCCTGTCGGACCGCGAACTCGCCCGGCAGCTCCAGGCCACCCGGTCCAAGGGCCGAGCCCGCCGCTGACAAGGCCGTCCCGAACGGCGTCCCCGTCAACTCACCTGCTTGGCCCGCCGCCGGCTCACCCCCGCTTGTCGCGCCTCCGGCGGGAGGGCAGTCTCGCGCCGTGTCCGAACCCCATTCCGCCCTCCGCGGTCCCGCCAGAGCTTGGTTCGAGCTCCTTCGGGACCGGGTCTGCGCCGCCCTCGAGCGTCTCGAAGCCGAGGCCGGCTCGCAGGCCCGCTTCGAGCGGCATCCCTGGACCCGCCCCACCGAGGACGGCACCGATGGCGGCGGGGGCGTGATTGCCATGTTGCATGGTGCGGTCTTCGAGAAGGTGGGCGTCAACGTGTCCACCGTATGGGGGACCTTCTCCCCCGAGTTCGCGGCCCAGATTCCCGGCGCCGAGGATGACCCACGCTTCTGGGCCTCGGGCATCAGCCTGGTCGGCCATCCCAAGAATCCCTGGGCCCCGACCGCGCACATGAACACCCGCCTGCTCATCACCACGCGTGGCTGGTTCGGTGGCGGCGGCGACATCTCGCCGATGCTGATCGACACGCAGGAGGCGGCCGAGGACGCCGCCCTCTTTCACGCGAGTTTCCGCCAGGCCTGCGACGCCCACGATCCCGCTTACTACGATCGCTTCTCCGCCTGGTGCGACCGCTACTTCACCCTGCCGCATCGCGGCGAGCGACGCGGCCTGGGCGGCATCTTCTACGACCATCACGACACTGGGGATGCCGAGGCCGATTTCGCGTTCACCCGCGACGTCGGCTCCGCCTTCCTCGACGCCTATCCCGCCATCATCCGCCGTCGCCATGCGGCACCCTTTACCGATGCCGAGCGCAACACCCAGCTTGCTCGCCGCGGCCGCTATGTCGAGTTCAACCTGCTACACGACCGCGGCACGCTGTTCGGCTTGCGCACCGGCGGCAACATCGAGGCCATTCTGATGAGCTTGCCTCCACTCGCCGCGTGGCCATAGCGTCGCGTGATGTCGTCGGGTGAGGGACGCGGCTGGACTGCCACGCGACGGGAGGCGTGCGCTCTCGCGCTGGGTCTGATCGCGAGACCGACGGGCGCACTCTCGCAGACGGTTCATGCCGGCGACGAGGCGGACCTGGCCGGAATGCCGCAAGCCGGCGCCACGCTTCTCGTCGGTGGACCGCCGGACGGGACCGCCAGTGAATTTGCGACCCTTCTCGCCCCGTTGCTCGGCCCGGCCCTCCTGGGGCCTGCACCGGGCGTGCCGCATCCCGAAGGCCGCCTTGCGCTCGACGCGACCGGTGGCCTCGACGGCGTCACTGCCGCCAACGAGTTCGAGGCCCGCGCCAACCCGGATGGCTCAACCGCGCTGATGATACCGGGTGCTGCCGCACTGGCCTGGCTAGCCGGCGATCCACGTGTGCATTTCGACGCCGGCCTCTGGGTCCCGGCACTGGTCGCCATCGCTCCGGCCGTTCTCGTCGGCCGGACGCCGCTGGAACGGCTGCCGATCGGCGCATCCCTGCGCCTTGCCGCCTCCAGTCCTGCGGGTGCCGATCTCCCGGCCCTGCTCGGCTTGGAACTGATCCGCCTCCGGGCCGATCCCGTCTTCAACATGCGCCTGCAAGCCGATCAGGAAGCGGCACTGCGCGACCGCTCGGTCGACGCCATCCTGCTGACCGGTCGCGGCGTTCCGCAGCGCCTCGAACGTCTGCAGACCGGGGGCTTCACGCCGTTGTTCGCACTCGGGCGTTCGGACGCAGCGGTCGGTGCCCGCGATCCCGCCCTGCCCCATGTCGAAACGCTGGATGAACTCGTTGAACGCTTCTACGGCCATGAGCCGCGCGGACCCCTCGCACCTGCCTATCGTGCCAGTGCGGCCGCTGCCCAGCTCGATGCGGCCCTGGTGCTGCCCCAGCTCGCACCGGCCGGGACCGTGGCCCGCTGGCGCGCCGCCTGCAACGAGGCCAGCGCCTCGCCAGCCCTCCAATCGGCAACCAGCGAACAGTCGCTGCGCCCGCTCGCGGCGCCCGATTGCGTGACCGCGGTCAGCGCGGTGCTTGCCGGCCAAACGGCCATGCTTGATCTGCATCGCTTCCTCGCCGACCGGTACGGCTGGCATCCCGCCTGATCAGGCGGGACTGATCGGTCCCTTCTGGTCGCCCACCCACTCGCGCCACAACAGGATCAGCGCCGCCATGATCGCTGGTCCCACAAACAGGCCTAGCAGCCCCCACGCTTCAATCCCGCCCAGGATGCCGAACAGGACCCACAGGAACGGCAGCCTGGTGGCACTTCCGATCAGCGTCGGGCGGATGAAATGGTCGGCGGTGAACGTCACCGCGAGCCCGATCACCACGACGATGATCGCCGCCACGGTCCTGCCCGTCACCAGCAGCACCGCACCGGCGAGACAGAAGGCGATCCCGGCGCCGAACGGGATCATCGACAGGATTGCGGTAAACAAGCCGAAGATCGTCGGGTGCGGCACGCCCGCAAACACGTACACGATGCCGAGCAGTACGCCCTCGCCCAGTCCCACCAGCACCAACCCGTCGACGGTGCCGTGCACGGAGGCCACGATCTGTCGCCCGACCGTCTCGCCCGGCGGTCCGAACGCGCGCCTGCTCGCAAGCAGCATGCGGTCGTTGAGACGCCTGCCGTCACGGAACAGAAAGAACAGCGTCAGCAGCGTGAAGCCGAACAGCACCAGGCGGTGCAGCACCTGCGAGCCGACATGGCCGCCCACGCTGACAAACCTGCCCTGGAACGCACGCCCGAGCAGTGCGGAGGCCTGCTGCGGGTCGCTGAGATTTTGCTGCCAAAGCGGCACCAGGTGGGAGGCGAACGGCATTCCCTGTACGAAAGAGGGCACCGGCACTCCGACGCGGCGGGCCTGGTTGACCCATTCCACGATATCCCGTCCCTCGCGCTCCAGAGGGACGGCGATGAACGCCAGCGGCAGGATGAACACCAGAAGCACCAGCAGCGTGAAGGCCAGCGGCAGCATCAGGTGCGCGCGCTTCGGCCATCGCCGCGCCGCGCGCTTGTAGAGCGGCCAGATTGCGATGGCGAAGATCACCGCCCAGGCAATCGCCGGCAGGAAGTCGTTGAGCGTGAACAGCCCCAACGCGACCAGGATCAGCGCCGCGATGATGCTCGCGGTCCGCTGCGGCCGGGTCATCGGCGAAACTGCGTCGGTGGTCACGTCCATCCCAGGTTCCTAGCACCTTGGCACAGGAAGGCCAGGGCTTTGACCCTGGACCCGGTGAAGGCAGAGCCTTTGCAGACCAATGACTTAGAAATGCGAGGCGGTTTTCGGACGGAGCCCCGAACGTCTGTTTCCGGAGCCTCTAGAAATTGATGTTGGTGCGGAAACCGAGCACCGCCGCATCCGGCGTATTCGTCGTCGCACCCGGGCGGATGATGTACTGGAAGTCTGGGACAAACGTCACGCCATGGTAGATGTTCGCGACGTAGTCCAGCTCAACCACGTCCTCGGTGTTCTGCGGCCCATAGGCCTCGCCGAAGCCGTCGATGTTGAAGGGCAGCGTCTGACCCTGCTCCAGCGCGATCTCCTCGGCCCGGGTGAACTGCCCACTCATCTCGATCCAGTTGAACGAAACCCCGACCGTGTCCTGCGGGCGACCCCAATACGAACCGGTTGTTGTCGAAGCGACAAAGGCGTGCTGAGCCAGCGGACTCACCGCGTCGGTCGCGTGCACCCAGCCGCCGAGCACGATGATCCCGTCGGTGTCGGCCTTGCCCTGGCGAACCAGCATCTGGTCGAACAGGACATACTCGTCGTCGCGGTCCTGGCTGGCCAGGGTGCCGCCATAGATCAGTTGCGGCACGCCTTGCCTGTTGTTGAGCACGTCGGCGTATCTGTGCGTGTCGCGGTCGTAGCCGACCTTGTAATGGCCGATCAGGTGCTGCGGACCGAAACTCGGCACCCATCCGAGTTCGACCGGGATCGAGATCCCTGACTTCTTCGAGTCCGCCCAAGCCCAGCCGGAGATGCCACCACCGCCGGTCCCAAAGTCGGGGTCGGTCTGGAAAGCGCCCACCATGACGTAGATCAGCGGCGTGACGAGATAACGGACCTGGGCGCCCAGTGTCGCCTGCGGCCAGTCGAGCTCGCCGGGATAGTTCGGCAACGGGTGCGGGTTGCCGCAGAACAGCACGTTGATGAAGTCGCAGTAGAGCGGCGAGGAGGCGAAATAGGTCCCGACCGGCAGCCAGCCTGCGGCCAGATCGATCCGGTCATGCTGCAGCGACTTCTCGAAGTAGTCATAGACGCTGTGGGCGATCACGTTGCCGCCACCGCCATAGATTTCCTGGGTCGTCGCGAGGTCGTCGCCGATCGTTCCGACCGAACCGTTGGTTCCTGAGCGCTGGACCGTCATCGTGTGCAGGGCGAAACCATTCAGACCGAACAGCTTGCCGAGGTCGACGTCGACCTCGAGACCGATCTGACCGGCATAGGCAAATCCCTGGCTGCGGCCGCCGGTGACGTTCCCGGTGTTTTCCGTCAGGTAGTCCAGGTCGACCTCAAGCCCGTGATTGTGAAGCCAGGTCTGCGCGCCCCCCCAATCGCCGAACAGATGATCGGAGCCGAAGGGGGAGCCGAACAGCGCGCCCAGCCCTGGCTGTGCGATCTGCTGGCTTGGCCCGGCGGCAAAGCCGGTGTTCGGCACCTGGGCGTTCGCGTTGATCGGCGCCGAGGGCGGCACGCCGGACACTGCCTGCTGCGCGAGCGAAGGGGAGGTCGCCAGCAGATAAACCGCGGCGGCCAGTCCGGCCAGTGCTCGGCAGTTCAGACGGTCGGGAGCGACATGCCGCATCGTTTGCTCCGGGGCATTGATCGTCAGGCCATAAAGGATCGGAACTACTCAGTCTGGTGAACGATGCGAGTGAATTCTGCCCTTGTTACGTCGGATGCTCGGCCGCATGGCATATCGGCAACGGAGCCTGCTTCCGGCCGGGTCTGAGCGCCGCTGGAGACCCGCGTCGTCCGGCACGCCGGACCAAATCAGTCGATCGCGGCGCGGGTGTTCCGTGGCAGCGGGCGAAGGCTGTAGAGCGCGATCTCGCCCTGCGTCAGCCTGCGTCCGACGTAGGCCGACGTCGGCTCCAGCCACCCGTTCGACGCGAGCGCATACTGGTTGATCTCGCTCGACAACGCGTCGTGGAGATAGATGATCGATTGCTTCTGCCCGTGATAGTCCTTCGCCTCCCGCGTCCAGGTTCCGGACCAGCTGCTCAGGCTGGTGTCCAACCCGAATAATGTTCCCTGGATCTGCGTGGAGATGGCATATCTCCCGGACGTCGCCCCAGGTGTTCCGTAAAGCGTGAGGCTCACGATCTCCGGCGTGGACGGCCAGGGTCCGGGCGGTTCGCCCTGCCAGGAGCCGAGAACCGGACCGGTCGGAGCCGCGGCGCAGGACGTGAGCGACAGTCCCAGGATCAGGGCGGTTCGCGCCAGCGGCGTCATGAACGGGGGACAGTGGCGGAGTCGGAAGGCTGCGATCCACGACCGGTCGCGGACGAAGAGTTTTCCGTGCGCTCGTGCACTTGCCGGCGCGTTCGGGTTGCGTTCCTGTGCTTCGGTAGCGGTGTCGCGACCTGCTCGCTTGAGTATAGACCGCTGCCGCCAGCGTTCATCTGTGCGTGGGCGGACGGCATGGCGACCGCGACGGCGAGCGCCAGCATGGGAAGCAAAAGAGAAGTCTTCATCGAGACCTCACAGGAAACGCCGGTCTTTGGCCGGCTTGCCTGCAAGATGTGTTCACGCAGGGAACGCGGTTCAACGGGACCGCGATCATATGCCGGCGATATCAGAAGAACACGAGGTGGGTCTTGAAGCCGAGGAAGGCGGCGTCGGGCAAGTTATCCTGGGCGTTCGGCCGGATGTAGTACTGGAAGTCCGGGGCGAACGTGAAGCCACGGAAGACGTGGATCGCATAGTTCAGCTCGAAATCCATCGTCCAGGTCTGGATGCCGCTGGCGCCGTTGTAATATTCGGCAACGGGGAGGCCTTCCTCGATGTCGATGGCCTGTGTCTTGCCGGCGTATCCGGAGATGCGCTGATAGTTGATCAGGGCGTTGATCTGGTCCAGCGGACGCGCCTTCCAGAAGTCGAGATCCTGCACGCCGACGAAAATCTGATCCGTATAGATCGCCGCATTGCTGGTCGGATCGTTATGGTCATAACCACCCAGAACGACGACACCATCACCGCCGCCAGGCCCGTTGCGCAGGATCATCTGATCGAAGAGGGCATAGGCCGAGGTCGAGCCATGGTCGGTTCTCGGCGGCAGCCCGGTCAGAGCGAACGGAGCGCCGTTGATGTCGAAGTAATTGTCCGGGTGAGGATTATTGTCGTAGATGAAGCCGAGCTTGTAGTGGCCTGGCATATGCTGCGGTCCAAAACTCGGCTCCCAGCCGATCTCGACGGGGAACGCTTCGCCCGATATGTAGGAGGTGTCGAAGTTAAAGCCGGTTCTATAGTTCTCGGCGTAGTTGTAGATATTGCTGTTGGTGAAGAAGATGCCGCTCTGGACGTAATAGTCCGGCAGCGGCCGGATCGTCACGTTGAAGGCCCAATTCGCGTCGGGGTAGGACGAATGGGAAATGTTGTCCGTCAAGCCTTTCGGGTTTCCGCAGAGCGAGTTGTTTTCGAAGGCGCAGTAGAGCGGCGAGGCCATGTAGTAGTTGTCGAGCGGAATACGGCCGAAGGTCACGTCGAACTTGCCGCCAGCCAGTGTTTCTTCACCGAAGGCCTCCACCAGGTGGACGACGACATTGCCGCCGGCGCCGTAGATTTCCTGGCTCGGGTTGAGGTTGTCGCCGATCAGGTTGCTGGCCGGAGCGCCGCCGTAACGGCCAACCACGATGGTATGGGTCGAGAACCCGGTGATCCCGGCCAGCTTTTCCCAGTTTACGTCAGTCTCGAAGCCGTATTGCCCGTCGAGCGAGGCGCCACCCTCGGTCTTGCCGGTGCCTTTAGGGATCGGACCGCCGCCGCCGGTGATGTTGCCCGAGAACTCGTCGACGGTGTCAAAGATGACCGCGATGCCGTGATCGGTCAGGAAAGGTCGCAGGCCAAAGAGATCCGGCAGCAGCGATTGAGCGAAATCCGGAAGCGGCGGTTCGCTGCTGGCAGGTTTGGGCGGCAGCGGCGTGTTGACCGCCTGGCTGGAACCCAATCCCGAGGCGCCGCTCTGCACTCCTCCGACACCGTTGTCCGACGTCGTCGACGTCTGCGCAACGGCGGCAAAGCCGGGAAAGCTGGCCATCGCCAGGATGACGAGAAACGCCGCCAAGCTCCGCCTTGCGGCCGGACAGCGTCGTCGCGATGGAGAATCGTCAGCCATATCCTGTCCCTGCGAGCGTCTTGCCCCGGTTGCACCCAGGTGGAAGTTCGATCCCGGTGCGGCGCGAGAGGCGTTGCCGTAAGAAGCGGCATGGCGCCGTGGACCAGAAAGCCAACTCGCGGCACCGTGCGGCGCCGCGAGTCTCGGATGATCAGAAGAAGACGAGATGAGTCTTAAAGCCGAGGAAAGCGGCGTCGGGCAAGTTGTCCTGGGCGTTCGGCCGGATGTAGTACTGGAAGTCGGGCGCGAACGTGAAGCCACGGAAGACGTGGATCGCGTAGTTCAGTTCGAAATCCATCGTCCAGGTCTGGATGCCGCTGGCACCGTTGTAGTAGTCGCTGACCGGGATCCCTTCCTCAATGTCGAGGGCCTGTGTCTTGCCGGCGTATCCGGAGATGTGCTGGTAGTTGATCAGAGCGTTGATCTGGTCGAGCGGGCGCGCCGGCCAGAAATCAAGGTCCTGCGCGCCAGCGTAGAACTCATCCGCATAGACCGCCGCATCGCTGGTTGGGTCGTTGTGGACGTAACCCGCCAGCGCGACGATTCCGTCGCTGGCGCCGGGGCCGTTGCGCAGCACCATCTGATCGACCAGCACGTAAGCCGTCGTCGAACCGTGATCGGTTCTCGGCGGCAGTCCGGTCAGAGCGAACGGAGCCCCGTTGATGTCGAAGTAGTTATCCGAATGAGGATTGTTGTCATAGACGAAGCCGAGTTTGTAGTGGCCGGGAAGATGCTGCGGGCCGAAGCTCGGCTCCCAGCCGATCTCGACCGGGAATGCTTCGCCAGAGATGTAGGAGGAGTCGATCGTGAAGCCGGTCCGAAAGTTCTCCGCGACATTGTAGATGTTGCTCTGCGTGAAGAAGATACCGCTCTGGATATAGTAGTCCGGCAGCGGCCGCACGCGCACGCGGAAGGCCCAGTTCGCGTCGGGGTAGGACGAGTGCGAGATGTTGTCGGTGAAACCCTTGGGATTTCCGCAGATCGAGTTGCTCTCGTAGGCGCAGTAGAGCGGGGACGATGCGAAATCGTCGTCCAGCGGAATTCGACCGAACGTGAGGTCGAACTTGCCGCCGGCCAGCGTCTCCTCGCCGAAGAACTGCACCAGGTGGACCACAACGTTGCCGCCGGCGCCGTAGATTTCCTGGCTGGGGTTGAGGTTGTCGCCGATCAAGGTGCTCGCCGGGTGGCCGCCGTAACGGCCGACCACGATGGTGTGGGTGGAGAAGCCGGTCAGGCCGGCGAGCGTCTCCCAGTTGACGTCGGTTTCGAAGCCGTACTGGCCGGCAAACGATGCGCCGCCTTCGGTCTTGCCCGTGCTGGACGGAATGGGGCCACCGCCGCCGGTGATGTTGCCGGCGAACTCGTCGACCGTGTCAAAGATCACCGCGATGCCGTGATCGGTCAGGAAGGGCCGCAGGCCGAACAGGTTTGGAAGCAGAGAGTCAGAAAAGCCCGGAAGCGGCGGCTCGCTGCTGACGGCGTTCGGCGAGGGCGGGGTGCTGACGCCTGCGGCCGACTGCAATCCGGAAGCGCCGCTCTGCAGTCCGCCGGTTCCGGTCGCGCCGGCACCGACTCCGCCGTTCGCGCCGGTCGGATTGCCCGGCGTCGCCTGTCCCCAGGCGGTGACGCTCGCGACGCTCGCCATTGCGAGACCGAACAGAGGAGCCGCCAAGGCCCGCCGCGCCGTCACGCGACCCGATCGCCGCAACCAACCGATAGACATAAGCAATTCCTCCTGGCGTCTTATTCCCAACGCGTTCCCGTAACTATCTAGAACGCGGGAAACGTAAGCGTCCAGGCCGAGACGATCGCCTGTGTGTCGGATCGATCCCGGTGCGGCAAGAAGGGCACACTTCGGTCGGTCACACCTGTTCGCCCGCGTCCAGACGCGCGAGAAAGCGTTTCGCCTCGCCTTCCAGGGCCGCCCGTCTGGACGGGTCCATCTTCGCCAGCGTGCGCAGCGGCATCGCCATCCGCTGGTTGCCCGCGAGCAGCACCTGGTGGCGGGACATGAAGTCCCAGTAGAGAAAGTTGAACGGACAGGCGCCCTCCCCCGTCGAACGCTTCACGTCGTAGCGGCAGCCGGCACAGTAGTCGCTCATCCGGTTGATGTAGGCGCCCGACGCCGCGTAGGGCTTGGAGCCCATCACGCCGCCATCGGCGAACAGCGCCATGCCGCGGGTGTTGGGCATTTCCACCCACTCGTAGGCGTCGGCGTAGACGACGAGGTACCATTCGTCGACCTGGTCCGGGTCGAGCCCGGCCAGCAGCGCGAAGTTGCCGGTGATCATCAGGCGCTGGATATGGTGGGCGTAGGCATTGTCGCGCGTGGCTCCGATCGCCTCGGCGAGGCAATGCATGCCGGTCTCGCCGGACCAGTAGAACCAGGGCAGTTTGCGGTGCGCGTCCAACGCATTGCGTTGGCCATATTCGGGCATGTGCAGCCAATAGACGCCGCGCACATATTCCCGCCAGCCGATGACCTGGCGGATGAAGCCCTCGGTCGCTGCCAGCGGCGCCGCGTCGTCCCGCCACGCAAGCTCGACGGCACGGCAGATCGCGAGCGGGTCGAGCAGGCCAAGATTGAGCGAGGTCGAAATCAGGGCGTGAAACAGCGCCGGCGCGCCCGTCTTCATCGCGTCCTGCCAATCCCCGAACGACGGCAGCCGGGCGGCGATGAACTCGGCCAGCGCGTGCTGCGCCGCCTCCGCGGTCACGGGCAGCGAGAAGCCGTTCGTGCTGCCGAAATGATCCGGAAAGCGACGCTCTACCAGCGCCATGATGTCGCAGGTCGTCTCGTCGGGCGGAAACTCCGGTGGCGGCGGGACCGTGATGCCGGCCGGCAGGCGCTTGCGGTTCTCGGCGTCGTAGTTCCAGCGTCCGCCCGCCGGCTCGTCGTCGTCGAGCAGCAGACCGTAGCGCCGGCGCATGTCGCGGTAGAAGAACTCCATCCGCAACGAACGACGCGCCGCGGCCCAGTGCCTGAAGTCGGCGATCGAACACAGGAACCGCCGGTCGACGAGCACCTCGACCGGGATGCCGGCCGCCTCCTGCCAGCCGCGGATGTCCTCGAGCACCCGCCACTCGCCGGGCTCCGTCACCATGATCCGAGACGGCCCGATCTCGGCGGCCGCACGGACAACTTCGCCTCGGAACGACTGCGTGTTGGCCGGATCGTCCAGCGTGACGTAGCGCACCCGGACGCCGGATTCCCGCAGGAGAGCCGCGAAATGGCGCATGGCCGACAGGATCAGAACGATTTTCTTCTTATGGTGGCGAACGTAGGTGCACTCGCGCTCGACCTCGACCATCAGCACCGTGTCGAGGGTCTGGTCGAGCCCGTCGAGCGCCGGCAGGTTGAGGCTGAGCTGGTCGCCGAGGACGACCCGGAGGATGCCGCGCTGCATCCCCGCGACATGGGATCAATCAAGACGCTTGCCAGCACGGGACGCGAAGGCGAGTTTGCCCGCTGTTCTGATTGATGGAGACCAACGTGCTCGACCGTCCTGCCAGCACGAACCGCGACGCGTTCTGGATGCCGTTCACGGCAAACCGGCAGTTCCGGCACAAGCCGCGCATGCTGGTCTCCGCGCACGGCATGCACTACCGCACCAACGACGGGCGCGAGGTCCTCGACGGCGTCGCCGGCCTCTGGTGCGTCAATGCCGGGCACGGCCGGGAACGCATCGCGGACGCCGTGCGGGAGGCCATCGGCACGCTCGACTTCGCGCCCAACTTCCAGATGGGACATCCGCTCGCCTTTGAGGCGGCGGGCCGGCTTGCCGCGATCATGCCAGGCGACCTCGACCAGATTTTCTTTACCAATTCGGGTTCGGAGAGCATCGACACCGCCCTCAAGATCGCGCTCGCCTACCACCGCGTACGCGGCGATGCGGCACGCACCCGCCTGATCGGCCGTGAACGCGGCTACCACGGGGTCGGCTTCGGCGGCATCTCGGTCGGTGGCATCTCCGGCAACCGCAAGATGTTCGGTCCCGGCCTGCCTGGCGTCGACCACCTGCCGCACACTCACGACCTGGCACGCAACGCGTTCTCGCGCGGGCAGCCCGAGCACGGCGCCGAACTCGCCGACGCCCTGGAGCGGCTCCTGCTGCTGCACGACGCGTCGACGGTGGCCGCCGTCATCGTCGAGCCGCTTGCCGGGTCGACCGGCGTGCTGCCGCCGCCCAGAGGTTATCTCGAGCAACTCCGTGCCATCTGCAGCAAGCATGGCATCCTGCTGATCTTCGACGAAGTCATCACCGGCTTCGGACGCCTCGGCGCCGCGTTCGCCGCCGACACCTTCGGCGTCACTCCCGACATCCTCGCCTGCGCCAAGGGGTTGACCAACGGCACCATCCCGATGGGCGCCGTCGCGGTCCGGCCCGAAATCCAGCAAGCCTTCATGCACGGACCCGAGAACATCATCGAGTTCGCGCACGGCTACACCTATTCCGGCCACCCCGCCGCCTGTGCGGCCGCCATCGCCACGCTCGACATCTACGCCGACGAGCGCCTGTTCTCGCGCGCCGCCGCACTCGCCCCGCATTTCGAGGCCGCCGCGCACGCGTTGCGCGACGCACCGCACGTGATCGACGTGCGCAACCTTGGCCTTGTCGCAGGCATCGAGCTCAAGCCGCGGCCGGGTGCTGCGACGGCGCGGGCCTACGAGGTGTTCGTCAAATGCTTCGAGGCCGGCATCATGGTGCGCTACACCGGCGAGACGATCGCGGTCTCGCCGCCCTTGATCATCGAGCCGGCGCAGATCGATGAAGTGTTTCACACGCTTGCCGAGGTCCTGCGGACGACCGACTAGTCGATCGGACACAAACCGTCGTCATCGCTCTTGCGCCAAGTGGCGGATGTGAGGCATAGTCCTGCCAATTGGCGGTAGCGGGAATTGTCGGGTGCTGGTTCATAGGATTGCGACCTCGCCGGAGCCGGCATCTCCGGCGCCGTCGCCCTTCTTCACACGCGAGGAGGTCGGCGCGATGCTTCGCGCCGCCTTCAACCTGTTCGACCGCTGGGGACTTGGTGCGGCGGAGGCGCGCATCCTGCTCGGGCAACCCTCCTTGCGCACCTTCCAGCGCTGGAAAGTAGGCCAGATCGCCGACATCCCGCACGACACCGCCTGGCGGCTCGGCGACCTGATGGGCATTCACAAAGCGCTCCGCTACATGTTCAGCGAGCCCGAGCGCGGCTACCGATGGATACGCCAGCCGAACGCAGCCTTCGGCGGCCAGTCGGCACTCGACCGCATGATTGCGGGCGCGCCTGCCGACCTTGCCTTCGTGCGCGCCTATCTCGACGCGGAACGCGGCGCCTGGTGAGGCCACCGGCGACCGCGGACATACACTGGCCGATTTCGCACCGGATCATCCGCACCGTCTATCCGCCCGTCAGCCTGTTCGAAGACATCGCCGACCCGACGGACTGGGATCTGATCGCAAGCGCCGAGGCAAAGGGCAATCCACGCGTCCGCGACCAGATCGGGGAACTCAGCCTGGTCCCGGCCGGGCGACGGATCGTGGGCGCCACGGCGACGATCGTGATGGGCGCCTTCACGCACGCCTCGCGCGCGCGACCGAGCCGCTTCACCGACGGCAGCTACGGCGTCTGGTACTGCGGCGACATGCCCGAGGTCGCGCTGGCCGAGACGATGTACCACCATGAGAACTTCATGCGCGCGACCGACGAGCCGGCCGGCATGGCCGACTTCCGCGAACTGGTGAACGCGATCAGCGGGGAGTTGGTCGACCTCCGGCGTGGCGAGGGCGCGGATTGCCTGGCCCCGGACGACTACGCGCCGGGCCAGGTGCTCGGCCGGACCATCCACGAGGCGAACGGCGATGGCCTGGTCTACCCGAGCGTCCGCTGGGGGGCCGGCCAGGCGGCGGCGCTGTTCTGGCCCGACCGCGTGCATCTTCCGGTCCTGCAGGCCCGTCAGCTCCGGTATTATTGGGACGGAACCCGCGTGAGCCGCTACTTCGTGCACGGATCGCGGAGCTGGACGACGTGGCCCTAACGCGGCCGAGGGCGGCGCAGGAGGATGCGAACGGCGCCCGTATTGCCCGGCTGCGGGTGCTGTGCCGCAATGATCAGCGGGCGGAGATCGGCGCGATTGAGCCAATGCGGCAGTTCGCGCCGGAGTACGCCGCCTGCGTCGCCCGAGCCGCGCCCGGTGATGACCTCCACGCAGCGCAGGCGCTCGGCACTCGCCCGGGTCAGGAAGGCGTGCAGTTCGGCGAACGCGGCGTTTGCGGTGCGGCCGTGCAGGTCGAGCCGGCGCGCCGGGGTCAGGCGTCCGTTGGACAGTGCCCGCCAGCTTCGGTCATCCAATCCGAGACCGCGTTCGCCCACGACGAGGTCCGGCGTCCGCCGGGGTGCGGCGACGGGCGGACGGATGGCGGACACCTTCGGTGCGGTCTCGGCGGCGGCATTCTCCCCGAGCGGTTCGACGTGGCGAATGAAGCTGTTCCAGGCCTCCCGGTCTTGGTCGGACAGGGCGCGCGGGCGGCGTGACATGAGCCCGAGTATGATCGTGTCCGCACGCGTTCCGCCAGCTTGGCGCGCCCTGCTTCTGGTCCTGGCGGTGCTCGCGGTGCTGTGGCCTTGGGCGAAGCGGCAGCCGCTCTCCTCCTACGACCAGCCGTTCTATATCGGCATCGCCGACGACATCGTCCGTCACGGGCGGTTTACGGACGGGGAGTTCGGACCGGCCGGGCACAAGCCCGGTATGCGCTTCGCGCCGCTCTACCCGGCGCTGCTCGCGGGGCTGGCCGAGCTCGACCCGGCCATGGCGCGGCGTTTCGATTGTGTCGTCGCGCGTGGCGTCTGCGAACGCGGCGCCGGACCGGTCAGGTGGCTGCAGTTCGCCATGCTGGCCTTCGCCTACTGGCTGGTGTGGAACATCGCCCTCGCACTCGGGCTGGATGCCGCGACGGCGTGGGCGGCACTCGGCATCGCGCTGCTGACGGCGCCGCTGATGCTGGCGGGCGCGAACTACCTGATGACGGAGACGACCAGTTTCGCGCTGAGCACGGCGATGACGGCCGGTCTGGTGCGGGTCGTTCGCGGTCGGCGCGGCTGGTGGCTGCCGACGGGGGTGCTGCTCGGGCTGGCCATCCTGGTCAGGCCTGCCTTCCTCTATCTGGGTTACGGCATGGTCGCAGTCGGCCTCTGGCGCGTGGCCGTACCGGCCGCCCTGGTCGTGCTGCCTTGGGTAATGCGCAACCTGACCGTTCTCGGGCAGCCGCAGCTGACGAGCGGTTACGCGGGGCACACGCTCGCGCAACGGATCTCGTTCGACAGCATGAGCTGGCGTGAATGGGCACTGGCCTTCCCGTGCTGGCTGCCGGATGGCAACGGGCTTGGGCGGGTGCTGGCCGGGCGTGGAGCCTGCGCCCGTTTCGGATGGGACGAGCGTGCGGACACGTTCTATGCGATCGGCATGCGCAAGCTGGTGCCGGAGACGCTGCGGGCAGCGGGCGGCCCGGCCAACCACCTGCACTGGCTGCTGGTGCACGACATCGCGCGCGATCCGTTATGGCACCTGATGGTGACCATACCGCTGGCCCTTCGGGGTCTCTGGGTGGATCACTATTGGGGATTGGTGCTGGCGCCGGTCTGCGTGTGGCTGACGTGGCGCTCGCTGCGGCTGCGGGAGTTCGGATATCTTGCGGTGTCGCTGCCAGCGTTGTTCCTGCTCGCCTTCAACGCGACGTTCGCGGTCAACCAGGTCCGTTACAACCTGATGCTGATCCCGCCGTTCGCGATCGCAGGCGCGGTCGCCTGCCGTCACGCCTGGCCGGCGGCGGCGCGCATCTGGTCGGCGATCCGGGCGCGGGCAATGGCGACGTAGGCGCGGTCCATTTCGATCCCGATCCCGCGCGCGCCCTCGATCTCGGCGGCGACCAGGGTCGTGCCGGTGCCGGCGAACGGGTCCAGCACCACCGCGTCCTCCACGCCGTGCAGCCTGATGCACCAGCGCGGCAGGTCGAGCGGGAACGTGCCGGGATGGTTGAACTTCTGTGACCTGCGCTGGACGGTCTGGTAGGGGATGAACCACGTGTTGCCGCGGCAGCGCAGGTCCTGCGAGTGGCCGCGGCGCGCGATGTTGGATTTGTCCTTGAACGGCACGCCGACGGCCAGGCGCTTGAGCCTGACCCTTCCGCTCAGGGTGAGGTGGAAGATGTGCTCATGGTTGTGGTGCAGGTAGCGCTCGCCTGAGATTGGCTTGAAGTGGCCCGCGGTATCGTTTCCCGTCGAGATCGACTTGACCCAGGTGATGTGGTTTTGAAGGCAGAACAGACCGCGGAGCCGCACCAGCAGTTCGAACGGCAGCCAGGGCTGGCTGCTCGAGCCGGACACGTTGAGAAAGAACGACGCCTCGGGTCGCATGACGCGTCGAAGTTCGGTCGCGACGCCCGTCATCCAATCAAGGTATCGGTCCTCGCTGAGACGGTCGTCGTAGGCGGTGTATTCGAGGCCGAGATTGTAGGGCGGCGAGGTCACGACGACGTCGACACTTTCCGCGTCGAGCGTCGGCAGAACAGCGGTGCAGTCGCCCCAGTGCAACGAATGCCGGCCGACCGGAAACGGGCGTGCCCGCGCCGGCGCCCGATGTTCGACGGGTCCGAAGCCGAGGACCGTCTGTTCGGCTTGGTGGAGCGGGACGGCAGCGACTCGGTGGTTCATCGGTCGAGGATGGACATCCCGCGCGATTCGTACAAAGGTCTTTAGCAGGCGCTCAGGCCGCTGGCCTGACCCGGGGTCTTTAGCAGGCGCTCAGGCCGCTGGCCTGACCCGGGGTCTTTAGCAGGCGCT
>CAXTSH010000001.1:85542-99581 GCA_964246925.1 uncultured Acetobacteraceae bacterium
CAGGCCGCTGGCCTGACCCGGCGCGGCAGCAGAAGATATTGATGACCGTCGGCGAGCAGCGCGTTCGCACGCTGCTCGGCCGGTCGTCCCCAGCCGAAGAAGATCTCGGTTCGATTGCTGCCGCTCACGGTGTCCTCGGCCAGGGCGAGCGCGCCTGCGCCGTTGCCGGTGTCGTAGACCGGCGTTGCGAGCGGGATCGCGGGACCGACGGCGACCGACCGCTCGGGCGCCAACGGCACGCCGAGTGTGCCCGGCGCACCTTCGGCAAGCGAGACGCCCTGCAGGACCCGGAAGAAGACGTAGCTTTGGTTCCGCTCGATGAGTGCCTGGGCCTTATCCTTGTTGTCCTCCAGCCAGTCGCGAACGTGCGAGGGCGTCGCGTCGGCCGGCGCGAGTAGGCCGCGCTCGACCATCAGCCGGCCGAGCGGGACGTAAGGCCGTCCATTCTTGCCGGCGTAGCCGACACGGACCACGTCGCCGGACGGCAACCGGATCCGGCCGGAACCCTGGAGCTGGAGAAAGAACAGATCGACCGGATCGGCGAGCCAGAGGAGCTCAAGCCCGCGGCCGGCGAGCGCTCCGCGGTCGATCTCGGCGCGCGTCGGATAAGCGACGAGATGGCCATTTTCGGTCCGGCCGCTGACCCAGGAATGTCCATCCGGCGAGCGGACGGTGACGAGGTCGGGGGGACGGGCGAGAACCGGTGTGCGGTAGACGCCGCCCTCGGTCAGGCTGCCGGCGAATTCGGGTTCGAAGTAACCTGTCAGGCGCGTCTGCCCGGCGTCGTAGGCGGCGAACCAGCGCTCGAAGAAGCTGCGGGCGCTGGCCGCGTCCGAGACCAGGACCTGACGCGCGGCGAAACAGGCGGGGGCGAAGTCGGCCTGGTGGCCGGCGAGACTGGCCGGCTCGCCTTCGCCGCCAAGGCTGGTGTCGGCGGGCAGTTGCGACAGGCGGTCGCATACGCGCCGGAACTGAGTGAAGGCCTGATCGGTCGCATCGGTCTGCCAGCCGGGGATAAGGTCGAAGGCGATCGGCACGGGCTCGTGACTGCCCGACATCGAGCAACCGCACAGGATCGCCGAGAGGATGATCGGGAGCAGCCTCACAACAGGCGGTCCCGCACCTCCGACGTGACATCGTCGAGACGAATGCGCACCTGCTCGAGGCTGTCGCGATCCCGGATGGTAACCGTCCGGTCGCCAAGTGTCTGGCTGTCGATCGTGATGCAGAATGGGGTGCCGATCTCATCCTGGCGCCGATAGCGACGGCCAACCGCGTCCTTTTCGTCGTAGTCCGTCGCGACGCTCCTGCGTAGTTCGGCGTATAGCGCCTTCGCAATCTCGGGCATGCCGTCCTTCTTGACCAGCGGGAGGATCGCGGCCTTCACCGGCGCCAGTCGCCGGTGCAGGCGCAGGACGGTGCGCTCCTGCGGGCGGCCATGCTCGTCGGGGGCGCGGTCGACCTGGTAGGCCTCGCAAAGGAAGGCCAGCGCTGCACGGTCGGCGCCGGCGGACGGCTCGATGACGTGCGGGATGTAGGTCTCGCCGGTCGCGTCGTCGCGATAGGCAAGGTTCTTGCCCGATCCGGGATGGCGCGGGCGGCCGTCCTCGCCGCGCTCGACGGCGAGCGGGCTGGATTTGGGATCGAGCTTGCCTTCCATGTGACTGCGGAGGTCGAAATCGCCGCGGTGCGCGACACCCTCCAACTCACCGAACTCGCCTTCCGGCAGGAAGGGAAACGCGTATTCGATGTCGCAGGTGCCGCTGGAGTAGTGGCTCAGTTCCTCGGCGTCGTGTTCGCGGGCTCGCAAACGGGACCGGTCGAGACCCAAGTCGAGATACCAGCGAAATCTACGATCGCGCCAGTAACGATACCACGCGTCCGAGCCATCCGGTGAGCAGAAGAATTCGCATTCCATCTGTTCGAATTCGCGCGAGCGGAAGGTGAAGTTGCGTGGCGTGATCTCGTTGCGGAAGCTCTTGCCGATCTGGCCGATGCCGAGCGGCAGCCTGGCGCGGGTGGTGTCGAGCACGTTGCGGAAGTTGACGAAGATGCCCTGTGCGGTCTCTGGCCGGAGGAAGGCCTTGCTGTCGTCGGAGACGGCGGCGCCGAGGCCGGTCTCGAGCATCAGATTGAAGTCGCGGGGTGGCGTGAGCGTGCCGGGCGTGGTGGCACCCGGCGCCAGCACCTCGCCGGTGCCGGACAGGTTGGAGACGTCGTCGAAATCGCTCTCCCAGACGAGCTGGTCGGCGTAGCTGCGGCGCAGCTTGAAGAATGCGAGTGCCGCATCGAGCACCTGGTCCTGCTCTTCGTCGGGCTCGGCGATGACGCTGACAAAAACACGGTGGTTGCGATGAGCGACCCAACGGCCGCGCAGATGGTCAAATCGGAACCGGCGTTTGGTCTCGCGGCAGTCGACCATGACGTCGTGGAAGAGGTCGTAGTGGCCGGAAGCGCGCCAGACCTGCGGGTGCAGGATGATGGCGCTGTCGATGCCGACCATCTCGAAAGCGGACGGCGCACCGGGCGGTGCGACAAGCCGGTTGTGGAACGCAATCATGTCGTCCCACCAGGCGGCGCGCACGTTGCGCTTGAGCTCGGCGCCGAGCGGTCCGTAGTCCCAGAAGCCGTTCAGGCCGCCGTAAATCTCGCTCGACGGAAAGATGAAGCCGCGCCGCTTGCAGAGCGAGACAATGTCTTTCATGGACATATGCGTGTTCCCATGAGGCGGGTCTGGGGCGGCGCGCCCCAGCGGGTCAAGGGCAGAGCCCTTGCCTCAGGCTGCCCGTGCTTCCCGGAGACGCCAGGTGGTCTCGCCGGGGAACAGGCGCTCGAAAATCCAGCGGTCGGCGAGTTCGGTCACCGCGTCCGTGCCGGTGAGCGGCAGGCCGTCGGCGCCGACCGTCATGCTGATCTGGTCGGAGACGAAACGCACCTCGATCAGCGCGCGCTTGCCGCCGCCCGGGCCGCCGTCGACGAGCTGGACCTGTTCGATGGTCGCCTGCTGGATCGCCTTGACCTCACCGCGCTGGGTCTGACCGGCGCTCTCGCGCGCGCTGATTGCGCTCTCGAATGAGGCGTAGGCGGTGTCGGTCAGCAGCGGGCGGAGCGCGTTGCGGTCGCCGGCGGCGAACGCCTCGACGATGCGCCGGAACGCGGCCTCGGCGCCACGCAGGAAGGCGGCCGGGTCAAAGCTGCGCTCGACCGTCCTGATCGAGGCGAGCCGCTGGCCGACCGGACTGTTCGGGTCGGGCAGCGGTCGCGTCTGCGCGGCCGGCTCGGCCCGGCCCTCGATGACGGGTGCGGGGGCACGCCGGCCGATCCCGGCCGACGGGACCTCGAGACCGGTGCGTTTGCCGAGCACGCTGCGGAGCCTCAGAATGAGGAACAACGCGATCATGCCGAACAGGATCAGGTCGACCGGAATGCCGGCCGTATTGAGGGTCATGCCGTCTCCGAGCGCGCCGCAGCGTCAGGACAGATAAGGCGGTAGGGCCGCCGACACAACGAAGCTCGGCTTGTCGATCCCGGGGCGTGCCCTCAGGTTGCCAGGATGATCGTGCTGCGCCATGGCCAAAGCGAGTTCAATGCCGTCTTCACCGCGACCAGACGTGATCCCGGCATCGAGGATCCGAAGCTGACGCGCATCGGCGAGCAGCAGGCGGAACGTGCGGCCCTCCATCTGGCCGCGGCCGGGATCGTCCGGATCATGGTGTCCCCCTACACGCGCGCGCTGCAGACGGCGGCGGCGATCGCGCGGCGGACCGGGCTGAAGCTGGAAGTCACCGATCTGGTGCGCGAGCACTACAACTTCGTCTGCGACGTGGGGACACCGAGGTCGAAACTGGCAGCCGCCTGGCCGGACTGCGACTTCGCTTCGATCGAGGAGAACTGGTGGCCTGCCGTGGGCGAGACGTCCGACCTGGTGGCGGCGCGCGCGGCTTCGTTCCGTGCGCTGATGTCCGGGCGCCCGGACGAGGCGGGAACGGTGGTGGTGTGCCATTGGGGGTTCGGTCTGGCGCTGACCGGACGGACGCTGGCGAACGGCGAGTGGGTGGAGGTCGATCCGAGGGCTCCGGTGCCGGAAGTCGTGTTTCCGACGCTGTGAGCCTGCCGGTGGCAGCCAGCGTGTCGCCATGCTACCGGCCTCCCGCGAGGACCTGGATGGACCAGGTCGGGAGAACGCGATGAGCGAGAACGGCGCACCGGCCGCCAACGACGCCCAGGCTCCGCAGGCGGCGCTGGTGATGAACCTGCAGTATGTGAAGGACCTGTCGTTTGAGGTTCCTGGAGCGCCCGAGATTTTTGCGTCCCTGCGTGCGCAGCCGAACATCGGGCTGAACCTCGACGTGCAGGTGCGGCGGCTCAACGACCAGCAGCCGGTCTACGAGGTCACGCTGGCGATCAAGACGGAGGCGACCGAGCCGAAGGGGACGGCGCCGGCCGGGCAGGAGACGGCAGAGGCGGGGCGGAGCGTGTTCATCGCCGAGCTTGCCTATTGCGGGATCGTGACGCTGAACGGGGTGGCGGAGGCGAACGTCGAGCCGATGCTGCTGATCGAGGTGCCTCGGCTGCTGTTCCCGTATGCGCGCAACATTTTGGCCGACGTCACCCGGGACGGCGGGTTCCCACCGGTGCTGCTGCAGCCGATCGACTTCGTGGCACTCTGGCAGCAGCGGCGGGCGGCGGCGATGCAGGCGCCGGGCGGGGTGGTCGGACACGCCTGATAATCTGATCCTCACTCTGTCGCTCGAGGCGGGGGTTCAGGAGCGGTTCGAAGCTATGCGGCGGCGCTGGTTTCCGGCGGAGCGGAACCTAGTGCCGGCGCATGTGACGTTGTTCCACGCGCTGCCCGATGATGAGGTCGGCGTGTCGGCGGCGTTGGATGGCGTAGGTCGCGGACGGTTCATGGTCGAGGTGGCCGGTGTGCGGATGCTGGGGCGCGGGGTCGCGTTCGAGCTGCGCTCGGCGGCGCTGTCGGCGAGGCGGGCGGCGATTGCGTCGCGGTTTGCCGGACGGCTGAGCCGGCAAGATAGCGCACCGTTCCGGCCGCACATCACCGTCCAGAACAAGGTCGCGGCCGAGGACGCGAGGGCGTTGCACGCGAGCCTGTCGGCGGGGTTCGTGCCGGAGCGGGCGGAGGCGGCGGCGTTTCATGTCTGGCGATATTGCGGCGGTCCCTGGGAGGCGTTGCTGACGGTGGAGATGGCGGACGGTAGCGCGTCATGAGCGTCCCGTCCTGGTGATGAGGAGAGTGTCCGTGACCTGTTGAGGCGGACGGCCCCACAGCATCGATGTGCCAATGTTGGGCTGTTGAGGACCAGACAGGGGAGCCGTCCGATGACATACAAGCGCATGGCGGTAGACGCGTCCAAGGCCGTGTTCACGCTGCACCGGATCGATGAGGCGGGTCGCGCGGTGTTGCGGCGCGATCCGTCGCGATCGCGCTTCGAGGGCTTATCGCGTCGATGCCGGCGATAGAGTTCGCTCTGGAGGCGAGCAGTGCTGCGCATCATTGGGGGCGGCTGCTTGAAGCTCACGGGCATCGGGTCAAGCTACCCCCGCCGCAATATGTCGGGGCCGTTCGTCAAGCGCAGCAAGAACGACCGCACGGATGCGGCGGCGATCCGCGAGGCAGCCGGGGATGAGCAATGTTGCGGTGCGCTCGCTCGAGCAGCAGGCCCGGTCGACCGTGATGCGCACCCGCGAGCGGCTGGTCAAACCACGCACTTGGCTCTCCTCGAACGCATCCGGGCCGATACGACGATCCCGGCCGCGGTGGCCTGCTTGTTCCCTGCGCAGGGCACTAGGTGTTGTGGGGATGAGAACGATAATGTTGCCGCAGGAGATCCTTGCCGTAGTCATTTCCGTTTGGGGTTCGGACGACGCAGTGGATGTGCTGCCGGGTCGGCTCGTCGGGATCGGCCGCAAATCTGGCCAGGCCCACCGGCGGCTGGTGATCAAACTCGATCACGATGACCGGGCTCTGAATCCGGTAGTAGAATACGCTGTCAGCCTGTGTGCCGCCAATCCAGGCGAACCAAGTATTGTCGAGGTGGCGGTCGATCTCGTTCATCTTTACGCGTGAGTGGCCGTCGTCCATGTTGCTCACGTAAAGATTGATCAGGTCCCGTAGTCGACGGCGCGACAATGCGGTGAGCTGGTTTGCGCGCTGGCCTGCGTAGTCGAGAACAACGTTGTCTCTGAACGCTTCTGTCAGATTGTTGGGGCCGGTCTTCGAGGAGTTCAGGATGGCTCGGCGCCGCTGGTCTTCGGAGAGCGCCGTCACCATTGCCAAGCCGTCATTCTGTTCCTGTTGGAGGACGGCCAGACCCTTATGCTGGCCTGATAGCGCGCGGGTCGGCTCCGATCCCAGAAACAGCGGCGTCATCACCACCTGGTCCCCGAGCACGAAGGTGTTGATGATCGCGTGAGGACCCTGGAATTGCCATCCCCAGGGATCGGTTGCGGACGGGCGCCCCATCACCGTGATGTAGTAGGCCCATTCGCCCAACACCAAGTCATTGTCAGGCGTCAGTTCGGCAAGCGTCTGATTGAGACGCATGATGCTGCGCGTCAGCTCAAAGCCCTTGCTGCTCAGTGATGCGCGCATCAGGTCCAGGGCTGCCCTGCGCTGCGTGACCGTCATCTCCCGAAGGCTGATCCCCTGACGCGCATAGAAGTTCTGGTTCGCCCACCTGCGCCACTGGATATCCCCGACCGGGAACATGGTCCTGATGAGCTGAACGTCTGTCAGCGTCGCGATGAAGGCCTGCGCGGCATTGCGGACCGGCTCGGTGGAGATGCCGGTAGGGCTGATCTGAAAGAGGTCCGGCAGCACTTCTCCGTTCGTCGTCACTCCCTTGAATGGCTCGCTTATCGCTTCGCGTTCGGCATCCTCGGACCGCTGCCTGTATCTCTCTGCCAGTCCAACCGAGTCCTGCGTCCGAGCCATGGCTCCTGGGGCAAGCACGGTCGCCGCAACGAGTGTCGAGATGAACTCGCTGCGCGTCATCGTTTGCGGTTTATGGTGATGGTGGTGTGGGCCGATGGGATGGATTCTGCCTGTCACGCTTGTGCGGCTATCGTCTGGTGGGTCTGCATGGGCGCTCCGAAGCACTTTCGATCTATCGGAGTATAAGATACATCGAGACCCTATCGATGCCAAGGTGGGTCCATGGCCCGGGAGGCAGAATGCTGCTTGAAACAGTGTGGGTAGACGTGCCGCTCGATGCGGTCGAAGCGTTCGAGCAGGCACTCTCGACCGATTGCGATACGATCGGGTTCTTCGAGATCGACGAGGCGGCTTCCCTGTGGCGGGTCGAGGGTGTGCGAACGCGTGGGTCGGATGCGGCGCTGCAAGGCGCGGTCGCGATCGCCGCGCTGGTGACCGGCCACGCAGTGACGATCGAGCGCGCGGAGACACAGGCGGAAGGCTGGCTGGCACGAACCGCCAGCGTGTTTCCGGCGCAGCTGGTCGGACGCCGTTTCGCGATCCGCGGAACGCACCTGCCGAGGGGCAGGACGCCGGGACGGATCCTGCTCACGCTCGATGCCGGGGTCGCATTTGGGTCGGGCGAGCACGGCTCGACACGCGGATGCCTGCTGGCGCTGGAACGCGTGGCCTGCCGCCGCCCGGCGCGTATCCTCGATCTCGGCTGCGGGTCGGCGATCCTGGCGATGGCGGCCGCCTCGCTGCTTCATCGGCAGGTGCTGGCGGTCGATATCGAACCCTGGTCGGTTCGTGCGGCAGCGCAGAACGCGCGCCTCAACGGTCTGGGGCGGCTGGTCCGGACCGCGCTCGGCAACGGCTGGCATGGGGCTGCCGTGCGAGCCGGACGGCCCTACGATCTGGTGTTCGCCAACATCCTGGCGCGGCCGCTGGCGCGCATGGCGCGGTCGCTCGCGGATGGGCTGGCGCCGGGCGGGACGGCAATCCTGAGTGGGCTGCTGAGCCGGCAGTCGGCCATGGTGATGTCGGCGCATCGCAGGCGGGGCCTGGTGCTGGAGCGCCGGATCGACGTCGGAGACTGGACGACGCTGGTGCTGCGCCGATCCGGTGACGAAACGTGACCCGCGTTCATGGATCGTTATCCACGATGGTGTCTAACAAGATTGCGCGACCGGCCGGGCGGCAGCACGGCGGAACGTTCCACGAGGTTCGCTCCATGCAGGAGATCAGGCACGTCATCTTCAACGATCGCGAGATCTGCGAGATGGTTTTCAACTGGCTGGCATCGCGCGGCGACCGGCGGCCGATCACCGCCGCGCGGGTTGAGATCGGCGAGGAGCAGAACGCCGTCTTCATCAGGATGTCCTATTCGGAACCGGCGAGCAACGAGCGCAACCTCCTGGTGGTCAGTGGTCGCGAGGCGCTCGCGGCAGTCATCCTGTATTGCCGGACGCATCACGTGCCGCTGCCGATGAAGGCGGAAAAGCGCATCGAGATCGTGCGTGGGTTTCTGACGTTGGTCTTGAGCTCACAAACCAGTGTCAGGGCCAGCTAGAGCGCTCCCCCGGCCCAGCGGACTTTGGGGAACAACATGCCGGTACGGCTCTGATAAAGGCGGTAGCTCGCCACGAACCTGCTGGCGGCAAGGCGTCTTTCTTCCTGGCGCGCGATCGCGACATACCAGACGATCAGGACCGACACCGGCAGCCATTGCAAATGTCCCGCCGCGACCGCCGTCCCGGTCCAGAAAATGAGGTAGGACAGATAGAAGGGGTGACGGACGAAGGCGTATGGTCCCTGATCGAGCAGGCAATGCGGGCCGGCATCGCTGTGGGCGAGCGACAGGCGTCGGCTTCGCGTGGACGCGATCGTCCACCAAAAGAGCAGAATCGACGAGAGGAAGAAGAGCACGGCGACCATCGAGTGCGCTCTCGGATGGGACGCGCAGAGCAGCGCAATGAAGCCGGTATAGGTCAGTGCGCTGAAGACGGAGAGGAGACGCATGCCGAGCGACATGCCGCCGTCAGTCCTGAAATGACCATTCAACGCCCAGCCGAACGACAGGAAGCATGCAGCCGACGCGAGCAGCAGGAACCATGATAGCATGAGGGGCTCCGTCGTTGTTTGGGAATGTGAGTGATACTAACGTGCTTACGCTCTTGCTGCAAAGACCGGTTTGCTCTGACGCCGACATGCAACTGATCAGCGGGAGGGCGCCGGCATGAGCGCGCTGCACCGGGTCATCGAAACCAACGGGATCCGGATGCACGTCGCCGAACAGGGCGAGGGCCCGCTCGTGCTGCTGTGCCATGGGTTTCCGGAGTGCTGGTATTCGTGGCGTCACCAGTTGGAGGGGCTCGCCCGGGCCGGGTTCCGGGCAGTGGCACCGGACATGCGGGGTTACGGAGAGACGCAGGCGCCTCGTGCCGTCGATCAATACAACCTGCTTGCGCTGGTGGGCGACATGGTGGGCCTGCTGGACGCGCTCCGTGCCGAGCAGGCCGTGATCGTGGGCCACGATTGGGGCGCACCGGTCGCCTGGCATGCCGCCTTGCTCCGGCCCGACCGGTTTGTTGGTGTGGTCGGGCTCAGCGTTCCGTTCACTCCGCGCGGCGGGTCGCTGCCATCGTCGCGAATGCCCCAGAATGACCGGGCGCAATTCTACCAGCTCTATTTTCAGGAGGAGGGGGTGGCGGAGGCGGAGTTCGAGCGCGACGTTCGCGCGTCGCTGCGCGCGATCCTGTGCTCCGGTTTCGGCGAAGGGCTGCCGGCTGCGGCGATCGGGATGGTGCCGCGGTCGGGCGGCTTCCTGAGCGGATTGGATGGCAGTAGCGCGTTGCCGTCCTGGCTGAAGGAAGACGATCTCGATGTGTTCGTCCGCGCGTTTGAGAGGAGCGGCTTCCGGGGTGGACTGAACTGGTATCGTAACATCGATCGGAACTGGGAGCTGCTTGCGGCTTGGCGAGGTGCGGAGATCACGGTGCCGGCGCTGTTCATGGCGGGCGACCGCGATCCAGTGATGTCGTTCCCGGGCATGGATCGGGTGTTGGCTGCGCTGCCGATCTCGGTGCCGACGTTGCGCGGGTCGGTGATCCTGCCTGGCGGTCACTGGATCCAGCAGGAGCGGGCGGCCGACGTTACAACGGCCTTGATCGCGTTTGCGCGTGGGTTGAACCTGCGCTGAAGGTTTGATGCATGATTGAGTTGGAACGGCACGCGCACGGCATCACGGCGCGTAGCGGGACATTCGTGCTGGAGGTGACGGCTTCAGCGCCGGGTTCGATCCGAGTTGCCGCATCCCGGGGGGACAAGCTGCCGGAACGGGCCTCGTGGGCGGTGCTGCCCGCGCTATGGTCTCACGACGTGCCGGTGGTGCACGCCGAGGACGGGTCGTTCTCGACGGGCGAACTCGTGGTGTCGATCGACGCTGATCTCGCGATGACGGTTGCCGATCACGCGGGCCGCGTGCTGTGCCAGGATCACGGACCGCTGCAATTCGATGGGTCGGGGTTTCGGCTCTGCAAGCGCGCGCCGGAGGGGGAGTTCTATTACGGGTTGGGTGACAAGCCGGGGCCGCTCGAGAAGCGGGGCCACGCATACGCAATGTGGAATACGGACGCGTACGGGTTCCAGGAGGCGTGGGACCCGCTCTACAAGACGTTGCCATTCCTGCTGGGTGTGCGGCCTGGCGGTCACGCCTGGGGACTGTTTCTCGACAGCACGCATCGGTCGGCGTTTGACCTTGCGGTCGGGTCGGCCGACACCATCGCGTTGTCGGCCGCCGGTGGGGCGGTTCGGTATCACGTGTTTGTCGGACCGAGCCCGAAGCGGGTGCTAGAGCGGTTTACGGCGCTCGTTGGACGCGCTTCGATGCCGCCGCTGTGGGCGCTCGGTTACCAGCAATGCCGCTACAGCTATGAGAGCGCCGAGCGCGCGCTCGAAGTGGTCCGGCTCCACCGGCAGAAGCGGATCCCACTCGATGCGTTGTGGCTGGACATCGGATTTCAGGACCGCAATCGGCCGTTTACCGCCGATCCAAGGCGGTATCCGGCGCTCGGCGAGACGGTCGGCGCGATGCGGGCGGAGGGTGTGGCGACGGTGGTGATCGCCGACCTCCACGTGCCGCAAACGCCGGGCGAGGATTACGCGCCCTACGACAGCGGCAAGGAAGGCGGCCATTTCGTGCGGACGCCAGAGGGCGCGGACTATGTGGGCGAGGTCTGGCCAGGCGACTGCGTGTTCCCGGACTTCACGCGGGCAGTGACGCGGGAATGGTGGGGATCGCTGCACCGGCAGTTCGCGGTCGAGTTCGGCATCGCCGGGTTCTGGAACGACATGAACGAGCCGGCGGTGTTCAAGACGCCCCGCCACACGATGCCGCTCGACGTGCAGCACCGGATCGAAGAACCGGGGTTCGAGACGCGGATCGCCGAGCATGCTGAAATCCATAACGTCTATGGGATGCAGAACGCGCGCGCGACGCATGACGGTTTGCTGGCACTGGCGCCGGACCGTCGGCCGTTCGTGATGACACGAGCTTCCTACGTGGGCGGTCACCGGCATGCGGTGACCTGGACAGGAGACAACAGCAGCACAGAGAACCATCTCAGGCTGTCGACGCCGCAATTACTGAGCCTTGGCCTGTCGGGGTTCGCGCTTGCCGGATGCGACATCGGCGGCTTCAAAGGCAGCCCAACGCCGGAGCTGCTGACGCGCTGGATCGCGCTCGGCGCCTTCAACCCGATCATGCGCAATCATACCGACCTCGACACGCGCGACCAGGAAGCTTGGGTGCATGGCGAAAGGCACGAGGCGTTGCGACGCAAGTCGATCGAGGCGCGCTACCAGTTGCTGCCCTATATCTACACTTGCGTCGAGGAGACGACGCGGACCGGGGTGCCGTTGATGCGGCCGATGTTTCTCGAATTCGACGATGACCCGCTTCGGCGCGAAGAGGCTCAGTTCATGTTCGGCCCTGCCCTTCTCGTGGCACCGCCGCCGGTGGACGGATTGGACGATTACGAGCTGAAGCTGCCGGAGGGCGTCGGGTGGTTCGACTTCTGGACCGGCGAGACATTGGATCGGCGTGAGCCTGTCATGCTGAAGCGAACGTCAGGGCACGTGCCGGTGTTCGCCCGCGCCGGCTCCATCGTGCCGATGCAGGCGGTGGTGCAGTACACCGGCGAGCGCCCGGCTGGGACGCTGGTGCTGCACATCTATCCCGGACCCGACTGCAAGGGCTCGGTGTATACGGACGACGGAACGACGCACGCCTATCGGGACGGCGCCTTCTTTCGACAATCGTTCCGGTGGCTGGACGGGCGGTTGGAGCTGGAACTGCCGACGGGGACCTGGTCGCCGTGGTGGCAAGACTACGACGTCGTGGTGCACGGCCCGAAATAAATGGGGTCTGGGGCTAGCCCCAGCGGGTCCAGGGTGGAACCCTGGCCTTCATGAAGACAACAATCGAGAAGCTCGCGCGCCTGCGCGAGGCCATGGGCCGCGACGATCTGGACGGCGTGCTGGTGCCGAGATCGGACGAGCATCTGGGCGAGAACGTGCCGGCAGCGTCCGAGCGGCTCGCCTGGCTGACCGGCTTTGACGGCAGCGCGGGGCTCGCGATCGTGCTGGCCGAGCGGGCGGCGGTGTTCTCCGACGGCCGCTACGTGCTGCAATTGGCGCAGCAGACCGACGGCTCACTGTGGGAACGACTGCACCTGAGCCAGACGCCGCCGGCCGACTGGCTCCGCGCGCGGGCGGGAGAAGCCGGGCGGCCATTGCGCATCGGCTACGACCCGCGCGTGCTCTCGCAAAGCGAGGTGGATCGGTTTGCGGGCCCGCAGGTCGAGATGGTGGCACTCGAGATCAGCCCGGTCGACCGGATCTGGACCGACCGCCCTACCCGGCCGGCGGCCCCGGTGCGGCCGCATCCGGAGCAGTTGAGCGGCCGGCCGAGTGCGGAAAAGCGGGCGGAGCTTGCCGCCCTGCTGCGGGGAGACGGGCAGCAGGCAGCGCTGCTGACCGACCCAGCGTCGATCGCGTGGCTGCTCAACATCCGCGGTGGCGACCTGCCGACAGTGCCGGTGGCGCTCGGGTTCGCGTTGCTGCACGAGGACGAGCAGGTCGAGCTGTTCATGGAGCCAGGGAAACTCGATCCGGCGGCGCGTTCCTGGCTGGGCAATGCGGTGTCGGTCAGTCCGGTGGCGGCGATGGAGGCGGCGCTTGCCGGCCTCGCGGGCAAGCGGGTGCGGGTCGACCCGAGCGGCAGCCCGGCCTGGTTCGGCCAGCGCCTGCGGGCAGCGGGGGCGACGGTGGTCGACGGGACCGATGTGTGCGCCGAGCCGAAGGCGCGGAAGAACGCGGCGGAGCGGGACGGGATGCGTGCTGCGCACCGGCGGGACGCGGTGGCGATGTGCCGCTTCCTGCATTGGCTGGAGGGTGCCGCCGGGCGCGAGACGGAGATGTCGGCGGCGGCGGCGCTGCGCGGGTTTCGCGGAATGGATCCGTCGTTCCGCGGCGACAGTTTCGAGGCGATCTCGGGGGCGGGCGAACATGGCGCGATCATCCATTATCGGGCGACGCCGCAGACCGATCGGGCGATCGGGCCGCGCGAGTTCTATCTGATCGACAGCGGTGGGCAGTATGACGACGGGACCACGGATATTACGCGAACGGTTTGGACCGGTGGCGGTCCGGTGCCGCCGGCGTGGAAGGACCAGTTCACGCGGGTGCTGAAGGGGATGGTGATGCTCGGGACGGCGTCGTTTCCGGACGGGGTGACGGGCTACCGGCTGGACGCGCTGGCGCGCGACGCATTGTGGCGCGCGGGTCTCGACTACGATCACGGCACCGGGCACGGCGTCGGCAGCGCGCTCTCGGTGCATGAGGGACCGGCGAGCATTTCCGGCGTGTTCCGGCCGGTTCCGATCAAGGAGGGCATGGTACTGTCGGACGAACCCGGCTTCTATCAGCCGGGATCGCACGGCATTCGGATCGAGAACCTGCTGCTGGTGGTGGGGGGGGGGGGTGGGGGCGCGGCCCCCCCGCGGCGGGGGGGGGGGGGGGGGAGACGCGCGCCGCGCGCGCC
>CAXTSH010000001.1:99591-105225 GCA_964246925.1 uncultured Acetobacteraceae bacterium
TTTCGTACTAACCCGGCTTGTATCTGCGGGTATCGCACGGAATTCGTATCGATAACGTGCTGGTGGTGTTGCGTGCGGAGTTTCCGCACGCAGCCAAGCCGTTCCTGGCGTTCGAGACGCTGACGCTGGCGCCGATCGACCGCGCCTGTATCGACCGGACAATACTGAGCCGCACGGATCGCGACTGGCTCGATGCCTATCACGCCCGCGTGCTGGCTGAGGTCGGTCCTGACCTCGGCGCCCCCCAATTCGAATGGCTGGAGCGGGTTTGCGCGCCGATCTGACCCGCAGGTCAGGTCTTGGGCAGATGCAACGTATGATGCGGGCCGGCGATGGCGGACAGGAAGTGCTCCAGGCTGGAAGCCGCCGCAGTGATGGTCAGCGCCGGCGCGTGAACAGCCCGGACCACGGGGTGGGTGAAGCCGGACAGCAAGGCGGACGCATCCGCCGAGATCGAAGCGACAGCCGATGCAAAGCTGGGCGGCGGCAGGGCAGCGATGCTGGCGGCGTAGACGTTCATGCCATGGATGCCCATCAGATTGTCGTCGAAATCGGTGCTGAGCTTGGCGATGGCCTGCGGCAACTGGCCGGTGAAAAACGCCGGCGTGAGCGCCTGATAGTCGGCGATGATGGTATCGGTGAGCGCGTCCTGGCTCGGGGAGCCGAGCATGACGACCTGGCCGTAATGATCCTGCGTGGTGCCGGCGGCCACGAGGACGCTTTCGGAACCGTCACTCGACCAATTGGCGAACGCGTCGCCATGCTCGATGTAGCTGATGAAGTTCGCCGCCGGGGTCGCCGGTGCTGTGTATCCGGGCAGTCCCGCGCCGGCGAACGAGGCTCCGGGGAGACCGGTCTGGGACGCGGCATACTCGGCGAGAGCACCGCCGAGAGAATGGCCGGTGATGTAGATGTTCGAGGCCGGGATGCCCTCGGCCGCGGCGGCCTGCTCGACGGTCCTGGTGAAGGCGAGCGCGTCCTGAAACCCGGGAATTTGGCCGCTGGGGAGGCCGCCCATCAACTCGGCGTCGGTCGCTGATTGCTGGACGGTCTCGGTGCCTTCGAAAGAAATGATGACGTTGCCGGATGGATCGATAAAGGCCGCCGCGGTGCAGCCGTTGGTAGTCGCCACCTGCAGGGGCGTGCCGTCGGCGGCCTGCATCTGGGTCATGCCCCAGGCGGTTGCCGAGCTGGTCCAGAAGCTCGCGTTGGCGGCGTTCTCAAGAGTGTTGATGTCCGGCGCGGGCATGTTTTGTTCCTTTATCGTAATAATTAAGTCCGAGCTTTGATCTCGCGAATGTGATTTGCGCCGGGATGGTCTACGGCCGTCTTTGGTTCCGCGTCAGCAACAGGATGCAACCGGAACCGGTTTTGATCCCGATCTCGCCCGCGGCGGGATCGGGTAAAACTCGGCGTTGCGATGCGTCAGGTTTGCAACGTCGTCCATTTTGTTGCGCTGGCGGTTTTGCCTGTTTTCTTCGACAGTGCGCTGTCGACCGGGCGATCGGAGGACCAGACGCATGCAGCGAGAGCAGCGGACAGCCAGCTCACTCGGTGCCGGCCTGATCGGGGCCGACGAGCGGACGACGTTCGAACGCGACAGCCTCTCGGTCGGCGGGTTTTTTCCGACACCGCTGGTCAGCGCCAGGCTTGCCAACCATCAGGTGCTCAATGCGACGCTTACCCGGACGATCCTGCTACGGCGGGAGGTCGAGCGAGGTGTCGCTGTCAGCAATGTCGGTGGCTGGCACTCGGCGGAATTTCTGTCGTGGTGCGGCTCGCCTGGCGACACGGTCGTTGAGGCCGCTCGCGAGATGGTCGACACGATGACGCTGCGCGAGGAGGCAGGCGGGCTCGTCGCGGCTGACATCGGCTGGCGCGTGACGGCGTGGGCAAATGTGAACGTGGCCGGCGATACCAATCGCGCCCACGGACATGCGGGCGCGTTCTGGTCGGGAATTTACTGGGTCGATGACGGCGGCGCCGGTGCCGACCAGAGCATGGGCGGCCTGCTCGAGATCAGCGATCCGCGCGGTATCCTGCCGAGCATGAACGCGCCGCATCTACGATACGCGGTCAAGGATTGCCTCAGCGCCGGACGGGGCGAGCTGGTGACGCCAGTCGCGGGCACCATGGTGCTGTTCCCGGCCTGGCTGATGCACTCGGTGACGGCCTATCGCGGCGAACGTCCGCGCATCTCGGTCGCGTTCAACTTTTCGATCTAGGCGAAGCCGCAAAGCTGTCAGCGGCCGGCGCTCTGCCCGCCGTCGACGTGGAAGATTTCACCAGTGACGAACGTTGCTGATTCAAGATAGAGGATCGCGTCGACGATGTCCGATACCTCGCCCATGCGTCCGATCGGGTGCATGGCGGCCAGGGCCGCATGTGTCTCGGCAGGATGCATCGGTGTCTTGACGATACCTGGCGAGACCGCATTCACGCGGATGCCCCGCCTCGCGTATTCGATCGCGAGCGACTTCGTGGCGGCGTTGAGGCCGCCCTTGGTCAGCGACGCCAGAACGGACGGAACCGTCGAGTCCGCGTGGTCGACAAGGCTTGTGGTGATCTGAACGATGTGGCCGCTGCTCCTCTTTTCCATCTCTGCGATGGCGAACTGGGTCATGTGGAAGAATCCCGCGACGTTGACGCCGAGGACCAGGTCGTAGTCGGCCCTGGTGTATTGGGTGAAGGACTTGGCAATGAAGACACCGGCGTTGTTGACGAGCGTATCGATGCGACTGAAGCGCTTGGTGGCTTCGGCCACCACTCGCCTGGCCGTATCCCGGTCGCCAACGTCGCCGGTGACGACGAGAATGTCTGGATCGTCCGTGTTCCACATGGACCGCGCCGTCGCCACGACGCGGTAATCGCGCGCGCGATAGGCCGTGACCAGGGCGGCACCTATCCCCTGTGAAGCACCTGTGATCAACGCAACTTTCCGGTCGGTGTTCATGGCGGGTTCTCCTGACGTCATTTATTCAGATCCCCCAGGTGCCTTTCCACCGCGACGGAGATCGCTGATCTCTCGTTCAGGGGACGACGAGAGGCGTCCGTGTCACGATGCGAAGCGGGTAAAGACAAAGTCGTGTGCTCTGACGTTGGTCGAATGACAGCCGAAGCAGGTCTCGTGTTCGGCGCGGTCCGCCGGCACTCCGTTTCTGAACCGGCCGAAGCCCCACCCGCCAGTAGCCGCATACTTCCTTGAATCCTTGACCATGACCTGGACGGTGGTGCTTGCGGGCCAGCAGGCGCGCGTCGGCCGCCATATACTCGGCGAGCGATCCAGGGCAGCCGCCGACGCCGCCGGCCATGCCGTAGACCGCGTCGCCTTCCTGGAACTTCGTGGTCCCGTCACCCACGGCCACGACGATGCCCGCCACGTCGATGCCTAGAATGGCGGGGAGCGCCTGGCGCGCGTGCTCGGCGGTTCCGGCGAGGATTTTCACATCGAGTGGATTGATCGCGCTCGCCACGACCCGCACCAGGACCTCGCCTGGGCCGGGTTGGGGCGTGGACACCTGCACGAGCCGGAGCGCGCCCTCGGGCTGCGCGAGCACGGCCTGCATCAGGTTGGGAATGCCGGTCATGGTCAGATGCGGTGCCGCTCCAGAAAGCTGCGCATCAGCGCACCGATTTCGGGTGCATGCGTCTCCAGCGCGAAGTGTCCGGTGTCGAGCAGGTGGATCTCCGCCTCCGGGAGGTCGCGCCGGTAGGCTTCGGCGCCGGCCGGCAGGAAATGCCTGTCGTTGCGGCCCCAGGCGGCCAGGAGTGGCGGCCGATGCTCGCGAAAGTAGGCCTGGAAGTCAGGGTAACGCGCCACGTTGCTGCGATAGTCGAGAATGAGGTCGAGCTGGATCTCGTCGGCGCCGGGTCGCGCCAGATAGGCGAGGTCAAGCGTGTAGCCGTCCGGCGACACGCGCGTCGGATCGGCGCCGTCGAGATACTGCCAGTCGCGGATCGTGTCCGGGGCCAGCGATGCGCGGCAGGCTTCGCGGTGCTCCGGCGTCGGGTCGCGCCAGTAGGCCTGCCAGGGCGCCCAGGCGTCGCTGAAACCCTCGACATAGGCATTGCCGTTCTGGCTGACGATCGCCGCCACCCTGTCGGGAAAGCGCATCGCGAGGCGCAGCCCGACCGGGGCACCGTAATCGAAGATGTAGAGCGCGTAGCGGGCGAGGCCGAGCGCGTCGACGAACCCGGCGATCGTCTCGGCCAGATTATCGAAGCTGTAGGCGAAGACGCCTCGTGGCGGTGCGACGGTGTTGCCGAAGCCGGGCAGGTCCGGCGCGATCACGCGATAGCGGCCGGCCAGCTCCGGGACCAGGTCGCGAAACATGTGGCTCGCGGTCGGAAAGCCGTGCAGCAGCAGGATCACGGAGCCGTCCGCGGGCCCTGCCTCTCGATAGAAGACGTCGACCTCGCCGACCTTCTGCGAATGGAAAACCGGATGCATGGACGTCACCTGCCGAGCGCGAAACGCCAATATCGCGCGTTGCAGCGAGAGGCGGAACAACCGTAACTTACAAAGGTTGATTGCGGAGACTGCAACGATGGATCGGATCGACGCGATGCGGGCGTTCGTGGCTTCGGTGGATCGCGGCTCACTGGCCTCGGCCGCCCGCCGGCTTGGTCACTCGCCCGCGACGGTGACCCGGGCGGTGGCACTGCTTGAGCAGCGGCTGGGAACGCGTCTGCTGCACCGGAGCACGCGCGCACTGCACCTGACGGTGTTCGGCGAGACCTACCTTGCGACCTGCCGGGAAGTGCTGGCGGCGCTCGACGCGGCCGAGTGCACCGCCGCAACCGAGCAGGAGGAGCCGAGTGGGCTGCTCACCATCACGGCGCCGGTCATGTTCGGACAGCTCCGTGTGCGGCCGGTCCTCGACGCCTTCCTGGACGCCAATCAAGCTGTTCAGGCACGGCTGCTGCTGCTCGATCGGGTGGCCAGCCTGGTCGATGAAGGCATCGACGTCGCGGTGCGACTCGCGCACCTCCCGGATTCGACCCTGTCCGCCACGCGCCTGGGTGAGGTGCGGCGGGTGCTCTGCGCAGCACCTGCCTACATCGAGCGACGCGGGACGCCGCAAATGCCAGCTTCACTTCGCGAGCACGCGTGCATCATGGAACGAGAGGGCGCCGATGCAGAGCCATGGCGGTTTGCGTCCGCGTCCGGGAGGTCGCTTCTGCCGGTTCCGATCCGACCCCGGCTGGTGGTCAACTCCGCAGCGGCGGCCGTCGATTCCGCCGTCGCCGGACATGGCATCGCGCGGGTGATGTCGTATCAGGCTGCGGCGGCGGTGGCGGCCGGCAATCTGGTCGTGTTGTTGCCGCAACATGAGCCGCCACCGATCCCGGTGCATCTGGTGGTGCCCTCAGCCCGCTCCGGAACGGCAAGGCAGCGAGCCTTTGTCGCCTTTGCCGCACCGAGGTTGCGACATGATCTCGCTCGCGCGGCAAGCGAGATCGGAGGCGGGGTTTCACCCCGCACCCCACCAAACGCGTGGCGTTTGAATACCCATTAGTTTTCAACGGTCGCGGGTCTGGGGCCGCCGGCCCCAGCGGCAACTGTGTTGATAGTCAAGCGGTCTGAGCGTTGGGCGGCTGCCATTCTGTGTTGTCTCGGATCATCTGATTTGC
>CAXTSH010000002.1:0-61272 GCA_964246925.1 uncultured Acetobacteraceae bacterium
GGCCATCAGGCTCACCTCCTGTTTGGCCTTGTACCACATCAGCGGGTCGTACCAGAACGCAGGGTCGCGCCCGAACGAAACCGAACCCGGATCGATCAGGTCGACACCGGCCGCGTCGGCACGCTCGGCCAACGCTGCGTTCATCCGGTCGATCAAGGACGCCGGCGACAGCCCGTACCGGCGCTCGTTGTTGCCCATCACGCGCGGCAGCACCGGCAGCAACGTCTGCTGCAGGATTGCAACGTTGGCGCGCTCGCGCACCCGCGTCCAGCAGCTTTCGACATGGCCGATGAACGATGCCACCGCCTCGTCCGCCGAACTCGCCCGGGCTCCCCGGCTCGCGGCGGTTCGCGCGTCGAAGGCGAACAGGATATGGGTCGGCGCGAAATCGCCGAGCCATGATCCCGGGTCGATGATCTCCTGCAGATATTGCCCGTACTTGCCGTGCCCGGTCTCGACCCACAGACCCCGGCGCAGGCCACCGGCAACGATGCCACCCTCCAGCTGCGACAGCGTCAGCGATCCGAGCAGCGCCAACCGTACGCCAGCGGTGCCGCTTCCGGCCGGCGGCCCCTCGGCGAACAGTTGACGGCGCAGACCCGCAAGCCGGTCCGTCGCCATCGCGTCAAGATCGTGCCGTGCCAGGGCAACCAGCTCCGGCCACAGCAACCCGCTCTCGCGTGCGGTCCGCAACTGGGCGGCGAAGTCGGGACAGGGCGGCAGCCAGTACAAACCCGTCGTGCGAGCTTCGGTCATGCTTGCTCACTCCCAGTCAAGTAACGCGCGATGGCATGCCCGTAAAACACACTAGGATTTGCTCGTGGCGACCAGCGGACGTGCCGGCTCGTCGCGCGCGGCCTCCTTGGTGCGGGACAGCAGGGCGGCCAGTCGCGACGTCAGCTCCGGATCCATCGGCAGCGCCGCAACGCTCGACAGTGCCTCGTCGCGCAACCGCTCGACGCTGGCGGTGAATTTGTTCTCGACCGCATCCTGCGCGGCCGACACGCCCGGGAGAGCCAGGAGGCGTCGCATCTCCGACTCCAGCCCGGGGAGATGCCGAAGCGCTCTGGTTTCGCCCGCCGCCGAAATCGATTCGTTCCAACGGGCAAACACCTTCAGCGTATCGGGCTTGAACTGGAGTTCCTGGTTGATCTCGAAACCGCCACGGTTGCGGGACGATTTCCACAGAAATTCGTCGATCGACTTGAAATAGTAATGGTTGACCCACGCATGGGTGTATAATGGCGTGCCATTTGACGGCGGAGTGTCGCGACCTTCCCAATGATGAGGCTCTCCGGCGGCATTCTGGTAGACGGCGGGAACGCCAGGAGCCGGGATCGGGTCGTGGGGATAGCTGGTGATGAAGCTCCTGGTCCGGAACGCGGATTTGATGGCGGTATTGTCGGCAGACTCCCGTTGCGTGCAGCGCTCGAGCAGCGGCCTGCGGCTCCAGGCGAGATTATTGCCCATCGTGAACATCAGCCAGCTGAACGCGACCACGGTCGCACCGCCCGACTCGCGACGGTCGAGAAGATCGGGAAGCGAGCGATACTGCTCGGTGTCGATCACCATGAATTCGTCCAGATCGACGATCAGGGTCCACCGGTAATCCAGGATGTGCGGCGCGAACGACAGGCAGTGGCTGTAGGCCTTGAGCTGACCATCGACGCGGGGAGCAAAGCTGTTGCTGATCCAGGTGATTTCACCGGCCTCGGCAAGAGCCGAGAGGAGCGCGTCCGAACCGTCGTTGTTGTCGTTGGAATAAAGAAAGAAATGCTCGACGCCGAGGGCTCGGTAATGCGCGATCCACTGCAGGAAATAGACGCCTTCGTTGCGGGCGGTCGCGAGAACCGCGAGCTTGCGTCTTGGCTCGACCTTGGTTCGCGCCAGCGTGGTCACGAGGCTGGTGATCGACCAGGTTCCGCGCCAGAAAACGTAATCGTGCCCAAGAAAATCCAGCGAGGGATCGATCGCCAGTCGGCTGGCCGGCTTGCGGTCGGCGAGCCAGCGTCCGAGCTCCGGGAGGGCGGTCACCGTCCACGGATCATTCGGCAGGATCGAACGCAGCCGGCCCCCGAGCCGGGGATCGGTCGAGGCATTGTATCCGACCGTCGCCAGCACGCCGTAATCGAGGATGCGCAGGATCGCCTGCCCACAGGCCGCGAGCACCTCGTCGGACTCCCGCAGCAGCCAGTCGCAGAATGCGGCCGCCGTCTCGCCGCCGGCGAGCCCGCGCCCGATCGCGGCGAGCCACGCGGAGCTCTGCGGCGACACCGTCCCGGCAGCGTCGGGTCCGGCGGACAGTTCTTCCCATCCGCTTGGCCGGTCACGATTGCAACTGATGTCGACCGGCTGCCCTGGTGCGCCGGGTGCGGCGCAAACGAAGAACGTCCGGTTGGGGTGGCGGAGGAAGAAGCGGTCCGGCCGGTTGGCTGGAACGATGCGGTAAGACAGCACGGTCGCCCGGAGCGCGTCCCGATCCATGTCGATCCGCATCGACGGTTCGGCTGCCGGAAGCAGGAAAGCCACGTCGGGACGTCTCGGAAAGACGGCCGCGACCACTGCCGCGCCGGCCGGAGCGAGGCTGTTGGCGACCGCGACCAGCCTGCCGCTTGCACCCGCATACAGCACACCGCCGCTCGAGGAGACGACCGTCGTCAGCTTGGCGGGCGGCTCCGGCTGACGGACCGCGTCTCCATCTTTGGACCCGTCTCGCCTGCTGAAGCGGCGGCCCAATATCGACCTCAGCAGGTTCACGCGATGCGTTGCTCCAAGGTGGGCAGCCTTCCTCTACCGTACCCGTCTAAAATGTGGCAACTGCTGCAGGCTTCATGACGTTGGCGAGCAATCCCCCGAACCGGTTGTCACCACTGTCCTGGACTTGCAGACTGCAGGTCAGGTAACGCCTCTCGGGATCTGTTTGCTGTATTTGACACTCAACTTCCGGAAGCTCAGGCGATTGATGTCGATCCTGCCGAACCGACAGGTTGTTCTGGCCGGGACGGGCTTTACGACGCGTAATCGGTTCGCCTAAATGGCTGCCTGAGTTCGACGGGCGAAACCATGATCCTCTCCCATGTCTTGTGCGCAGTGGAGTCCTACCGGATCAGCCATGACCGGCCAGGGTCGTTCGGCGACGAAATCATCGTCGAGGGATGGTTTCTCACCCACTCCATCATCGCAAAGATGAGCATCGACTACCCGGGTGCCGCGAGCTTTGCCGTCACCGATCGAGCGCGCACCAGCGAAGGCGTCTGGCTGCACCACCGGGACAGTTTCGGCGAGCAGGCGAAGGCTTGCCGCTTTCAGATGATCGAGCCGCTTGCCCAACACCAGCTTGATCTCGGCAGCGCGGTTCTGCACGTCGAGACCGACAGCGGCGAACACTATCGGCTCAACATCGGCAGCGAGCTGTTCGTGCCGCAGGACAGGAGCTTCACCAAGGAAGAACATGATCTTGTGATGCAGTTCGAAAGCATGGGGGATAATTGCGAATTCGGCCTGGTGCAGCGAAAGATCGGATCAGAGCGGCTGAGCCTCCTGCGCTACGCTGGCGTCGGCGACATCGAGGCGCTCGCGCTCGCCATCGAAAACGGGTTCGAAGACATGACCGAGCCCGGCGCCATCGGCCTGACGTCGCACGGAAACGAGTGGGTCGCGACCGTCCATTCGGCTCGTCTGGTGTTTCACACCGGCCGCGCCGTGTCTTCGATCTCGCACGAGAAGATCCTGCAGGAAGAGACACGCAAGCTCACGTTCATGGCGCAGAAGTTCATCGACGATTGCGAGTCGGCCACCAAGACCTTCGTCTATCGCGTCCAGAAGGACGAGCGTGGCGGTCCGCTCGGCGTTCGTGGCATGGATCGCATCTACGACGCTCTCGCCAAGCATGGTCCGGCCCGCCTGCTTTGGGTCAACGTTGCCGACGAGGATCATCCCGACGGCACCATCGATCGGATACGCGATCGTCTGTTCCGGGGCTACATCGACCATCTCGCGCCCGCATGGAACGCCTTCGACTTCCGGCCGCAATCCTGGCTGCGCCTATTGCGAAGCGCGCAACAGGTGATGGCGGACGCCGAACATCATTCGCGCTGATCCGTCACCGGTGCCCGCTGGCACAGCTTTGCAATAATGATGCGCCCGATGCAAAACATAAACACGTCTGCATCGCTCGCGCCAATAAAAGTTATTACATCTTGGTCCATTTACCAAGATGGGATGTCGATTTTACTCAGAATGAGTCGGCCGTTGACTAAGTAGATATCGAAACATTATTTGCTATTACTCGCAAATCACAAAAGCGTGAGCAAAGCTGTGCGGGTTCCTTTCGATCGGGATCCTACATGCGACATATCAGTCCGAACATGATCGGCTTCCTCGCAGTGGGAGCGTCGATGACGAGCCCCGCGCTGGCAGCCCAGGCCCAGCCCTGCAGAACGCCGGCCTCCTGCACGGCGGTGCAGAAGACGGTCCAGGCGAAGGTGGCCGTTGACCCCGCACTCGCCGCCAGCGTCGCCGCCGCGATGCCATCCACGGTCGCGACCACGCTCAGCGGTGCCTACGCCGATACCATGTATGGGTCCGACTACGGCATGCAGTGCAACGGCATCAGCGATGATACGGCCGCACTGAACAGCGTGCTCACCGCCGCGGAGGCCAATTCGGGCGCCGCGAATGCCATGGCCAGCGGTGTGAAGGTCGTTCTTCCGGGCGGCCTCTGCCTCATCTCGGGAGAGATCGATGTGGCGGTGACCAAGTCGATCTATGTCGCAGGTCTCGGCATCGGCTCGACGCACCTTCAGTGGACGGCTCCGACCAACGGCCTGATGTTCGTCGTGTCGAACAACGCCAGCCTGACCATCAGCGACATGGCGATCAGCAAGAAAGTCGGCACCAACCCGTCCGGTTCGACCTTCGTCGGGCAGGCAGTTTCGATCGCTGCCGGCGGACCGGACGTTACGATGTACAACACCTACCTGCCGCGAAACCAGAACACCGGTTCCGTCACTGTCGCCAACCTGTCCATTTATCCGGGTGTTCCGAATGGGCAGACAGACTCCTGGGCAGTCGGCGTCCACCTGACCGACTTGCAAGGTCCGACTGTGGAAAACGTCAGCGTCAACATGCCGTCGTACAGCCTGTTGCCGAACCCGAAAGGTCTGCCGTCACCGGCGTCTCCGCTGCCGTCGCCAACAGCTCCGGGACCGTTCGACAACGGTGCCGCGCTACCGACCAGCGGCACCACCGCGGCGGGAAGTCCGGCCGCCAGCTTAGGAATTGGCGTGTCGGACGGCATCCTGATCCAGGGCACCGATGCCACACAAGCCGACCCGAACGCGATGGGCTACAACACCGATGCGGTCATCTCCGACGTCAACACGACAGGCGGACTGGTGGGGCTCGACTTCTACCGTTTCCAGGGCGCCTACGTGTCCAGCTTCAAGTCAGTCGCCCAGGGCATCGGCATCCGGGCCGACACCCCGGCAAACGTGACCGAACTGCTGTCCGTGATGAACTCTGAATTCACCGATGCGATCGACGGGGTCTACGCCAACGGAGTTGCCGGATCAAACCTCAGCGGCAATTACTTCATGCACTCCGACGCGAGTACCCCCGGTCTTCCCGCCTATGCCGCGATCTGGATCAGAAACGGAGCCACCAACACGATCAGTCAGAACAACATCAATGGGGACGGCAAGAACTCGCTCGCCTCCGAGTACGGCATCTGGCTCAGCAACGACGCGAGCGATGGCAGTGGCGGTTTCCCCAACACCGAGACCGGAAACGTCCTCGACGGCCTGAACGGCATATGTCTGGGCAACGACAAGAACGTCACCGCCATCAACGCAACCGGCAACTCGATGAAGAATTGCGGGACCTATATCGCGGACGGGGCGGCCAACATCCCCTATTGGGGTGACTACAACAGCTACGTCGACAACATCTCCAACACTCCGGACATGATGGAGAACAGCAACGGGCTGCAACTACCCGAAGCGCTCACCGTCGGTTCGTTCGCCGATGTCGGATCGATCAAGGTCCTGTCGGACAATCTGCAAACCTTTCTTCTGGACGGATCAGGCAATCTGACGAACGCGGGCAACCTGACAACCGGAGGCGCCATCACCAGCAGCGGCGGAGTGTCGACCGGTGGCGCTCTGAGCGCCGCTGGTACCATCAGCACCGGCAATCTTCATCACATGGTGGTCGACGAGGCGGTCGGCGGCTGGGGTAACGGCGGCTACCTCATATCGCTTCAACCCACATCCGGAAGTCTGCCTGTCCTTTCTAACGTGGCGGTGATGACCTACGGCGAAATATACTGCGTCAGTCCAGGCTTTCGTATGGCATGGCGCGTCAACGGCCACTGGCTGGTGAGTGGATCCACGGCCACCGTCCAGGAGTTCCAGGCAGTTGCCGAGACCGACAGCGATACGAAGTGGTCGCAAGAGACCCTGACCGGCACGTCAGCCATCACGCCGCAGGCGATGCCAAACGCCCCAGGTGTGCAGGTGGCTGTCGGCCAGGCCTTTTCGATGACGCTCGACTGCACGGGAGACCTGCACGAGATGATCGTCGACTGAACCGACCGGCCCGGGAGTGCCGGTCCACGCAGCCTTGTGGACCGGCACTGCCCGGCGTCAGCGACCCCAACCTGCAGAACCTTTACAGCTCGTCGGTCATGGGTATAAAAGACGCCGCTTCGTTTAGGAACAGCGCTGTTGCGAGCCCCTGTTGGGGCGTCTTCGAAAATGCGTACCGTCGCGCGGGTCGCATCGTGGGGAAGACAGTCGATGGGTTACGACGGCAGTGCCAGGCTTCTCCTGACCTGGTTCGGGAGCGTGGTCGTCTTTAATTGCGAGGTCGGTCAGTTCGGGCAACGACGTATGGGGGAGTTCGGTCCCACCACAGCGCGCGTGCTCTGCGTGGGAGAAGACTCCCGTTTTTCTCTTCGAACCGGCCAAATGGAGACCACGAAGGTCTCATTGCGGCTGGAGAGCGAGCCAGACCTGCCGTTGGGCATCGTCGAGCTTGTCGAGACCGATCAGCCGAACGTGGTGCATTTACGTCATGGCGACGTCTTTGCGGCGGCGCACCCGAACGGCTCGATCGGCTGGAGTCCGCAGGCAAGCATCTGGGAGAAGTTTCTGCTGATCGATCAGCAGAGTTTCGAGGTGCTGATCGCCATCACCAATGGAAGTTGGGTGGCGCGGTCACGCCGCCAACATCTGCCGCGGGAGCGCATCCACATACGGGAGGGTTACAAGCTCTGGTTGGGCGACAGCACTTACCAGATTGGCCATAACCTTCCGCTCAGGCTGGACGAGATGCCCAGGCGATCGGTGACCCTGTACTCCGATGTCTGGAAAGTGGAGCAATTCGTCGCCTTTGATCCCGTGATCTACTTCGTTGCCCTCGGCGCGCACATGATTTTTGATGCGCTGGCAGCCAGTCTCAGGTCGATCGAAGCCTTCGGAAGTTACAGCGGCCGGATCCTGGTCATGAGCGAGCGGTCAACGAACGACCTGCTGCCGTATGTGCCGCCTTCGCTTCGCCAGAGATTGACCGTCGTCAGCATTCAGGATGGCGACTGGCTCCATCAATGTCTTCAGCGATATCGGATCGGTTCTCTGCAGAGTGCGTCGACCGCGCAGCCGTTGATCTACCTCGATACCGACGTTGTCGTTGATGCACCGCTGAACCCGTTCCTGGTGGACGTGCTGCTTTCCGATCACGTGCAAGCCGGCGCCGAAACCGATTCTCCTCTCGGTGAAAGGGATAGCGTGGGAGCTACACTCTTTCGGCAGGACGGTACTCCGGTGTCGGATATCCACGGCTTTAACTCCGGGCTGCTCGGCATGCCTTCGGTGCCCATACTGATGCTGCCATTCAGGATGATTGAGGAAGTCATCGAGCGCTACGTCAAGGCCAGCAGCGGGCGTCGGTCGCTCTCTCATTTCGATCAGGCTGTGGCCAACTACGTGACGAACAAGCTTGATTACGTTCGTTACGATGCTTTCTCCTCGAAAGTGCGATGGTCAGTCCGGGATGTGCTGTGTGGTGGCTCGCATCCCTGCGGTTTTGTCCATTTCTGGGGCTCGGGCCACGACTTGCGGCCGAAACTGATGAATGAATACCTCTCCAGCCTCATGCCACAAGAAGGCCGCCTAGCCTCGCCTTTGAGCCCGGCGATCGAGGACGCCGAGGATGCGACGCTGCCGATGATCGAAGACACGAGCGATGAGCCAGCCGACGGGCCAGGAGAGGCCATCGGCTCGCCGGATGATGCGGCTGACCAATCTCTCGCGTCCGAGGAAAAGCCCAAGCTTGCGTTCTGGCGACGATCCTGAGCGGCGCCAGAAGGCGGGCGGCCTTACTGGATATTGAGTTCTTCGACATGCCCCGAGCAGTCGGTGTTGCCCGGCGCCCCACCCAGGACCAGCTCGGGATAACCCGAGGTAGTCGGCGACCCGTCAAGAGCCGCCGCGGTCATGGTCCAGCCGCTCGGAATGGTGGTTCCAGGATCAGCGGTTGCCGCGAACGTCGACGCAAGGGACGCGAATGGCGAACCACCCCAGATCCCGGTCACCGTCCACGATGCGTAGCTGGAACCATTAATGCACGAGATCGTCGCTCTGAGGTGGACGGTTCCGGTCTGCAGAGGACCGAGGTTGCCAGCGCTGGCCGTGATGCCGTTGGTGCTGAGCGTTCCGGAGCCGAAGTAGCCCTGCACGTTGAAAGTCTGGTTCAGATGTCCGGCGCTGGTGCCCTGGGAATTGTAGTAGTTGCTGACGGTGCCTGCAGCGTAGAGGTTCGGAGCGGCAAACGAGACACTGTCGGTCGCACCCCCGGCACCACCGCCATAACTGGCAGCGCCACCCGCCGAAAATTGCAGGGTGCCCGTGTTCATCTGCGTGAGAACGCACGTATCATAGATGTCGCCGCAGCCAAGGTTCTTGACGAAACGGACGTTGCGGTTGCCGTCATCCTCGATCGCACCGCCATTGATGGCGTTGCCAAAATAGTTCGATGAGACCGCGCCCGCTCCAAACCCCCAGTTTGGATCGAGAACTCCCGGCAAGCCGCCAACGCTCTCGGCAATAGAATTGCCCGTGCCGGAGGAATTCCCGGTCTTGACGGCATTGGCCAGAGCTGGGCCTTCGATGTTCGAGAATGTGTTGGAAGACGCGACGTGCGGGTAATTGCCGCCGCTGCTGCCATCCCAGGAAGCGATTTCGCCATAATCGGGTGTGAACGCCTCGATCACGTCGCCGGCCGCCATCGCCGCCTGCAACGCATGACCGTTGTCGACGGTCACCGTCGTTCCGCTCAGAGACTGGACTGTCGCCCAGCTCTTGAAGGCGGCATTATCCACCATGGGGAAGACGGCCGCGTTCGAATAATCCACCAGAATCATGCCGTGGAACAGATGGGCGGTTGAGCCGACCGAAAAGGATGTCGCGCCGGCACTCGCTGCACCGGCGACACCGATGAAGGGAGCTTGGATGATCGTGTCGGTCGCAGTCGAACTCGCCGCCGCTGTAGCCTGGCTGAGCGCAATCGTATTTCCCGAGTAGGGCGGATTGCTGATCAGGAAGGGAAGCGGCGTCGCGCCTGGCGTCGTGATGTCGTAAAGCTCGTTTCCGCTCGACACGTACGCCGTGCTCGACACCGGGATCGCGGTCGCTCCCGATGCGAACGTCGCGGTCGCCGCAGGAGCCGACATATGCCAGCCCGTGCCGAGCACGTTGTTGCCGTCGAAGCTGTCGTTGTTTGTGTTCCGGAACCAGACCGCCTCCCACGAGCCTGCCGGGCTGCCTCCGGTCCAGAATACGTTGCCGACCAGAGTGTTGAAACTGTCCCCGTTCAAGTAGGCATCGGCTAAATAGGAGAACGTGTAACAACCTGCCATCGTGACGAGTTCATTGATGGAGCCACCCTGCGTCCAGTTTTCCAGGGGAGCGAACGACGTATTGGTGATGCCGGTGTCGAAAGGCAATGACCCGTCGCTCCGGAAACCATACATCGCGTAGGTGAGTTTGCTGTCGGAGATGTAAATCCCTTGAAAGTGCGAGGCATCGAAGGATACGTTGCCGCCGGCGGTATCGATGTTCGAGAATGAATTGTCGATGGCGTAGTTCCCGCCGTTGGCGCCGCTGTTGACGCCGTCAAGAACAATCCCGGCAGCAACGCCGAACGGCAAGGCAGCAGAGTAGGTGCCGGCCACTGCCACACCCGAATTGTAGAGGCTGGGGGCGGGAGCGTCACTGAGAGAGCCTGCAGCAAGCGAGCCAGGCATCGAGATGATGACATGGTCGACCCGGGCGCGCCCGATGTTGAACAGATGCAGGCTCTGGTTCCATCCATCGTTCTGCGCACTGGGATTCTTCTGAAACGTGCCGGCGTTCGTATTGACAGGTCCGCCGGGATAGATGGCGACGTTGCCGATGGACACCTCGCCCTCCTGAGCGTTGGACGATCCCAATGCGATGGCCGTGCCGACGAACCGCTCCGCCGTCGTGGTGTCGTTTGTGCCATACCCGTTGGCGCCATCGGTCTTGGACACCATGAAGTCTCCGAGCGTCACGCTGGCGCCGTTCGTCATGTTGATGAGCAGGCCATTCGTCGCGCCGATCCAGTTGAGGTCGGTTGCCTGCTCGCCCTGCCCGATGACCGAGAGCGAACGCGTCGCGCTGACATCGATTTCGGCACTCAGGTCACACTGCCCACCCGGCAGCTCCAGACGCGTCCCCCCGAGCCGGAGAGCGGAGGTGGCGTAATTGAAGGCTTTCTGCAGATCGGCCGTGTCGTCGTGCCAGATGCGGACAGTCCCCGTGCCTGCCGGCTCGTTGTCCGTGATGCTGGAACTGATGGTCGCCACGCCGTTTGACACCGACGCGATCGTCACGCCGGTCAGGGCACCGTTCTGGTAGCCGCCCACCACGTTCGAGCCGACATCGTTCTGGTTGAATTGGTAGCTGTTGCTGGTCAGCGTGATGGTGCTGCCGTTCGAGGCAACCGCCACGTCGCCCAGCGTCTGGTCGTTGCAGGCAACACCGTAGTCGGCCGCATAGACGACATCGTTGCGCTGAGCAGCAAGGGCACGTGCGACCGCCTGGGCGTTGGCAGCAGCGAGCTGGCCACTGAGCGTGCCGCTGCTGTCAAGCAAGGGGGCACCGCCCGGAGCGTTCACGCTTGGCACGGTCCCTGCCTTGGTCGACGTCGCAAGCGACACCGACCCGGTTCCCAAGGCGGAACACACGCCGGCGGAACACGAGATGGTCGAGCCATCCCCCTTCATCGCGCCGAAAGCCGCGTTGCTGCCGAGCGGCAGAATCGCCGGAGAAAGCAGGCTGGCGCTCGACAACTGCGCCGGGCCATTGGCCTGCCCCAGCGTGGACGACGGAATGGCCGCGTTGGCGATGGCAGTGGCGGCGCTCGCGGCCGCACGGGCGGTGCTGTCGGTTGCCACCGAAGCCGGATTGATGTTGGCCACTGGCACGTAGGTGTTGCTGTCAAGTGCCGCCACGCCGCTCGCCGCACCCTTTTGCGACGAAGGGATGGCGGCATTGGCGGTAGCCTGGGCAGAAGCGGCCGTCGTCTGAGCCGCCGACGCCGTAGACCGCGCGGTGGGGTCGGTCGCAATCGAAGTCGGGTCGATCTGGGCAGTCGGTATCAGGGACGAAGACGTCAAGGACGCCACGCCGCTCGCGGCACCCTTCTGGGACGCCGGGATGGCGGCGGTCGCGGTTGTCTGAGCGGCATTCGCGGCCGCACGAGCCACTGCGTCGGTCGCACTGGACGCCGGGTTGATGTTGGTCACCGGAACCAACGAGTTGCCGTCGAGCGGTGCGACGCCGCTCGCAGCACCTCTCTGAGACGAAGGAATGGCCGCATTGGCAGTGGCGCGCGCCGTCGCGTCGACCGGATTTGTCACCGAGCTCGGTAAGGTTGCCAACGGCACCAAACCGCTTCCGTCGAGCGGTGCGACGCCATTCGGCTGGCCCAGCAGGCTCTCCGGCAGGGCCGCGCTGGCCGCCGCCGACGCGGCCGCGGCGGTCGATCGGGCCACCGGGTCGACGCTGTTCGTGATCGCCGGCAGGGCTGCGGCCGGCACCAGCCCGTTGCCGTCCAGCTGCAGCCAGCCGTTCGGCTGGCTGGCCAGCGACATCGGCACGGCGCTTGTCGCCTGCTGTCCGATCACCGCAAGCGTGCTGCTGGCGCCATTGAGATGCACGAGAGCGCTCGAGACGTCGACGCCCGAAAGCGCGCCGCCGGTCGCCGTGATATTGCGGAAGGACGCGTCGCCGGCCTGCGTGAAGATCGGTGCGCCCAGGACGGCCGTCGTGCCGAAGGTCCAGCTCGCGAGTGCGGCCGCCACATGTCGCCATGTGATGCAGGTCATGAGGATCCTTTCAGGCACGAGGCGGGGCGCGGAGCACGGGTCATCCCGGTTCGCTTGGGTGGACGCGTTGCGCATGGGCGATAGTCTCAGAATGACCCTGTCTCGACCGATTGCAAAAGCCAGTTTGTCCCGGGCAAGGTTGCCTCGCCTGGGCCATCGGCCACATGACGTGGTAGCCTTCACCGCCCGCTACGGCCGGCGTACCTGACCAGGGGAGCGGGAATGACTGTCCGGCCCGGCATCGCGATCACGACGTTCAACCGCCGCGACCTGCTACTCGGCCAGATCGCCCAGATCCAAGCCTACAGTCTTCTCGATTTCGACCTGGTCATCTGTGATGACGGCTCGACCGACGGCACGGTCGAAGCCGTCCGCGATCTTGGCTACCCGCTGGTCGCGGGCCGCAACAAGGGTGTCGCCTGGAACAAGAACCGGGGCATCTTCTACCTGACCCACTACAGCCGCGCCGATGCCTTCATCCTGATGGACGATGACGTCGTACCAACGATCTATGGCTGGGACGCCGAGTGGACCCACGCCGCCATGGCGCTCGGCCATGTCAACTATACTCATCCCGATTTCCGGCCGCACGTGCTCGCCGGCTCCTGCACCGCCGGCGACCCCGGCATCTCGACGTTGGTGGGTGGCATGTGCATGGCGGTCGGTCGCGAAGCGGTCGGCAGCGTCGGCTACATGGATGTCCGCTTCGGCCGCTACGGCCACGAGCATACCGACTACTCTCGGCGCTTTGTCCGCGCGGGCTACGGTGGCTTCAACCGGGACTGGCGCGGCGCGCGTCGGACCCTCTTCTACGTCATTGATACCGGTATCAGGCTGGAAAAGACCCAGTCGACAGGGTCGCCCGAGGAGGCCGACCGCAATGCCGACCTTCTCGACCGACTGGCCGACGAGCCGGTCTATCGCGCGCCTTGGCGCTCGGACGAGCAGCGCGTCGATTTCATCACCGAGCTGCGGAGCGCCGTCGATGCGGAGCCGATCGGAGTCGAGGAGCGATTGCGCGGCTTCGACGAGGACCTCTACCTCGAGGCCAACCCCGACCTCGCGCGCAGCAACGTCGACCCGCTGCGCCACTATCTGTGGGTCGGCTGGCGCGAGAACCGCAAGCTGCGTCCCTGAGCGGGATCGGCATGCGTGGTGGCAACGGTCATGATCGGCATCCAAGCGGCAGTGTCGAACCCGTGCTGACGAGGCAGATGTTTGGCCTGACCACGATCCACGGCACCATCATGTGCATCGATCGCGCGGAACGGCGCGTCACCCACAAGCCTCCCATTTTGATCGATCCCGCCGACCTGGTCCTGTGCACCGGCCTTGAGCAGACCGAGTTCGGGATTTTCGAGGGAGGCGCTTGGCGGTCCGTCGACATCGGCTTGGGGGGTCCGTCGCGTGCCACAGCGCCGAGCCGACTGCAGGCTACGCTGATCGATGGGACCGCGACATTCCGTTCCTCACTAGGTTTTGTCGGACTGCCGCCGGACGGCACGGTCCGCATGGACGGCAGGGAGGCGCATAGTTGGGAGTGGCTCGGTGTCGTCGAGCAAGCCGCTCTCGCCGATGTCATCGACATGTGCCGGAACGACTGGATGCGGGTCGGCGATCGCACTCTGGTGCGCAAGTCCTGCATCAGGCTCGAGAAGCGGACCGACATCCGCATCGATCAGGCGGTCTACCCGATCGCCGGCAATTTCCCGCTGTCGACGGCGAGCGGCAGGCGTCGAAACCTCCTGTTCCGCGAGGGCTGGATCGTCGACGAGTTCATCCGCTTCCGGCCGCTCGTTTACTTCGTGCTGATGGGAGCTGGCGCTTACGCCGACCAGCTTGAGCTGGCGTCCAGAAGCCTGGTCGATTTCGGTCGCTATGAGGGCGACCTACTGGTCATCACCGACCGCGACCGGCATTTCATCGAGAGGCTCATACCCGACCCGCTGCATGACCGGCTCTCGGTGCTGCGTGTTGCCAGCAGCGGCAAGATCGATGCGGTGCTGGCACGCCTGATGCTCGGAGAACATGATGGCGCTGACCAATTTGCGCCCATTCTCTACACTGACACCGATGTCATCTATGATCGCCCACTGCAGCCAATCCTCGAGGCAGCGCTGCTGTCGCGCAAGATGAGTGCCCAATCCGAGCGATGGAATGAGCTGCCTGGCTCTGATGCCGCCGGCGGCGACCTGTTTGCGGTCGATCCGGTCCCGTTCTACGACAAGATCGGCTTCAACGCCGGGATCTGGATCATGCCGGGGGGCGAGGACAGCATCCAGATCGTCAATACGATCCGCCTCGCCGTGAGCCGGTACCTTGAGGCCCATGGCAGGGAGTCGCTGCCTTGGCTGGATCAGGCGATGGGCAACTACGTGCTGCGCAAGCTTGATGCGTTCGACAGCGCCCTCATTACGTCGGCAACGCGCCTGTGCCAAAGCTACGAGGCACTCGACACAATCGGGGCCTCCGGCTTCGTGCATTTCTGGCCGGTTTCTGCGGTCGCCACGCAGCGGGCCGCCGCCATGGCAGATTACCTTGAGAGATTGAAGCTGTCGGGCGCAACCGCCAGCACCACGACGGACATAGGTCCCGCTTCCGAAATCGTCAGTTCCTCGCCGTCCCGAGCACAGTAGCAGGTCCCGCCGAACCGGGTTGCGCAGTCGTCGGGCGTTCACAAACGGCCGGCTGTGGCGATTTCTCTTATGATCCCTCCCTCTTCATCCTGATGGCTGATCCCGCAAGCAGAACTGCGCCCAAGTGCCAGAACGGCAACCAGCCCGGACTTCGTTAGACTTAACTTCCACGGACGGTTGTTCGGTTTTGCGAGCGCGCAAAGGATCAGGGCGAATGGACAACCATGCGGTCGGACTTGCGGGACATGTGACCTCACGCGTGGACGATGTCAGCGCGAGCGAGCAGCCCGTCAGCCGTTCTCCCTTCATGGCCAGCCCAAGGAGTTCGCTCGGCGTGCCGGTCTCATGCGGCCTCGCGAGGACAGACGGGTTGCGGGTAGCCATCGTTCACGAATGGCTCGAAACGTTTGCCGGATCAGAGCGTGTCCTTGCCCAGCTACTCACCTGCTTTCCCTCCGCTGACGTCTTTGCCGTCGTCGACTTCATGGCTGAGAAGGATCGTGGCTTCCTTGCTGGCCGAAAGGTGCGCACGTCGTTCATCCAGAATTTGCCGTTCTCCCGTCGACTGTTTCGCCACTATGTCGGGCTGATGCCGATTGCCATCCAGCAACTCGACGTCAGCTCGTACGACCTGGTCATTTCCAGCAATCACGCAGTCGCCAAGGGCGTGCTGACCGGTCCGAACCAGCTGCATGTCAGCTACATGCATTCACCCATGCGCTACATCTGGGATCTGCAACACCAGTACCTCCGTGAGGCCGGTATCGCACACGGTCTCAGGGGCGCCTACGCTCGCTGGCTCTTCGCTCGCCTGAGGCAATGGGACGTGACGACAGCACACCAGGTCGATCTCCTCGTTGCCAACTCGACGTATATCGCCAAGCGGATCAAGAAGACCTATCGTCGCGACGCCATCGTGGTCCATCCACCTGTCGACGTCGATCAGTTCAGCCTTGGCGATGCAAAGGACGATTACTTCCTGCTCGCCTGCCGGTTCGTCCCCTACAAGCGAGCCGACCTTGTTGTCGAGAGCTTTGCTCAACATCCGGAGCGACGCCTCATTGTGGTCGGTGACGGCCCGGAGGCAAGGAAGGTAAGGCGAGCCGCTCGCGGCGCGCCAAACATCGAATTTCGCGGCCTGGTCGAGCGAGACGAGCTGGTCCGATTGATGCAGCACGCCCGGGCGCTCGTCTTCGCGGCTGAAGAAGATTTCGGCATCACGCTGGTCGAGGCTCAGGCCTGCGGCACTCCGGTGATCGCGTATGGCCGCGGTGGAGCGACGGATATCGTGGTGACTCTCGAGGAGTCCGAACCAACCGGCATCCTGTTTCAGAGACAGGACGCAACGTCGATATCCCAGGCACTCGATCAGTTCGAGGCGAACGAGAAGGCTTTTTCTGCCAGAACGTGCCGGCTGAATGCGATGAGGTTTTCGGAATCCAATTTCCGCGAGAACATCCTGACCGTCATCGAGAACCTACGTACCGAGACCGCGTCTGGCTCGCGACTGGCGCCGCGAAGGGTCTTTGATCGCCTTCTCGCCTAGTCCTTGCCGGCCTTCGGCCGGGACTGCCTCCTGTCAGACGCGCAGCGTTCCATCCCGTATCTGATCGAGCAAGTTATCGTCACACCTGACGTAGTGATCGGTGCGCTGGTCGAGAAACCAAAGTTCACCCGTGGCCGAAGCCACCGACAAGCCTTCCTCGATGAGCGCACTCTTGACGAACTTGAACGTTCCGGTGGTCTCCAGTGTGTCGCAAAGGCGGACGAACGCTGGGCGGGCGTAGTGAGGCAGATGGTCACTGAGGTGCTGTTGCAGGCGATAAAAGCTGAAAGCGGCTGTTCGCGTGATGGCGGCCATGCCGACACGACCATCGAACCCCGGCAAGCTTACACCGAAAACGACGGCTTCTCGGACGCCGGCACATCGGCCAATCACCTCGGAGACCTCGGACGTCGACACATTCTCGCCCTTCCAGCGAAACGTGTCTCCGAGACGGTCGACAAAGTAGAAAAAACCCGCCCCGTCCCGGCGCAGCAGATCTCCTGTTCGGAACCAGAGATCACCAGCGCTGAAGACGTTGCCAAGGGTCTTTCGGGCCGATGCTTCAGGATCCGTGTAACCGTCGAACCGCCTCGATGAGGACGATTTGCTTCGATCGATGAGGCCGAGGGCTTCACCGGGTTCGTCGGGTGAGCAACGGACGCAGAAGCCATTGACGTCCCGAACAGGTTCGCCGGTCGCACCATCGATCCTGATCAACTCGACAGGAAAGCGATGCTTGAGAAAGGCGGGCAGACGTCCGATCGCCCCGGGCTTTGCCTCGCAATTGTACAGTGAGACGTTGCCTTCCGTGGCTGCATAAAACTCAAGAATGTCGGGAATGGCGAAGCGGTCGCGAAATGCCGTCCAAACCTCTGGTCGCAAGCCGTTCCCGCAACAAAGTCGAAGTCGGTGCTTGGTCTCGAAGTCCTGGACGGGGCTATTGTTCAAGTATCGGCAAAGCTCCCCGATATACTGGAAAATGGTGCACTCGCTCTCGACGATGTCCTCCCAGAACCGGTGGGCGGAGAAACGCTCGCGGATGACCACGCAACCGCCCCGGCTAAGAATGGAGCCGATCGCCACCACCCCGCCGATGCTGTGATACATGGGAAGGCAGTTATACAGGCGGTCGTGAGACCGGACATCCATCAAACCGGCAAACCAGAAGCTCCATTCCAGGACGCGAGCGTGCGTGACATTCGCAGCTTTCGGTAGACCCGTCGTGCCCGAAGTGCCGATGAGGAGAGCACGGTCCCCGCGTGTTGGCGCACGATCGAGCGGCCCAGGCGGTCTGCCGAGCCAGGCCTGTACGGTCAGATCGATCCGCGGCAGGTCCTGCTCTGCCCGCTGCCCATGAACTAGGACTCGCAATCCAGGGTGTTCGCCAACAATGGGAACCAGCCTTTCGTGCAGAGACGAAGCAACGATGATCCTCGACGAACCGGATGTCCGAATGGCATGCGACAGTGCCTCGCCGACGAGGCTGGTATTGAGCAAGGCGACCGATCGCCCTGTCTCGGAAATGCCGCACCAGATTGCGACATAATCGGGACAGTTCGGCATGAGCAGGCCCACGACCTCGCCATCATCAAGCTCCTGCTCCAAGACCCAGTTGGAGTAGGCGTCCGACAGTTCGACGAATTCCCGATAAGTCAGCCGGCTTCCTTCGCCAACCAATGCAGGGCGGTCGCCCGCGTCGCCGGCGACCTCCCTCACAACCGACAGTAAGGTCGTCCATCGACCCGCCTCGTTCAGCTTGATCGACCCCAGTGCACGCGTCCAGGTGTCGAGCGCACTGCGCGCTGACTTCTCACCACTCCCGCTCGCTGCTGGGAGTTCACTGGGCGAACCGTGCCCATCGGCAGAGTAGTAGCCAAGGTCCATAGGCTGCAGACTCCTATGGGATCGCTCAGGCGCGGCTCAGGCAACCAGGCCCGGGACGCAACCCACGAACAGATCCCGGAACCCCTCCCACAGCGGCAGCACCCGGTCGTCCGGCATCATATGACGGCTCAGCGCGCCATGGCCCTGTTCGGGGTCGCTGTCGAATCTGACGTGCTCCGAAAGAAAGTGCCTGAATGCCCGCAGAAGACCGTTTTCCCACTGAGACGCGGTCAGCATCGCCGTAAAGACCTTTTCCAGACCGCCGTCTTCGTAGCTCGCGATGCTGGCCGCCCGGGTCGAGTCGTCAAGCTGCCGGCTCGCCGCGAGGTAGGCTTCACCCTCGGCCTCGAACAATCTGGCCTTGCTCTCATCGATCGGCAGCAGCTGCAGAGTGCGGCGCATGAACTCGTCATGGTTCATCTTCTCGCCAGCTTGCGCAACACCCGGCCAGGGTGAAAGATTGTCGGTGTCGCACTCTTCTCTTTCAAGCTGACGAAGCTTTTCATCGTACGGATGAAGACGGCGCGCGACCTGCAGGCTCTCTCTGAACTGTACAGAGAAATAGTAGTACGCCCAGGCGGCGGCGACCATATCTTCGGTGGTCAAGGCATGCCAGCGAAGGTTGCAGATCTCGTCGACGACCCGCGGAAAACGAAGCCTTTCGATAACGTCCATGTTGGGTGTCTCCTCTAGTTGTCAGGATTGCCACGAGTGGGGCTTGGCCGAAAACTCTCAAGCAAATCGGCCAAGTCAAGAACCTCCCTGGTCGATGTCTGCCCGTTTGTCAGACAGATCCGTACCGCCTCGCGGCCCCGGAAGGTGGTGCTTGAAATCCAGGCGAGACCCGAAGCGACGACCGAGCGCGCGATCGTGCGCGCGTCCGGGTAGCCTGGAGGAGGCTCGACACAGAGGACCGCCATCGAAGAGGCGTTTACGATGGACCACCCCCGGACTTTGAGCTCTCGCGCCAACAGGTCCGTCAGTGCTGATGCGCGCTCGACATGCTCGGCGTAACCTGCCCACCCGGCAACTGCCAGCGCTACAAACAGGCGCAGCCCCAGAAATCTTCGCGACCATTGAACTGACGAGCAGTACGGATCACCCGCAACATTCGACGGCATGAAGCTCGCCGTGACGTGGAAGGTCTCGGACAGTACGCCCTCGTGAGGCGTGATGAACATGCCGCATGCCATCGTCGTCGCAAGCCATTTATGCGCATCGATGGTGACCGAATCTGCGAGTTCGAGGCCAGCAAGCTCGCCCCGCAACCTGTCCGACACGAGCAGCGCCCCGCCCCACGCCGCGTCGGCGTGAAACCAGATCCCCTCAGCCTTGGCCAACCGCGCGCACTCTGCCAGCGGGTCGATCATCCCGGCCGAGGTCGTGCCGGCCGTTCCGACGATCATGACCGGCTTACGGCCTCGAGCCTTGTCCGAAGCGATGGCTGACGCCAAAGCTTGCGCGCTCATCCGACCAGCATTGTCGCAGGCGATCACGTGAAGCGCAGATCGGCCAATGCCTGCCTGATGCGCTATCTTGAACCAGGCCAAATGGGCATCGTCGGAGACGTAGCACACGGGCTGTCCGTCGTAAGCCCGTGCACCGTCGGCAGCGAAGCCTGCATTCGCCGTCGTCAGCGCGCAGAGCAGCGCCGTGTAGTTCGCTTCGGAGCCTCCCGTCGTGAAATGACCACGGGAGCAGGCCGGAAGCCCGGCCCGGACCGCCAGAGCGCGGATCACGTGGGCTTCCATCTCGACCGGAACCGGCGATGTCGTCGAGCTTGCGAGTTGCGGATTGAACGCGGCAACAATGCGCTCTGCACATTGGGCTGGAAACGAAGGGGCAGGGTTGAACAGGCCAAAATAGCTTGGGTGGGTCACATGGACGATGCCATGCTCCAGTCTATCCATCGTCCATGCCAGGACCTCGGGAAGCGGCACGGGCGATACGAAGTCAAAACTTTCAAGGTCTTGCCTGAACGTCGAGAGATCTCCGGCGGCGCTGACGCGCCCTCGCTTCACTCGTTCAGTGCAGTTTTCGAGGGCTTTCGTCAGGAGCGATTCTGCAGCCGCGCGATCAAGCGGGTCTGGGAACAGCGGCCATGCAACCCGAAACGGGTCCCGGGCGACGGTCACGGGGCAAACGCCGGAGTGTCGGCGCCTCTCTTCTCTCGCTGCGTCGAAGCTTGGTGGCGAGAAGACCGCCGAGCGCGCTTCCCGATCTCACCCTTCGCTATGGCGAACAGCCAGTTTCTGTAAAGCGCCTCGGCCTGCGGACGCCATGAATTCGAGCACTGCGCGCGATCCAGGGCACACAGGATGTCGACCAGGATTGCCGGATCGCGTCTCTTAAGCGCCTGCGAGCGCAGCTCTTCCAGATGGCCTTCGATCACCGGGTCGAAGTAGTTGGCGCAAACGACGGGATGGTTCTCGCGTTCTCCAGAAAAGTAGCGTCTGACATCACGCTTGTATTCCGCCACAAGACTGAGAGCGTCATATTCGGGATGGCCCTGCGCAAAGAGGAAAACGCTTCCGCAGTCCTTCGTGAACAGGTCCACGCCCTGGCCGCTTGTCCGCGACAGCACATCGTATCCTGCAGCGAGCAGGTCATCTTCCGCGACATCATTCAGACGCGAGTGCGGGACTTCCCATTGTGCCGGAAACCCATGGCAGAACGGGTGGTTCGGCGACATCAGACGGCATCCATAGACGCCCGAAAGCTTTTCAGGAAGGCGGCGTCTGACGATGCCGTCCATATGGAGCACCGCGGCATGCGCGGCGAGGCAGGACCAGAGCACCGGAACCGATCGATCTTCGGCCCAGTCGACAAGCCTGGTGAAATCCTGCCAGACCGGTTCGTCCTGCAGTACCTGTGCGGTCGGCTCCATGCCGGTCACGATCAGAGCATCCAGCTCAAGATCTGACTTCCCGGACATCACCAACCGATTTCCTGGGTTGCCCACCGATCCGGTCCAGTCTCCGAGACCTTCATAGGAGAGCGATCGCAGCTCGACATCGATGTCCGGAAACCCGGCGGCGAGCAACGCCCCAAACTGACGCTCGGTGGTTTTCTTGGCACGCTCGGAGGCGTTGTTGATCAGGCCAACGGTCAGGGATCGTTTGGAGCAGCGATCAGCCCCACGATCGATGTTCCCAAGCCAGTTCACCGGGCGATCTCCGGCGTCAGCTCGTGCCGCGTCGTCGCCGCGGCCACGCGGGCCTGTGAGCAATCAAGCGCACGATCAAGGTCACTGATGATATCGTCGATATGTTCGATACCAACGCTGAGCCTGATCATGTCGGGGGTGACACCTGCCCGCATCTGCTCCGCCGTCGACATCTGACGGTGGGTGGTTGAGGCCGGGTGACAGGCAAGGGACTTGGAGTCGCCGAGGTTGACGACCCGCTTGATCAATTTCAGACCATCATACAAACGCACACCGCTTTCGAACCCGCCCCTCACGCCGAACGCCAGAAGCGAGCAGGCACGCCCGCCAAGGTAGGTCTTGACCAGCGGGTAATAGACGCTGTCCTCGAAACCCGCATAGTTGACCCACTCGATCCTGTCGTCATGGCGGAGGAACTCGGCAACCTGTCTCGCATTCGCCACGTGACGGTCGACCCGAACGGCAACCGTCTCTATCCCTTGCAGCAAGAGAAAGGCATTGAACGGCGACAGCGCCGCACCGGTCGTTCGCAGGTAGACGCTCCTGCAACGAGCGATGTAAGCGGAGGGTCCAAACCTCTCGGTATAAATTAGACCGTGATAGGACCGATCGGGTTCGCTGAACATCGGATAGCGATCCGGGTATTCGGCCCAAGGAAAATTGCCACTGTCGACAATCGCACCGCCAAGGGTGGTTCCGTGGCCACCCATGAACTTGGTCAACGAGTGCACAATGATGTCCGCGCCAAAGTCGATTGGTCGCAGCAAAACTGGGGTCGCAACTGTGTTGTCTACGATCAGGGGGACGCCGTGGCGGTGCGCAACATTTGCCAGGGCGCGGATGTCTGCCACGTTTCCTGCCGGATTGCCCACGCTTTCGCAAAACACGGCGCGAGTGTCATCGTCAATCAGGGCTTCGATACTGTCGGGACCGTCACCTGCGGCAAATCTGACGCTCACGCCTTGACTGGGCAGGAGGTGGGCAAAGAGCGAATGGGTCGTCCCATAAAGCTGCGAGACAGAAACAACGTTGGTGCCGGGGGAGGTCAGGTTTGACACGGCGTAATAGAGGGCGGATTGACCGGTCGAGACGGCAAGCGACTCCAAACCTCCTTCGAGGGCTGCAACGCGCGCTTCCAGGATCGCGTTCGTCGGATTGCTGATCCGGCTGTAGCGGTGACCATCGGCTTCCAGGTTGAACAGAGCGGCAGCGTGCTCGGCGCTCTCGAAGCCGTAGGCCACTGTCTGATAAATCGGGACCGCCACAGACCGCGTGGCCAAATCCATGTCGAAACCGGCGTGCAAAGCGAGCGTCTCGTTGCGCATGTGCAGAGCCTTGGTTGCCCGCGGCCGACCCGCTATCGACACCCTCGCCGAACAGCATCCGCCCGTCCCAAAAAAACACTTATTTCTCTTCTAACGCAACTCATCCGAATGGATGGGTTGGGAGACGCACAGCAACCGCTCAGGCCGTGTTGCCTGCATCTACGGTCATCACCGTGCCGGTGATATTTCGGGCCTTGTCGCTGAACAGATAGTCAACGATGTGTGCGACGTCCCCCACCTCCGGCATGCGATGCAGAGCACTGCGACGCTTGATCCGCTCACGCTCGGCCGAACTCAAGGTGTGCGTCATTTCGGTGTCGACGAAGCCAGGTGAGACAGCATTGACGGTGATGCCAAGCGGACCCACCTCCCTGGCCAGCGATCTGGTGAAGCCGATCAGCGAGGCTTTCGTCGCGCTGTAGACCGAAAGCCCGCTGTAGCCTGTATGGCTCACCACGGACGAAATGTTCACGACGCGGCCGCCCGAGTGTGCCAGCATCGATTTTACTGCGTACTTTGTCACGACGAGGGGTGCCGTGACGTTCAGACGCACCAACGCCTCGATCTCGGGATCCGGCATGTTCGCAAGCACCCCCGACGTGCCGATGCCGGCATTGTTGACCAGCCCGTATATGGGACCGAAATCTGCCCTGGCTTTCTTGACTAGACCTGCCAGTGAAGCGGTGTCGCCGAGATCCCAAGGCAGGAAGTGCATCGCGCCCGGCCCGATGCGACCAACATCGAGGATGGTCGATGTCAGTTGATCACTCTCCCTGCGTGCGATCGCGATCACGTTGAAGCCGGACAAGGCGAGTTGCCGACCTATACCCAGGCCGAGTCCTCGACTGCCCCCGGTCACCAGGACATTATGCACGAAGCCGCTCCAGTTTTCCCGCTGGCCCGACATCAAGCGAGGCGACCTGACGCAGCATCGCAGGCACCTGATGCGGCGACAGGTCGCGCCTGCAGCGATCCAGGATCTCACTCCGCACCGTCGTGAAGTCGACAGAGCAGTCCGCGCTGGGGCGCAGCACGATTTCCGCAACCACGATAGCCCCGGTGATCGGACTTGACCGGGCCGACACACGGGACACGAAGACGGCGGCATGCTGATTGATGACGGACTCGACGGCTTCCGGATGCACCTTCGCACCCCCGACGTTGATGATGCCGCCTCGGCGCCCGACAAAACGATAGCGATCGTCGGACAACTCCACCAGATCGCCGGTGTCGACAAAACCGCCGGCATCGCGCAGCACGGGCGTTCCGACACCGAGGTAGCGAGTAGCTGTGCGCGCCGACCTCACGTGCAGGGTGTCGTTCGAGAGACGGAGCTCGACACCGTCCGCTGGTCCGCCAATCAGCGATGCCGGAAAACCGGCGCGCCCATCGCGAACGGTAAAGACGAGGCCTGCCTCGGTCGACGCGAAGGCATGCTCGACCATCGCGGCCGGGTAGCAGCGCCGTAGGCTGTCCAGGATTGCCTGGTCGGAGACCTCACCCGAAAGGCGGACCGTGCGGGGTGAGATCCGCGTCGCATCGCTCATCAGGGCACGGCGCCAGTGCGAAGGCGTTCCCGAGATATGCGTCACGCCTTCGACGCCGGCACGACGGAGGAAATCCGCCACCGGCTCGGAGCTGTCCGACAAAATCATCGAGCCCCCGCATGTCAAGGCCCGCAGCAGGATTTGCAGGCCGCCATAGCGGCGAATGTCGTAGAACGTGCTCCACATCGGCGGCGCAGAGGAACAATCGTCGACAAAAGCACCAGTGAGGCTCGACAAATCATGGACGGCGAGCTTCGGTCGGCCAGTGGTCCCCGAGGTGAAAAGGACCCACTCGGTCGCAACACCATGTCCGGCCATGTCGGTGTGAGCACGCAGCCGCGTGCTGCAGATGACGCGCGGAGCCGTGGCCGGCAGACCCCTGGCCAACTCGACATCATCGGTCAGGACGATGTCGATCGCTGCATCATCGAAGGCCGATTGCAGATGCGCATGCGACAAGTCGGGCGTGCAGAGAACCAGCCGGCGGGCGATGCCATCGAGTTCTAGAACCGCCAGAGCAGTCGTGATCTGTCGCGCTGTCAGGACCATGACTGACAGGTGGCGACATGCCTCCCGTTCGATGGAGAGGCTCGATGTCTCAGCGAGATCCCGGATCGCCACCCGTTCTCGCAGGTCGGCCAGAACACGCCAGGCCGGTGCTCGCTCTGGTCCGACAAGCGAACGAAGTGCGCGGCCTTTACGCTGCATTTTCATACAGTCTGACGAAATCCCCTATCGTGACCGGAAACCCGACGTCCTCACCGGTGGAAAACGGATCAAGGTTGAGCTGGTCATCCAGACTCGCAACAACGATGGCGATGCACAGGGAATCCAGGCCGGAGTCCAGCAGACGCACGTCATCAGTCAGCGGCGTGAGCTGCTTGTCCTGCTGTTGAGCAACCCGGACCATCTGCGAGAGCACGGCCGCACGGATCGACATCATCCTACTCCTCAGACGCTTGTTGGCGATTTCTCATTCGGCCGCAATCCGCCATGCCGACTCTGACGACCAGAGAAACTCCATCATCCGCTCCGCGGCCTTCAGGCGCATGAGGCTGCCGGTCAGGTCATGATCCAGCCCAGGCACGACCTCGACGCGTGCAAGCGGCGGGCTGAGCTCTTGCAGGCCAACCCCAAACTGCTGCTCCAGCATCCTTACACCTGGGTCATTTTCCGAGAACAGCAGCAGAGTTCTCACCGAACGTCGTGACAACTCCGCCAGGCTGCGTCGCGTCAGACTGTCAGGGCCGGGTCGATCCAGACGCGTGGTGAAAAACGGCAGATTGGCGAGCAGCAGGGTGTCTATACGGGCATCGGCCAATCCGCCATGCAACGCGTGGTACGCCCCCGAGCATAAGCCGTGCAACACGAACCGCCGATAGCCACGGTTCTGCAGCTCGTCGAGAGCGGCCACGATGTCCGGCTTGCGATCGACGGTAAAGAGATGGTTTGTGGCCTCGGCGTCTGTGGGTTGAGCTGCGCTATCGCCAAGGCCGGCGAAATCGATACGCAAGGAGGCAAGACCGGCCGCAGCCAGCCGGCGGGCGAACTCGACCGAAAAACGCGCGAAACCGTAATGCGGATCGCCCCCGGTGTTGACGATCAAGACAACCCGATCAGGTTTCGAGTCCAGCGGCCGACACAGCATGCCGAAGAGCCGACCAGACTTGCCGAACCACAACGGGTTCTCCACGCACTGAGCCGGTCGCAGGAGGGCTGGGACCGGCACCTTTGCACCAGCGTGAGCCTTCATGCTGCCGGGCGGAGCCGAGGTTCGCAGCCAGGACAGGATCGTAGTGGCGTCGAACGTCTCAGCACTCAAATGACTGGGACGCAACAGGACGTTCAGGCCTGCGAGCTCGTGGGACGTGACCTCGACCCCCTGTTGTCGCCACACTTGCGCGCATTCCGACAGCAGCGGCGTCTCAGTTTGAGAAAAGAACGCCGCGTGCTCCAGCTGAGTCAGGGTCAGTCGTCGCAGATCCGTCTGAGCGGCTAACGCCAGTGTCTCTCGGGTCAGCCGCAGCTCGTTGACTTCCACTGCGTCCATCGACACGTCGCCCATGCTACGAAGGCGAGCCTCGACGGTGAATTGCGTCGCGAAGGATCTCCCGCGCAGGATCGGTTCCAGAAGAACGACACCCGCAACGTCCGTTCGGCAGGCAGCTTGGAGGGCCGCGAGCGTCGCGCCAAGGCGCAACCCGATGAAGACCAGACGCTGCACACCGGTCGTTTCGCGCAACCAATCCGACGCGATCCCGATGCTGCTCTGCCATACGGACCACAGCTCGGAGCTCTCCGCCTCGAGCGAGTCGCCCGTACCAGGATAGTCGAACCTGAGTGCCGGATAGCCTGCTGAGGCCAGCTCGTCGGCCAACAATCGCCAGCTTCGATGGGCGTTGCTCGCATCTCGGCCAAGCCCGGTGCACATGACGACCGCGACGTCGGTCGAACACGCGTCCGCAGTGTGCAACCAGCCAAAACAACGACCAAACGCGACTGGCTGCATGCCAGGTGAGCACGGGCCGTGCTCGAAACCTGGGCCTGAGATGCTTTTCAGGTCAGCGCTGACCGACAAGGTATCTGGTACTCCGGCTCGAACCGGCGTGAGTGTGCCGTTAAAGATCGTGACGGAAAACTGTCCATTCGGATGAAGTCAGTAGGGTAGGTTCTCCTCCGGGACGACAGCTATGTCTCGCATCGCCAAACACCGGTCCTGAAGTCTCGCCGGCGGCTTGCCGGCCATCTCGTCGTGCAACCAGGATCCCAACCCGCGACTGTAGGCGTCCGCCCCCTCCGCGTTGAAGTGCCAGGCGTCGCCGAAGTAACGGTTCGGCCAGCACGGTATTGTTGGATTGATCACGCGCAGCGACGGAAACTGGCTGGCCTTCAGACTGACATAGGAGGCGAAACCATCCTTGAGATCGGGCTTCATCCGATCATAGCTTGCCTGGTTGACAGGCATGATCGCAAGAACGACAGGCACTCCCCGATGGGCCAACAGCGCAAGCGTTTTGGAGAAGTACAGGTCAACCAGGGGAGAGACTGTAAAGCTGGGGACCTCACCCTCGACGGCAATGTCGCTTGACCCCGCTGCCCGCCCGAATAACGCGTGACCGGATGAGGCAAGGCAATCTCGGAAAGCTTGCCGATTGTGCAGCCATCGGCCGGCCACCCAGCCATGCACGAGGCTGTCGAAGTAGAAGGCTGGAAAGCGCAGCGCAAACAGGACGTCGCGCACAACCAGCGGCAACTGGTCACCACGCCGAATGTCATCGATTTCCGGGTCATGGAGACGAGCGGCATCGGCATCAACGACGCGCATATCCCGGTAGCTGAGAAAGCCAGACCGCGCGCTGAACTTCCAGTAGTCGGAGTCACTGGTGAACTTCAAGGCGCTGTGCGCGACGACCACGAGGCTTGGAGGCTTGCGGCAATCAAGCGCCCGCTTGACCAGAAAGTATGTTTCGATGGGGCTGGTGCCGGACATGGCATAGTTCACCACGGGCGTCGGCATGACGCCGGGAACGGTGGCGGCCAGCGCCCGGCTGTCGCCGAACACCGCCACGCCTGGCCGACACTCGTCCAGCATCGTTCGCTTCGCGACATACAATGGGTAGTCACGGTCAAGGAAAGCCATCGGCATCGTCGCGACGTAAACCCAGACGAGACCGAACACGAGCGAGAAGCAGGCGACGAAGGCTGTCAGAAAGCCGGGCGATCCCCACCGAACGCGCAAGGCCTGCCGATGGGAGCCGAAGATCGGCCCGTCACTCATGGGCACCGTCGCAAAGCTCTTTTCAGCCATCTTGACGTGCTCGGGTCAAAACTGGAAATAGAGAAACTCGGAGGTGCCCCCGATCGCGAGGACACCGAGGCAGGCGACGACGCCCGTAGCCAACCCCCACGCCAGGTCCGGCCGCCAGGTAAGCCGCTGGATCGGGCCAGGATGTACGGGACCGATGGCTGGCGAAAACCGGCACAGGATCTGCTGGGTATTGGGCATGCCCCACACGATGCCATAGAGGCAGACGATCCACGCGACATGAGTGGCCTGGCCCACAAAATCGACCGGCGAGACACCAGTGATCAGGCCGTGTGCGGCAAGCCGCGCTCCAAGATGACCCGTGTGATCCACAAGGGTGGTCGGTAATGCCACCCCGCCAAAGCCCCTCAGGCCAGCCATGCCCAGCAGGACGTCAACCGCACTGGACACGGTCGGAGCCCTGAAGAAAACCATCGCAACCATCGTGGCCAGATAGGTGACCAGGACGCTCGTACCGTGCGCCACGAGGCCGACCCGGTCCTTGTCACGACCACGACCAAAGAGCCGCGTGGCATGGTTGATCGTGAGGTAAATTCCGTGAAGAAGGCCGAAGATCAGGAACTGAACGCCGGCTCCGTGCCATATGCCGGCAAGCCCCATCGTGATGAGGGTCGGTAACGCGACCATCGAGGCGAAGCCAGGCAGCGTCGCCTGCGCAGTCCGGTTGATTGCGGCACCCCGCCGCGTGCGTTGCCGGCTGATGGCCAGCGCCATAGGCGTGTAGACATAGGTGGCGAGATACCGGGACAGCGTCATGTGCCAGCGTTGCCAGTGTTCGATGATCGAGGCCGCTTTGTAGGGAGAGTTGAAATTCAGCGGGAATCGAACATTGAACATCCGGGCCAGGCCGATCGCCATGTCGGAGTAGCCGGAGAAATCGAAGTAAATCTGTAGGGAAGCGCAGATCGCCGTGTTCCACGCGGCCAGGAACGGCAGGTGGCCCGGATCAGCAAAACCGGTGCGGACGCAGATCGACAGCGGATCGGCAAACAAGCACTTTTTCGTCAGGCCGATGACGAAGATTGTCGATCCCACGCACAGGTTTTCTCGTGAGAACCGGTAGGTCTTCCGATCCGCGAATTGCGGCATGATCTCGCCGTTGTGCAGTATCGGCCCGGCGATGAGATGCGGAAAGAACGTCACGAAAAGCACATAGTCGAGCGGACCCCGGCTCCGAGCCAAACCTTGCTTGCGGTCCACCAGATAGCCGATTTGGGTGAAAGTGAAGAAAGAGATCCCGAGCGGCAGCACGATATCGGGTGTCGTTCCGTGGACGAGGCCAAGGCCGGTCAGCGCAACAAACACACTGGAAAGATACTTGTAGTAGGCCAGTGCGAGGAGATTGGCCGCGATCGCAAACACGAACGTTGCCGTCTGCAGGCGTGGACGGGTGCCGAGCAGAACGATCGCCTCGGCCATGCCGAAGTTGAAGACGATCGATGCCGTCAGCAGCACCAGCGCCTGCGGGTTCCACCAGCCGTAGAAGATCAGGGAGGCGAGGACCAGCCACGCTGCTGCTGCCCAGCGGCCTAGGCGGCAGCAGCCGTAGAAACCAGCGAGAGCACAAGGAAGGAAGACGAATATAAACACATAGGAGTTGAACAGCATCGAACCCGTCCAACTCGCGCTTTGTCAGGTCGCCGTCACCGGCATCTTGGCCTGTATGAACTCGATGATGTGGCCCACGCTTCGCAACCGTTCCATCTCGGCTGATTTGAAATGCACGCCGAATTCACTTTCGATTTCCACCACCAGGGTCACGTGAGAGATTGAATTCCAGTCCTCGATGTCGTCGGAGGACATGTCGGACCGCAAGGCCAGTGTCCGGTCACCGAAGACGTCACGGAAGATCGGGGTCAATCTCGCCAGCAACTGCTCATTCGTCATGACCTTGTTCCTCAACCTTGACCTGTGGTGAATGTCCTGGGCGAGACGCAGCATCCGACCGCTGGTGCAGTCGCCTGCATAGCAGGGCGTGACAAAAACGAGAACAGTCTTGTGATGTAGAAGCGGACCGGTTTCATCATCAATAAGGAGGTAGCCCTGACGGAGCACTGTCGCTGTTAGCCGCTCGATCTCATCAAGCCGCGGACAGTCGAGAAATCGCTTCGTAAACGCCGGTGATCGACGGCTGCCAGGGTGAGCACCAAGGCGGTCACCGCACCGGTCAAGCCGGCTGCCAGTGCCTCCACGCTCGAGCCGCAGAGCCCTCTGAGCAGGAGAAAGGAAGCGGCGGCTGAAGCGCCGGCGAGTAGCGGACCCAGCAAGCCGGACGCCAGCTCGAGGGGACGAAGGCCGATGGCTCTCTTCGCCAGCACGTTCAAGATCACGCAGTAGACCACGTTGGCTGCCGCGACACCGAAGGCAATCCCGGCAAGGCCGAGCCAATAGCCGGAGGCGATGGCAGCGATCCGGCCGGCGCTCGCCACGCAGGCGGACCAGAGCACGACATCGTTGCGGCCTCGGGCGAGAAGCAGGGCGCCGACCTGCGAGCTGATCGAGGCGGCCGCGTAGGTCGGCAGGATGATGCGGATCACCAGACCGGTCTCTGCCCAGGCCGGTCCCAGGAAGAGAGTGACGAGGTCAGGCGCCGCGGCGGCCACGAGCATGGAAGCCGGCAGGAGGAGAATGGCCATGAAACGGAAGAGTTGCGCGTGCAGCCGCACGGCTGTCGCGACATCGAGCCGTATCGATTGAACATAGATCGCCGACCACACGGGATTGCCCAGAGCCTCCGTTGAGAACCGGGAGACCTGCGTCGAAAAGGTGTATTGCCCGAGCGGAGCCGCGCCAAGCAGCCGGTCAAACAGTGCATTGCCGGTCAGTCGTTCGACGAAGTCGACAAGCCTCTGGCCGAGCATCGAGCCACCGGTCGCGAGATGGCCACGCAGGACCGCCAGGCGGAACTCTGCCCGGGGAGCCCGGAAAGCCGCCAGGTTGATCCACACGGCGCGGACCGCGAAGCCCGAGACGTACTGGACTGCCAGGCTGTAGGCTCCGGCGCCTCGGCGGGCGAAGACAATCGCCAGGGCGAAGCCGACGCAATTGGCCGACAGGTCGGCCGCCGCCAGCGTTCCCAGCCGCCCGCGGCGCGTCAAACGCGCCACTGAGGTCACGCTGCTCGTCATCAGCACCAGGCTGATCGACATCAGCGCCACGAGCGCCGGAAGGCTTGGCTGATGAGTGATTCTGCCGATCACGAACCCCCACGCGCTCACGCCGGCCGCCAGGCAAACCCCGGTCGCCAGCAGCACCCAGAACGCGGTGGACCAGACGATGGTCGAGGTCTCGGTCTCACGTGCGAGAGTGGCACCCAGTCCGCCGTCTGCCAGAGTGACGGCGAAGGCGACGGTCGGCACCGCGAGTGCATAGAGCCCAAACTCCTGCGGGCTGAGCAACCTTGCCATGATCGGCAGAATGAGAAGCTGGAGACTGACCTTGACGAGGTTGGTCACACCGAGGGCGCCGGCTCCCAGCGCAAGCTTCCGTCCGGTGAAGACCTCCGGTGCCGGACCGCAGTGATGTGTCGCTTCGATCGTCGAGGCCATCGCGAGTGTCTATCCCGGCTCTGCGACGACGTCGCGTACGCTAACAATACGGCCCAACGCACTCGCCAGGCCAGTCGGCCAAACGGGTGCCTTTCGAGCGGCGGCAAGACCCCGCTCCAGCCGGCGAGCCCCACAGCGCCGAACAGCTTTGCCGACATCGGCCGGCCAACACGGCGCGCAGAACTCCTCTTGCAGAGTCCGCAACCCTTCGTCTAGTAGACGAACACCTTTAGTTCCGAGATCGGGCAATCTATCCGATCTCTATGCGGGTAGCTGCTTGAGTAGACCTTTCGGGTACATCCGAATGTCCGGTCTGTTCAAAAAACGTCAGCCGACTAACGTTACATGAACGAGAGCGGGTGATACTCGCGTGCATAAGGCGGGAACACACATGAGGATCGCGCTGGTTCACGAGTGGTTCACCACCTACGCGGGCTCGGAAAAGGTCCTCGAGGTCATGCTGTCGGAATTTCCGGAAGCGGAAATTTTCTGCCTGATCGATCGACTGCCGCCCGAGCACCGCGAGCGGTTTGCCGGCCGCCCGGTCAGGACGTCATTTCTGCAGCACGTTCCGTTCATCGAAAAGTTCTACCGCTACTGCCTTGCACTGATGCCGTTGGCGATCGAGCAGCTCGACCTGTCAGGCTACGACGTCATCATCAGCAACTGCCACGCGGTGGCAAAGGGTGTGATCACCGGGCCGGACCAGCTTCACATCTGCTATTGCTACACTCCCATGCGATATGCCTGGGACCTTCAATTCCAGTATCTCCGCGAGTCCGATCTCCAGCGCGGTTTGCTGAGCCTGATTGCGCGTTGGCAGCTTCACAAGATCAGAACCTGGGATCATCGTGCGGCACAGAACGTCGATCACTTCATCGCCTGTTCAGCCTATATCGGCCGTCGCATCAAGAAGGCCTATCGACGCGAAGCCAGCGTCATCTATCCCAATGTCGCGGTCGGGGACTTCGTCATCGGTGGCGAACGCGGCGACTTCTATTTCACGTCCTCGCGCATGGTCCCCTACAAGAAGATGCACCTGATCGTGGAAGCCTTCTCCAAAATGCCCGACAGGAAGCTCGTCGTCATCGGATCCGGTCCGCAATACAAGCGATGCAGGGCGCTTGCAGGTCCAAACGTGCTCATGCTTGGCTACCAGCCCACCGCCGTCCTTCTGTCGCACATGCAGCGCGCACGGGCCTTCATTTTTGCTGCCGAAGAGGATTTCGGAATCACGCCGGTCGAAGCTCAGGCATGCGGCACGCCCGTGCTTGCCTACGCTCGAGGTGGTGCAGCCGAAACAGTCATCGACGGCGTGACCGGCCTTCACTTCCACGAGCAGACATCGGCTGCGATCGAGCAGGTCGTCAGGCGTTTCGAGACCTTGGAGGCGGAGTTCGACCCGGATACCATCCGAGCGCACAGCCTGAAGTTCTCGACCGATCGCTTCCGCCGCGAAATCCGGGACTATGTGGACGCTCGGTGGAAGGAACACCAACGCAGGTGCCTCATGTCCCGCTCTGCACAACATGGTCCGCACCTGGTCGAATCGCGCCGCACTGACCAGCGCCAGGCATCGAAGGCGCTCACGGCATGAGGAGGGCTCTGATCACCGGCATCCTTGGTCAGGATGGCGCCTATCTGGCCCAGCTTCTCCTGGGCAAGGGCTATCACGTGACCGGGTCCTATCGCCGGACAAGTTCGCCCAATCCTTGGCGATTGCGCGAACTGGGGATCCTCGACGACCCGAATCTCAGCCTGCATGTGAGTGACGTAACCGATGCGTGCGCGTGTCTCAGGCTGGTTGAGCGGGCGCAGCCGCATGAAATCTACAACCTTGCCGCCCAGAGCTTCGTCGGCGCCTCCTTCGATCAACCTGCGGCGACGACGGACATCGACGGTCTCGGTGCGCTCCATCTTCTTGAAGCCATCCGCTCCGTCGACCGATCCATTCGCTTCTATCAGGCGTCGTCGGCCGAGATGTTCGGCCTGGTGCAGAGTGTGCCGCAATCCGAAACGACCTCGTTCCATCCCAGAAGCCCCTACGCGGTGGCAAAACTTTACGCTCATTGGATGACGATCAGCTATCGAGAGTCGTACGACTTGTTCGCAAGTTGCGGCATCCTCTTCAACCATGAGTCACCGCTTCGTGGTCTGGAATTCGTCACGCGCAAGATCACCGACGCTGCGGCGCGTATCGCTCTGGGTGAGAAGCTGGTGCTCGAGCTGGGCAATCTCGACGCCCAGCGCGACTGGGGCTATGCCGGCGAATACGTCGAAGGCATGTGGCGAATGCTGCAAGCCGAGCGGCCGGACACCTACGTGCTCGCGACGGGCATCACCGAGTCGGTTCGTGCATTCGCAACCATGGCGTTCCGGCAAGCCGGTGTGGATCTCGCCTGGCACGGTCATGGCCAGGACGAGTCCGCCAGTTGGGTCAGCGAGCGCCGCGATGTCATTCGCGTGTCTCCGCAGTTCTATCGCCCGGCCGAGGTCGAGGCATTGATCGGGGACCGCTCGAAGGCCGAACAAGATCTCGGATGGCGGCCGCGCACAAGTCTGTCCGAGCTCTGTGCAATGATGATGGACGCGGACCTGGAACGTCATCGCACCGCCGCGCCGTTCCACAGGGTGTCGTCGGCGGAGCGTTCGCTCGTCGCGTCCTGACGTTGTAGCAGCGGAACGCCTGCGCTTTGACCAGACCGCCACATCCGTTAACCTCGCGCCGATGCCTGCCACGCTGCCCGAGAATCGTGATGAGGTGAGCTACCCGGCCAGGACGCCGTCGACACGGTTTCGGGCGGGTCGCAGCACCCTGCTGATCTGTCTGGTCGCCAGCGCGTTGACACCGCTGACTGCACACCGCTCGGAGGCCCAGAGTGTTCAGGCCTTCTTCCCTTCGGGCAACACCGGGTACGATCAGGAGCTTGGCGTGACCGTCCTGTCACGCCTGCGACCGCTCTTCGAGCCGCAAGGCGTCAGCGTCGGCGCGTTCACCATCAGTCCGACCTTCGATCAGTCTCTGATCGAGAACACCAACGTCACCGGCAGCTCGAACTCCGGCGGGTTTGGCTCGCAGACATCGGCTGGGGTGTCCGCAGCATCGGATTGGGTCCGCAACAGCCTCAACGCCACCGCTGGGGTCACCCAGAATGTCTATGCATCGAACCCGGGCATCAGCTACACCGACTGGAACGTCGGGCTCGGCGGCGGCTATACGATCGGCCGAAGCGAGTTGTCCGTGGACTACTCGCACCAGAGCTTCAACCAGCTCGGAACGACGATCGGCTACGTGACCTCCGACACGCCGATACTCGACCAGACCGACACCATCAACTCGGCCTATACGTTCGATCTCGGTTTGATCTCCCTCACCCCCAACATCAGCGCCAGCGCCTATCGTTACGGCGATGCCACCGTCGATGGTGTGTCGATCGATCAGAGCAACCTCAACCGCAATGTGATCGCGGGCGGATTGACCGGCCGCTACACCATGGACCAGCAGGGCAGCCTGTTGGTGGTGGTGCAGGGTGTGGGCACCAGCTACACTGACCAGAACGTGCAGCCGGATCAGAGCTCCGACACCTTTCTGGCTCTCGGCGGCATCGACTATCAGGCGAAGGGTTTGTTCCGGTATCAGTTCCTGGCCGGCGTCGAGCGAAGATCCTTCGTCGACTCACAGTTCGGGACGCGTGTCGAGCCGGTCCTGCAAGGAAACGTGATCTATTCGCCCACCGGGCTGACAACGGTGACCGGGACAGTGTCGCGCGAGATCGACGATCCGCAGTCGGCAGGCACCAACGGCTTCACGCTGACCGACATCGAATTGAGGATCGATCACGAACTCCTGCCAAACGTGTTCCTGCAGGCACATGGCGGTTTTCAGATCGCCGACTACCTGCAGGGCGGCTCGCAGACGGCTTACACGCTCGGCGCGGGTGCGAACTGGCTGCTCAATCGTCGCGTCAGGCTATCGCTCGATTTCGACTATCACCAGCAGACCGGCATCTTCCAGCCCATCGGGCAGCCAGGACCGAGTGCTGCCGTGACCAACAGCTTCATCCAGGATCTCGCGACGCTGACGCTCCACCTCGCGCTCTGACCGGGATCAGAAGTAGCGTGGCAGGATGTCGACGATGTCTCCCGGCAGGACTGTCGTACCTCGTCCGACACGCCCTTCCACCGAGTGACCCTCCTCGTGCCGAAGGATGGAGGCGTGCGCGGTCTGGGCACGATAGGTGAAGCCGCCGGCGATCGCGACCGCGGTCAACACCGTCATTCCGGGCTGGTAAGGATATTCGCCGGGCTTCTCGACCTCGCCGAGAATGAAGATCGGCCGGTAGCCGAGCACTTCGACGACGACGCTCGGATGAAGCAGGATTTTCTTGGCCTGAAGCTCGTCGGCCACACTGACTTCCAGCTCCGACGTGGTGAGACCCGCCGCGCCGATGCTGCCGAGAAGCGGAACGGCGATGTTGCCGCGGTCGTTGACCCGGAACTCGCCAGTCAGGCTCGAATCGCCGAACGTGATCACGCGCACCTCGTCGCCGACGCCGAGATGATAAGGGCCGGGCTCTGTATCAGGTAATGGAGGCAGACCCGATCCCGGTTCACAGGATGCGACAAGCAGGCAGGAGACGACCAGAGCCGAGCCGGCAAGCCGTCGGCGAGAGACAGAACCAGATGTTATCATTGCGCGTACCAAGCGATCGACTGGCATGAACATGGTCCTGGTTAGAACATAACGGCCGCCACCGCCAGCTTAGAACGGTTCCTTACCGAACGGGCCACCGTCTGCGGGCTGCCGCGGCGCCTGACCTCCATCGTCGAGGGTTGCGGACCAGGCGAGACTCAGTTGCTGGAGCGGGGTCGGTGGAGCCTCGATCCGGTTCGAAGCCAGTGAGCTCTCCACCCGGCGGCGATAGGTCTCGGCCAGCGGCACCGTCTGGGAATGATAGTAGCCGATGGCCTGCCTCCATGCCCCGGTTCGCGCGCGCAGTGACACCAGGAAACGGGCGGCGTAGTTGGCGTTGCTGGTCGGGTCGAAGGCGGTCTCGAGATTGGCGAATGCCGCAGGATGGAACATCAGGTTGACCTGCATGCAGCCGACGTCGATTGAGGCCACGCCCCGCGCTCTCGCCTGCTCGACCCAATCGATCGCCGCCGCCTTGGTGGGGAAATGCAGGCCGTTGCCCTCGGCTTGAACGGTCCACGGCCATGGCTCGAGCCGGGTGGCACCCGGTAGCAGCGTTCCCGTTTCCACTTCGCTGATCGCGTGCAGCAGGCCTGCCGGAAGTGCAAAACGTTGCTCGGCCGCCTGCGCCGCGTCGCGGCAGAACCCACTCGTCTCGATCCGGCTCGCATCGGCCAGGGCGTTGTGGGCCATGGCGAACAGGACGATCGCGGCCGCGACCGCATTCCTTGGGCCGGTCGAGATCAATGGGCTGCCCTACTGCAAGCGATCGACGACGACGCCGAGCAGTCGCGCCGACTCGCCCCAGGTGAAGAGGCGAGCGCGAGCCAGGCCACGCGCCCGCATCGAGGACGCGAGATCCGGGTCGTCGAGCAGGCGTTCGGTCGCGGCGCAAAGACCGGCTGCATCGTCCGGCTCGAAATACAGCGCGTCATCGCCACAGACCTCCTGCACCGCCCCGCTTCGCGCGGCGACGACGGGGCAGCCGCATGCCATGGCCTCCAGGGGCGGCAAACCGAAGCCCTCGTAGCGGGATGGAAACAGCAGGCATGCAGCATGGGCGTAGAGCGCGCGCAGTTCCGCGTCGGTGACGCGACCGAGCCGGCGCTCCGATCCCTCACTCTCGTCCAGGCTGCGAAATACGCCTGGATAGAAGGCTCCTGCCGCTGCCAGTGTGAGGCCTCGACGTGCCAGCATCGACGCCGTCTCTCGCAGTGCATCGAGTCCCTTGTGTGCGACGCGATTGCTGACGATGAGAGCGAACTTTCCGGTCTCCAAGCCGTGACGCGCGAGGGTGGCGGGATCCGGCTCGACCCGGAGGATGTGGTCGGCCCCCTCGAAAATGACCGAAATGCGATCGGGATCGAGACGAAGCGACTCCGCGATCCGGTGGCGCGAAAAATTCGACACGGTAACGATCTGAGCGCCCCGGCGAACCAGCGTATGCTGGAGCGTCTTATACCAGGCGCGAAATCGCGTCGAATACGATTCCGGCGTGTCGAAAACGCCGGCGTCATGGATCACCACGACCTGACGGTGCCCGGCCAGCACCGGGGCGGTGTTGCCGAGGCTGACGAGCACGCCACCTTTGGCAGCGGCCGGCAACTCGGTCTGCTCCCAGAGATGACCCTTCGTCCGACCGACCCGCCGCGCTGCCAGCCGGCGGAAATGGGAGGGCGAACGGCGCGGCACCAGCACCGAGGTGTCCCGCCACTCGCCCGCCTCGACCAGCCCATCGATCGCCCCGGTCATCTCCGTCGAGAAGCGCTGCACCCCGGTGAGCGGCTGGCTCAGGAACCGGCCGTTGATGAAGACTGTCATGCGGCAAGGGTCCTACGCCCCGGACGGACGCCGGCGGCAAACGACGCCGGGCGGCCGCTTATCGCGACCGGCCTCGCGTCGATGACCATCCGGCCGGTCGTACCGGCGATGCAGCCGAGCTCGAGGAAGAACGCCAGCGAACCTATCGTCGGCGCCGACAACAGGGCGGCCGCAAGTTGACCGCACAGAGCGGCCGAAAACCCGTCGACCAGCACGCGTCCGGGATGCGCTGAGCTGATCTGTCTTGTCCGTCGGACCGATCGGACGATCCTCAGGATCAACCACAAGACCGCCGCGATCGCAACGACGCCGCCGTTTGCCACCAGACCAGGCAACAGGCTGGACGTGCGAAACCCACCCCAGCCGACGCCCAGACCGTAGGTTTGTCCCAACGTGGCGAGCCCGGCATCGTCGACAGCCGTCCGCTGATCATACGACTCGCTGTCACCTTTGCTTTGGGTGGCTTCGACGACTTCGCTGACGGACTTCAGCAGTGTGGGCTCCATGACGAAGACAGGCCCGAGCACGATGCATCCTGCGAATGCGATCAGGACACTGGTCTTGCCGAGGCGCGCCAGCGAGCGCGAATCGCCCCGCAGCACGGTGAACACCACGATCGCCGGCAACCCGATGGCGAGGACCGCGATGCCGGTCGTCGATGTCGAGATCAGCATCGCCAGAATCGACAGCGCCAGAAGCAGGTTGACCCGCATCAGCCGATGTCCTTTCGCCGTCAGCCAGAGACAGCAGAAGCAGAGGCCCGAAAGATAGAACGCGAGACCGGCAGGCTCCGAGAACGGCCCCTGGATGCGCGGGACGCTGCCGAAACGTTGATCGACGATCGCCCAGCTCGGATTGGAATACAGCACGTCGTCCGGAAACGGTACGCCCGCCACCCGGTTGGCGAACTGCCAGAATGCAAGACCCACAACGATGTAGCCGCCCAGGAGGTAGGCACCGATGATCCGCCGATACGAAATCCGCGCACGCGTCAGATAGATGGCGGCGCAAACCGCGGTGATCACGTTCATCGCCAGGTAGAGCGTCTGCGTCACGTTGCCGGAATTGAAGGCAAGCGGTGTCAGGGTGGGCCCGAGCGGATCGGGTTTCTGCGGCGCGACCATGATCTGTCCGGCGAACGCGTCGGGGAGAACGATGATCGAAAAGACCGCGTAGCAGAGCAGTACGATCAGCGGCGTCAGGGTCCAGATCGCCGCCTTTTCGCCCGGGAAGCGCATGCCGAGCGCATATTGCGCAACGAAATAGAGGATGAAAATCAGTCCCGGCACCATGGCAAGCGGCAAGCCGAAGCTGCCGCCGAGGACCAGGGCGGCGCCCGCCTCGAAGATCGCCACTACGAGCGCGAGTTCCAGGAGCCGAGTTGGTTGCAGCGCCCAGAGGATGGCGAGCGGCAGGAGCGCCATCCCCAGAATGGTGATGTGCATTCGTCTTAACGTCCCGGCCGCTTGGTCGCCACGGCGGTCAGAAGCCGGCCATGCGGGTGCCGCGGGCGCCGAAGCCGCGATATCCGTAACGATCGAGCCCCGACGTCCGCGAGACCATGCGGCGGTCGACCCGCGTCATCGCGGCGCCCAGCATCCTGGCGCCGCTCTCCTGAAGCAGTCTGAGCGCATCGACGACCGTTTCGCGCGCCGTCTGTTCCCAACGCACGACCAGCACGGTCGAGTCCGCCAGTCGCGCCATGACGAGAGCGTCCGCCACCGGCAACACCGGCGGTGTGTCGAGAATGATCAAGTCGTACGTCGCGCGGGACCGCTCGACCAGGCCGGCCATCCTCGTCGAGGCGAGCAATTCCTGCGGATCCTCGATCGTCATGCCGGCCGGGATGACGTCGAGATTCGGGGATGCCTTGCGTATGATCGCCGTGTCCGCCCCGATCAGCTTGCCGGACAGGACCTCGCCGAGACCCGGGCTCGATGGGCAGCCGAACAGTGTCGACAGTGCCGGGCGGCAGAAGTCGCACTCGATGAGCAGCACGCGCCAGCCGGCCTCGGAGGCGTTGTGCGCCCAGCCGGCGGCAAACACCGACTTGCCCTCGTCTGGAATGGAGGACGTCACCATCACCACTTTCGGCCGCTCGCTGCCGAGCGCCCGCATCCGGCCGCGCAGCTTGTCGAATGCCGCACGACCCGCCGGCGAGGGTCCCTTCGCACTTCCCAGCAATCGTCGGCGAGGCTCCGCCGGAACCGTGGCGATCAGGGACAGGCCAAGGCAGGCCTCCACCTGCTCGGGCATGCTGAAGCCGCGGCGAAGCCGCTCCCGGATGCAGGCGATCGCGACACCGAGGCCCGCTGAAAGAACCGCGGCGATGGCCACCAGGCGCGTGCTCTTCGGCGCCGACGGCTCGAGCGGCGCGCGCGCGCTGGACACCAGTGACGCATCCGGGTCCTGGATGCCCGCCGTGTTGGCAAGTTCCGTCGCGCGATTGAGGAAGCTCTCGTAGATCGAACGCGTCGCCCGCGCCTTCGTCTCGAGCGACTGCAGGCCGATCTGCGCCGAATTCTCGTCGCTGACCGAGTCGCGCAGCTGGTCGAGCTTGTCCTGCAGCCCGCGCTCCTGCTCGCGCGCCGCGTTGACCGCAGACTCAAGGCTGAATGCCACCGTATTCATCTGGCGATCGACCCGGCGCTGCAGCTTGGCGAGTTGCGATCGCACCGCGACCAGTTCGGGGTTGTCGGGTCCTTCGCTCGCCGCCAGCTGAGCCTCGCGGCCGGCAACCACCGAAATCTGCTCGACCAGTTCCGAGACCAGCGGCGAGTCGACCATTTCAGGAAGCGATGCGAGCGGCGCCTCGCCCTGCAGCGCCGCCCGCGCCTGTGCGAGCTCGCCTTCCTTCTGCGCGCGGTCGCGCGACACCTGCGCCAGCAGTGCGCTGACCGCATCGAGCTGCTGGCGATTGGCCGAGCTGGTCGCCGGAACTCCCGTATCGGTCGACATCGTTTCGCGCAGCCCGTGCTGCTGCCGGTAGCGCTCGACCGTCACCTCGTCGGCCCGAACCTGTTCGCCAAGGGTTCCGAGCTGCTGCTGGAACCAGTCGCGCGCCCGCTGCATGGCGACGAATTTTTCCTGCCGCTTGAAGTCGAGATATTCCTGGACCATGGCGTTGGCGATCCCCGCGCTCAGGGCCGCGCGCGGCGTGGTGACCAGAATGTGCAGCACGTCCGAATGCGTCTCGTTGGCGAAGCTGATCATGCCGCTCAGCGCCGCTGCCGCGGCCTGCACGGCGTCGCCCGGTGCCGGCGCGGTCGGTATCGACTGGCTGAACTGTTTGAGGAATTTGCCAAGTCGAGCCTGGAGGCCGCCCGTGCTCGGGGCGAAGGCCGGATCGTGCACGAGATGCAGGGCCTCGACGACGCCGATCGCGACCGACGGCGCGCTCAGGATGTCGATCTGAGTCCGTATCAGACTGCTGACGTCCCCGGCATCGGCCGAGATCGCCTGCAGGTCGCTGACCTGAGTCCGCTGGGGCTCGATCAGCAGCGTCGCCTCCGCCGTGTACTGCTTGGACATCTTGCTGACCAGCAGGACCGCGCCGCCGGTTCCGAGGCCGAAACAGAGCAGCACGAGCAACAGATGGCGCTTGAGGATCCGGCCGAATTTTGCCACCGGAACACCGATCGGCTCGAGCCTGCTGTTCGGATCGGCCGGGAAGCCGGAGATCGTGTCTGGCATCAGCTTAAATCCATCTCGTCGGATCGCTCTTGCGACGTGAACATTGCGGCGCCACGACGGGCCTTCCTACTATCAGGCCGCACGCAGCCTCCCGGGAAGACGAACCATGGCTCTTCAGATCGTCGTCGGCATCGCCACCAGCGGGCGCCCGGCCATACTGCGCGAAACCTTGCTGCAACTCCGCCGGCAGACCCGCACGCCAGACGAGATCGTCATCTGCGCAACCAGACCATCCGACTGCACGCAGGCCGAACAGCCGCGCGTCCTGTTGAGCGAGCCCGGCCTGCCCAGGCAGCGAAACGCCATCATCGACGGAGCGGCGACGGCCGATATCATCCTGTTTCTGGACGACGACTTCCTGCCGCACGACGATTACGTCGCCGCCATCGAGCGCCACATGCAGGCCGATCCGCAGATGGTGGTCGCGACCGGAAAGGTGATCGCCGACGGGATCGGCGGTCCAGGTTTGCCGCTCGAGGAGGCGCGAAGACTTCTCGGGTCGGCGCGTCCGGACGACAGCACCGAGACGGTCTTTTCCGGATACGGCTGCAACATGGCCGTCCGGCTGGCGCCCATACGCGCCCGGCATCTCCGTTTCGACGAACGGCTGCCGCTCTACGGCTGGCAGGAGGATGTCGACTTCTCTCGCCGCCTTGCGCAGTCGGGACGGATCGTTCGCATCAACGCGGCCCAGGGAGTTCATCTCGGCGTCAAGCTCGGTCGTGGATCCGGTGTCAGGCTGGGCTACTCGCAGGTTGCCAACCCGCTCTACCTGTGGACCAAACGGAGCGGCTATCCGCTCCGCCGGGCCGTGGAGCACGTCGGACGCAATGTGGCCATGAACCTGGCTCGTTCGTTGCGGCCGGAAACCTATGTCGACAGGCGTGGCCGGCTCCGGGGCAACATGCTCGCCTTTTGCGACCTCGTCTCGGGCCGGCTGGCGCCGGAACGTATTCTCGACCTGTAGACGATGTGTCATGCGGGCACCGCCGGCATTCGCAAAGCCAGGCTCTCGGCCGCGCGCCGGGCCGCCGCCGCCTTGCCAGCCGCGTAGTCGCGGCTTTGAGCCAATTGCCGCAGAAACATGGCCGCCGCCTCGAGATCCGGTTCCGCCCAGACGCTCGCGCCATAAATCCCGGCCTGGTCGTTGACCGGAACGAGCCGGTAAGGAACCAGAGCGCTGTCCCTGTCGCTCATGAATTCCAGGTTGCCCGACCAGCCTGTCGCCACCACCGGAATGCCGCGCGCCATCGCCTCGATCATAGGCAGCCCGAAACCTTCCGCGCGATGCAGCGAGAGGAACGCATCCGCGCCGTCGTACAGCGCATCCATCGCCGGCTCGTCGAGGTGACCCCTGACGACCGTTATTTGGGGACTGCCGATGCCCCGAAGCCAGCGCTCAAACTCCTCGATCTCATCGTCCCGTCCAGAAAGCTTGAGCACCAGTCGGGCGTCGTTCGACGTTTCGAAGGCGGTCTTGAACGCCAGGCAGGCGCCTTGCGGATTTTTGCGCGTCAGACTCGAACGGCTGTCAGCCATCGCGAGCACCGTGAACGGACGACGCGATGCCATCGGCCGCGCAGGTCGGGGCAGAACCCGGTGCGGCATCACCTTGATCGGACGATCCGTCAGCTTGCCGAGGCTGACGGCTGAAAAACTGCTCGGCGTCCAGATCTCGCTCACCGTGCGGTCGCAGCCCTTCCAGTCCGGAGCGGGATCGGGAAGTTCCCAAGCCCAGAAACCGATTCGATAGGCGTCCGCCGCCGCGGGCAGCACGCACCCGATCAGGTTCGCCGTTTGTGGTCCACCGCAATGAAAGATGTAGGCCGTGCCGGGACGATGACGAAGCCGAAAGAACGGGTTCCGCAGGGAGGCCGTCGCATCAAGCAGTTCGGTCTCGATCCCCGACCTCAGCAGGAATTGATGCTGAAGACGGGCGCCCACCGCGATCCCGTTGTTTTTGGCAAGCGCTGCCACAATCACGACCCGGTCAAACTTTCTCTGTCCCGCCCGATCCCCAAGCCGTCGGCTGGTCAGCTCGGCGGATGCGCTCAGATAGGCGGCGACCGCACCGTGCCGAACCCTACCAGCCCAGTCATGCCCATGGGCAGCCAGCGACATGACACCGTGATCCTTCGGCGGCAAACGGGAAATCGGGCAGGCGCAGCCGCGAGCAGATCGGTCTACATGCGCTGTGCGTTGTACGCGGCCTGCGTCCGGTTGGTTGCTCCCATCTTGCGAAGAACGTTGCGGACGTGAACTTTGACCGTGCTTTCGCTCATCCGCAGTTCATGCGCGATGATCTTGTTTGCCTTGCCCTTCTGGAGAAGGTTCAGCACCGCCTGCTGTCTCGACGTCAGGCGATTCAATTGCGGCGGATTGGCAATCTCCACCGCAGGAACATCGGACTTGGTGGCCAGCAACAGCTCAAGCGGAACGAACGTGCCGCCAGCCGTCACCACATGGATCGCAGCAGAGAGCATGGCGATGCCGGTGGTCCTGGTCGGGATGTAGCCGCGCGCGCCACATTTCAGCGCCAGCAACGCGGCGCTGGCGTGCTTCTCATCGTCCGCGTCCGACATCACCAGCGTTGGTATTTCGGGCGCCACGCTGCGTATTCTGGAAAGAGCCGTCTCGAGGCCGGGCGCGGCATGGCAGTGATAGACCACGAGATCGAAGCGACGATCCGTGATCAGGCAATCCTCGACCTTCGCGAACGCCGTCATCTCGAGCTGCTGGTCGAGCTCGCAGGAGGCCTTGAGCAGGAACTCGCGCGTTAGCTGGTATTCGTCGAAGAGGGCCGTCCTGAGCAGAGCCGGCCGCTGGCTGCGACGACTAACATCGGCGCAGAAACCCTTCCCCAGCTCGCTCATGATCTGGCCCACCTCGTAGGGCGGGGATCTCACCGCGTCGCCGTTGAAGGCAAGCAACGGATCGTTCTGAATAGTATCGTCCAGGAGGATCCCTGCTGATTGCTCGAGATCCCCAAGATTGGCGAGGGTCTGCGTCACGTTTTCCATTCCGATCATGACAGACGAGCTTTTCGTGAGAAGTGGCCCGCATGGCGTTCCGCCTGAGCTGGGCTTTCGAGTTAGTTTTCCTTTTTTAGAAAAACAGGGGCAACGTATCAAAAAGGCTTACACCTTTCAAGGGGTATTCTGACACGGGAAAACAACCCTGGGTAGGCAACTCGACCACGCCCAATCTCCGCAGCCCGCAAACTTCGGTACAGCTCCTAACGTGACACCACGACATCCGGAAGCACGACGACCGGCAAGCACGCAATCGCCGCCACGTCATGTAAATCACGTAATAGTAAAAGACGGATTAACTCGCAGACATTACGGCCGGTCTTCAACGACATCGGACGGCTTGCCTCTAACGTCGCGCCCCACCCATCTCGAGGTCGCCAGCCTCGCGTCCCACCCGGGCCGCGCCACCCTGGGTGGTGTTAACCTCTCCGGACATGCCCGTTATAGCATGATGGTCCGGCTCCGACCTAGCGTTATCACTGCGCGCCGATGGCTCAGCCACCACTCGGATCGGGTGATCGATGACGGCTCTGACAGGCGACGATCTTGAGCGCTTTACTCCGGCAGCCGGCGCCGCCGGGACTGGCGTGCGGCAGGCCCAGCTTCGCCCGCTCATCGTCGCGGGAGCACTCGTCGCAACGGACTGTCTAGCTGCCATCCTCGCCGCCTACGCGTCCCGGGCCCTGATCGACAACGCTCTCGTGCCCGGGACCTTCGCCATGCGGCGACAGTTCGCGGCACTCGTCCTTCTCATCGCCTACCTTCTCTTCAAGGGCCGCTACACGTCCCGTCTGCCGCGGTCGGAAGAGTTCCGTTTGCTGGTCTCGGGATCGGGGTTCTGCGTGCTGCTGGGTTTCTTCCAGACCATCTCGACAGGAGAACTCACAGCCTGTCTGTCGTCCGGTGTGGCCACGTTGCTGTTCGGCATGATCTCGACGCTCGGAAACCTGCTGACCAGACAGACGCTCACCCGTCTGCGCGTGTGGGAAATACCGATCGCGATCGTCGGCACCGGCAGGGCCGCCGACGAAGCGGAAGCGGCACTCCGGGCCAACCGTTCCCTCGGCTACAGGATCGTGGGCCAGATCGCTCCCGGCTCGATCGATCTGTGTGCAGGGCATCCCGCGCTTCGGCCGTTGGTGGCTCAACTTGACGCCGCACGCCTGCTCGTCGCCGTCGATGACGTTGCTCAGATGCAGCGTCTGATCACGATAGCGCTGGCCGAGAGGATCGGCTTTTCCGTCGTCACCGCGGCTGGTTCTTCGCCGTCGTTTCCGTCCCGACCAACGCATTTCTTCGGGCGCGACATCACCATGCACTGCCTGGACGATGGCTGCGCTCGGCGAGCGGCCCGGCTGGGCAAAAGTCTGTGCGACGTGATCGCCGCGGCCATCCTGCTGATCCTGCTCGGCCCGCTCTTGTTGATCCTCGCGGCCCTCAGCCGAACCGATGGCGGCCCGGCGTTCTACTCGCAGCCGCGCATCGGCATCGGCGGGCGGCCGTTTCGATGCATCAAGTTTCGAACGATGGTCGTCGACGCGGAGATCAGACTTGCCAGGCTGCTGGCCGAAGACATGGAACTCGCCGCCGAGTGGCAGTCCACGCGCAAGCTCAGGAACGATCCGCGCATCACACCGATCGGTCGTTTCCTGCGCAAGACGAGCCTCGACGAGCTTCCGCAGTTGTTCAACGTCCTGCGCGGCGAGATGAGCCTGATCGGACCGCGTCCGATCGCCGAAAGCGAAATGCCTCTCTACGGCGCAAACATCGACCACTACCTGGGTGCCAAACCTGGCTTGACGGGGATCTGGCAGGTCAGCGGCCGCAGCAACACAACCTACGAGCGGCGTGTCGAGCTCGATGCATGGTATGTCCGCAATTGGACGCTCTGGAATGACGTGGCGATCCTGGTCAGGACAATCCCCGCTGTCCTCCGTCGCGACGGAGCGCAATGAGGCCTGTCCGTCGTCCGCAGTTACGCCGCCAGTCCGATCTGCTTGACGTCGCGGAACACCAGATCCGGCTGCGCCTCCGTAGCCCGCCGCATGGTAAAGGCCGAACTCGCCAGGAACACCGGATCGCCGTCCAGGTCGCTGGCCATCGCGCCCGGGTTGGCGTTCACGAAGGCTGCGAGCCGTGATGCATCCCCGCTCACCCAGCGGGCGACCGAGAACGGCACCGCGTCAAAGCCGATGGCGATGCCATACTCGCTCGCCAATCTCGCGGTCAGCACGTCGAGCTGCAGCGTGCCCACCACTCCGACCAGCGGTGGGCTGCCGTCCTGCGGCCGGAACAACTGCACCACACCCTCTTCTGCCAGCTCCAGGAGCGCCTGGCGCAGCTTCTTGGCCTTGATGGCGTCGTCGAGCCGGACACGCCGGAGGATCTCGGGCGCGAAATGCGGCACGCCGATGAACCGGACGGCCTCGTCCTCGGCCAGCGTATCTCCGATCCGAAGCACGCCGTGGTTCGGGATGCCGACCACGTCCCCGGCGAACGCCTCCTCCGCCAACTGCCGGTCGCGGGCAAAGAAGAATTGCGGTGCCGTCAACGAGATGACCTTACCCGTCCGCGTCTGCCGGATACGCATGCCGCGCACCAGCCGCCCCGAGCAGATACGGGCGAAGGCGATCCGGTCGCGGTGATTGGGATCCATGTTCGCCTGGATCTTGAACACCAGAGCCGTCAGCTTCGGCTCGGTCGCCGCCACCAGACGGGTTTCTGCCCGCTGCGACCGTGGCGGCGGCCCGAAATCCGCCAACGCGTCGAGCAGGTCGGCGACCCCGATCTCGCGCATGGCACTGCCGAAATACGCCGGAGACAGATGGCCCGCATCAAAGCTGCCACGATCGAATTCCGGCAACGCCGCCCGGACTAGATCGATGTCCTCGCCCAAGGCCGCCAGACGCGGGTCCGACTGCGACAGAGCGGTGGCAGTCCGCACTTCCCGACGGTCCAGACGATAGGTGCCCACGAACTCCGACGCCCGCCCGATCGGCCAGGTCGCCGGTGCCACATCGAGCGCCAATCCGCTCGCGATCTCGTCGAGCAGTTCGAACGGGTCGCGCGCCTCGCGATCCATCTTGTTGATGAAGGTGATGATCGGGATGTCGCGCAGGCGGCAGATTTCGAAGAGCTTTCTGGTCCGGTCCTCTATCCCCTTCGCCGCATCAATGACCATCACCGCGCAGTCGACCGCGGTCAGCGTTCTGTACGTGTCTTCGGAGAAGTCTTCGTGTCCGGGCGTGTCGAGCAGGTTGTAGACGCATCCGGCGCGCTCGAAGGTCATCACCGAGGTCACGACCGAGATGCCGCGTTCACGCTCGATTCCCATCCAGTCCGAGCGGGTCCGGCGCCGCTCGCCCTTGGCGCGCACCTGACCGGCAAGCTGGATCGCGCCGGCCGCCCGCAGCATCCGTTCCGTCAGCGTCGTCTTGCCGGCGTCGGGATGCGAGATGATCGCGAAAGTACGGCGTCTCGCGATTTCGCGCGCGACGTCGGCGGGACTAGGATCGCTCAGCGCCAAGCCGTCAACGCCAAGCCTTCAGCGTGAATAGAACTCGACCACCAGGTTCGGCTCCATCGTCACCGGATAGGGCACGTCGGTCAGTTTCGGCGCCCGGCCGAACTTGCCCTTCATCGCCCGATGGTCGACTTCGAGATACTCCGGCACGTCGCGTTCGGCACTCTGCGCCGCATCCAGCACCACCGCGAGCTGCTTGGACTTCTCCCGCACCTCGATGACGTCGCCGTCGCGCAGCAGGAACGACGGGATGTTGACCCGCCTGCCGTTGACCAGGACATGGCCGTGGCTGACGAACTGGCGTGCCGCAAACGGGGTCATCGCGAACTTCAGCCGGTAGATGGCCGCATCCAGCCGGCGCTCGAGCAGCTCGACGAGGTTCTCCGACGTGTCGCCGCGACGACGCACCGCCTCCTCGTAATACTTGCGGAACTGCTTTTCGCCGATGTTCCCGTAATAACCTTTGAGCTTCTGCTTGGCCATCAGCTGGACCGAGAAGTCCGACGGCTTGCTCTTGCGCCGCTGCCCATGCTGGCCGGGGCCATAGTCGCGCTTGTTGATCGGCGACTTCGCGCGGCCCCAGAGGTTGACGCCCAGGCGGCGATTGATCTTGAACTTGCTTTCGAGGCGCTTGCTCAAGCCCCCTACTCCTTGATGATGCGGTCGCCGGCCTCGCTGCCGGCGCGTATTGACCGTTTTGCCCGCTTGTTGCACCGGTAGGCCGCGATCAAAGGTGATGCGACGGGAGCCGCTCAGCGCGTTCCACGTTCCCGGCAGTGGCGCGCCTTATGCCGAACCGGGGCTGCCGGTGTCAAATCCGTGCCGCCCTCACCTCCGTAGGGTTTTCGTGGTAGAGCTTTCCCGGCTGCAGGAGACGAGCACTGGATCAGGAGAAGCGGCCCGACCTGCTCCCGGCGATCATTCTGGCCACTCTCGTCGCATTCGGCCTGGCCTGCTGGTGGCTGATACCCGCTTTCATGCACGTCATGAAGCACCAGGACTGCGTGGCGTCCGGGCGGATGGACTGCTGACCGCCTGGCGACGCAGCGCGCCTCCAGGCCGGAACGCTGGGGCGAGACAGGTTTGCCAGCCGATGACAGCACGCCGCTCATGAGCGAACCAGCCGGACGCCTGCTGCCTCTCTCGGTCGCTCAGCGCGGGTTGTGGGTCAGCAGCAAGCTTGCCCCGGCCGACATCGTCTTCACGATCGCCGAAGCGCTCGAGATACATGGTCCGGTCGACATCGCTCATTTCCTGGACGTGCTCCGCCATCTCGCCAACGAGATCGAGCCGTCCCGGACACGGATCGTCGAAGAGGCTTCAGGCCCGCGTCAGTCGATCAGCCAGCGGTTCGAGGGGAAGTGCCCGCTGATCGACCTGGCCGATGAACCCGACCCGTTCGACCAGGCGATGCGCTGGATGCAGGTCGAGCTGTCCCGGCCGCTCGATTTCAAGCGTGATCCGCTCTGGATGTCGGCCCTGATCAGGCTCGGAGACGCGCACTTCCTCTGGTATCACCGGTGCCACCACGTGGTGATGGATGGCTTTTCCGGCGGCCTGATCGCCAAGCGCTTGGCCACTCTCTACAACGAGCGCCTTGCCGGCGAGCCGCCGTCGCCGTCCCCCTTCGGCCACGTCGCGTCGCTCCTGGAGATGGAGGCCGCCTATCGCGCCTCCGACCGCCATGCGCGCGACCGGGCCTACTGGCTCGAGCAGTTGGCCGACCTGCCCGATCCGGTGTCGCTCGCGCGTCGGCGGCGCGCCGGCACCGGACCGCTGCGGCGGCACACGGCGGTTCTCGATGCCGCGTTGACCAGGCGGCTGATGGCGCTGGCGCGCGAGATCGGCGGCACGCTGCCGCAGATCCTCATCGCCCTGGTCTCGATCTATGTCTATCGCGTGACGGCGGCCGCCGACCTGACGCTCGGGATGCCCGTCACCGGCCGCGTCGGCCACGCCATGCGAGCGATCCCGGCGATGGTCGCCAACGCGGTCGTGATGCGTTTTCGCTTCAAGCCATCGATGACGCTGGCCGACCTGGTTGCGCAAAGCGCGCGCAACATGCGTGCGGCGCTCCGCCACCAGCAATATCGCTACGAGGACCTCCGGCGCGCACTCGGCCTGTTTCATACCGACCAGCAGATCGCCTGGACCGGCGTCAACATCGAGCCGTTCGATTTCGACCTCTCGTTCGGCGGCCATCCGACGACCGCCCACAATCTCTCGAACGGTCCGGTCGAGGACCTGACGATCTTCGTCTATGACCGCAACGACGATCGCGGTCTGCGGATCGACTTCGATGCCAACGCGCTGCTCTACGAGCCCGAAGAGCTGGAGCGGCACGCCGACCGGCTGCTGCGTCTGATCGACAGCGTCTCCGCCGATCCGGGTCAGCTTCTGTCCGACCTGCCGCTGTTCGCAGCCGGCGAGTACCGGATGCTCCTGTCGCTTCGCGGCCGCACGCTCCAAGACTGCCCCGATCCCGTCGCATTGCTCGACAGCCACGCGACCGATGCGATGGCCGTGCGCGATCAGGTGACCCGCCTGAGCTACGGGGCGCTCAGGGCGAGGGTTCGGGCCATCGCGGACGCGTTGGCCCGAGCCGGCATCGGGGACGGCGATCTGGTCGCGATCGCGCCCGAGCGCACCGTCGAGATGGTCGCCATCCTCCTCGGCGTGCTGGCGTCGGGAGCGGCTTTCCTGCCGCTCGATCCCGATGGCCCGACCGAACGCAACCTGACGATCCTGGCAGACGCCAGGCCTTCCGCGATCCTGGCAGCGCCGGCGACGGCCGAGCGGTTCGGGTTCGCGACCGCCATCGACCCGGACATCGGCCTGCACGGCCAGCCCGAGTGCGCGCCGCCGGCAAAACTTCCGTCCGGCGCCGCCTACGTGATCTACACCTCCGGCTCGACGGGCGTCCCCAAAGGGGTCATCGTTCCGCGCCGCGCGCTCGCCAACCTGCTGGCCGGCATCGATGCCGAACTGACATCGACGCGAAACGACCGGCTGCTTGCCGTCACGACGCTCGGCTTCGACATCGCCATTCTCGAATTGCTGCTGCCGCTCTGCCGCGGCGGCGAGGTCGTCGTTGCCAGCCGCCACGAAGTGCTTGACCCCAGAGCCCTCGCCGCCCTGATCAGAACCGCAGGCGTCACCACCATTCAGGCGACCCCCTCGCTCTGGTCGATGATCCTGTCCGCCGACGAGGGCGACGCGCTGCGCGGTCTGACGCTGATGAGCGGCGGCGAAGCGCTCACAAGCCACCTGGCGCGACGACTGCACGGGGTGGCCGGACGCCTGGTCAACCTCTACGGTCCGACCGAAACCACGATCTGGTCGACGATCGCGTTCATCGGACCGGGCGATCTCGACAATCCGCCCATCGGTCGGCCGCTTGCCAACCAGCATGTCTACGTGCTCGACCCGCGGGGCGGCCCGACGCCGATCGGGGTGGTGGGCGAGCTCTGCATCGGAGGTGCCGGTGTCGCCGCCGGTTATCTTGGCCGAGAGGCGCTGACGGCCGAACGCTTCGCGCCCGATCCGTTCGCCCCGAAGGGCGCCGGCGCACGCATCTACCGGACCGGCGACAAGGCATCGGTGCGAGCCGACGGGCGCATCGACTACCTCGGCCGCACCGATGATCAGATCAAGGTGCGCGGCGTTCGCATCGAGCCGGGCGAGACCGAAGCGGCGCTGCTCGAGCTGCCCGCCATCGCGCAGGCCGCCGTGCTGCTCCGCCAGGACGGCGCGGAATCCCGGCTGTGCGGCTACCTCGTGGCGCGCCCGGACGGCGCACCTCCGGCGATCGAGGAGATCCGCCGCTCGCTCGCCCGCAAGCTTCCCGATGCGGCGATCCCGACCGCATGGGCGGTTCTCGACGCCCTCCCGCTGAATGCGAACGGCAAGCTCGACCGGCGTGCGCTGCCGGCGCCGGAATACGCCAATCGGGCCGGTTATGTTCCACCGCGGACCGAAGACGAGAAGATGCTGGCCGACATCTGGTCGGAACTGTTCGGCCTCGAGCAGGTCGGCGTGCACGACAATTTCTTCGCCCTCGGCGGCGACAGCCTGATTGCCGCCCAACTGATTGCGGAAGTCTCGGCTCGAACCGGCGCTGAACTGCCGCTCGGCGCGATGTTCGAGGACGCGACGCTCGAGAGCCTGGCCGAGCAGCTTGCGCACGCGCATGCGGGTTCCGGCGAGCAGCGCGATCCGCTTGCGGAGCTGCTGCCGATCCGCGTCACGGGCAGCGAGGCGCCCTTATTTTGCGTGCACCCGGTGTCAGGCCTGGCGTGGGGGTATACCGGCCTCGTCCGTCACATCGATCGGGCGCACCCGATCTATGGCCTGCAGGCGTTCGGGGCACGACCGGCGCCGACGCTCGCGGCCCTCGCCTCGCGCTATGCCGACATGATCGAGGGTATCCAGCCGGCCGGACCTTATCATCTGCTCGGCTTCTCGTTCGGCGGCCTGGTGGCGCACGAGGTCGCGCGTCAACTCGAAGGACGTGGTGAAAGGGTCGGCTTCCTCGGATTGCTCGACGCCTATCCGTTCAGCGACTCGCGACCGGGCGGGGAGACGATGCTGCCCGACGACGAGGGCGAACTCGTTCGGGCTGCCCTGGGCTTTCTCGGGTTGCCACCCGACGCGCTTGGCGAGCACGCCATGGTCGACGATCTGATCGATCACCTGACCGAAGTCTACGACATCGGCGGCCGACCGATCCCGCGCGAGATCGGCACGCCGGCCGAACTGGTCGGCCGTTTGCGCATCGTCACCGAGCGCAACCTTGCCCTCGCACGCGGCCATCGACCGGGCGTGGTGTCGGCCGACATATTCTTCGTCCGGGCGAGCAAACGCACCGATGGTGCCGCGCGCGCCTATCTCGACGACCGGCCGGAGGCTTGGCGGCCTTTTCTCAAGGGCCGGCTGGCTCGGATCGACATTCCATTCGGCCATCAGGAGATGCTCGAAGCGGCAGCACTCGACCAGATCGGACACTTGATCTCGGATCGGCTCCACGCCGCGTCGCACCAGCCGCTGCGCATCGCACAGCACGGCTGACGCGTGCGCGTCGTCATCTTTACCGCCGGAACCGAGGGCGACGCGCGTCCGCACGCAGCACTCGGAGACGGACTGCGCCGACGCGGTCACGACGTCACGGTCGTCACCGATCGAACCTTCGAACGTCTCGTCCGGGACGCCGGCCTTTCCTTCGCCCCGCTCACCGCCGACTTTCAGGACATGATGAGCCGCGACCGCGACCGGTTTGACGGCAAGCCGCAGATCCAGGTCGCCCTGCACGGACTTCGCCGGCTGCGCGACATGGCGGCGAACTGGGCAGCCGAAGGCCTGCCTCCGGCGAAGGGTGCGGATCTGATCGTCGGCTCCGGACCAGCCCTCTATCTCGGCGCATCGATCGCCGAAGCGCTCGACATCCCGTTCGTCCGCACGATGCTGCAACCGATCGAGCCCGCGCGCGAAATCACCCCCCTGCTCCTGGGCGCGCGCTCGTTGCCGGGCCGCATGAACCTTGCCCTGCACGGCCTGACACGCAACGCGACGTGGCAACTCGCCAGACCCGCGATGTCGAGGGTCAGGCGGGATCTCCGCCTGCCACCCTACGGGCTGCGCGGTCCATGGCGATCGGAGCGGGCCGGACGGGCGCCTTTGCTGAACGGCTTCAGTCCGCTGGTCGTGCCGCCGTCGCGCGATTGGGGACCAAGGGTCGCAACCACCGGATACTGGATCCGGCACTCGCCCTCGACCTTCGATCCGGGCGAACGCCTCCGGTCGTTCCTCGCTGCCGGTCCTGCCCCGGTCTATGTCGGGTTCGGCAGCATGGTCACCAGGGAGGCGCCGCTTCTGGCTCGCCTCGTGCGGGAGGCCGTGCGCCTGGCGGGCCAGCGGGCGATCGTCGCGGGCGGGTGGAGCAGGCTCGACACCGGTGACGACGACGACATCATCGTCGTCGACAAACTTCCGCACGATTGGCTGTTCGAACGCGTGGCACTGGCCGTGCATCATTGTGGCGCCGGAACGGCCGCGGCGGCGATGCTGGCCGGTATTCCGACCGTTCCGATTCCTTTCCTGCTCGACCAGTTCTTCTGGGCCCAACGTCTGATGCGCCTGGGCGTGGCGACCAGGCCGTTGGCACGCGCCGGGATGAGTGCCGGCGATCTTGCCGGAGCGATCGCGGCGGCACAAAGCCCGTCCATCTTGACGGCGGCCGCCGCGATGCGCGCCAATCTCGTTCGCGAGGACGGGATCGCCAACGCGATAGCCGCCCTGGAGCGCTGGGATCTGCTTCCCCCGTCATCCTTCGTCGCGACCGCGGGTGCGCCGGCCCAGGGCGAGCTCGGTGACCACGCCATGCAGGGTCTGTAGTTCCTGCTCGGTCACTTCGCCGCGCTCGAAGAGGTGGCGGATGTTGCGGACCATGCCCGGGCGCTTCGCCACGTTGCGCAGGAACCCGCACGCGTCGAGTTCGTCCGTGAGGTGACCGAGAAAGTTCTCGAGCGCCGCCTTCGTCGCCACGCGCGTTTCGTTCGTCATCAGGGCGCGGGGCGGGGTCTGGTCCGCGGTGATCCACCACTCGTAGGACGCGATCATCACGGCCTGGGCCAGGTTCAGCGACATGAAGCCTGGATTGAGCGGAAATCGCACCAGCGCATCGGCCCGTGCCATGTCCTCGTTGTCGAGGCCCGCCCGTTCGGGACCGAACAGGATCCCGGCACGCAGGCCGCGAACTCCGGCAAACCGCCACTCCGCCGCGGCACCGCGCGCGGTCAGGACCGGCTTGACGACATGTCTCGGTCGCGGACATGTCGCATAGACGTGGTGCAGGTCGGCCACCGCCTCCTCGACGCTCGCATGGACGGTCGCCTGATCGAGAATCCGGTCGGCACCCGACGCCATACGCCAGGCGCGGTCCTGCGGCCAGCCGTCGCGCGGCGCGACCAGCCGCAGGTGGAACAGACCGCCATTGGCCATCGCGCGCGCCGACGCGCCGATGTTGTCGGCCAGTTGCGGGCGGACCAGGATCACGACCGGGCTGGCATCGTCCGGCTGGAGGTCGGCCCCGGCTTCGCGGCCGGTCACGAAGAGAGCCGGGGCTCTGCCCCGGGCCCCGCCGGGCCTGGCAGGCCCGGACCCGCACTCTTCAACTCAGGCACGGCGCCAGGTCGTTCCTTCGGCCCCGTCTTCCAGGATGATGCCGTCCTGCGCGAGTTGGCCGCGGATCGCATCGGCGCGCGCGAAATCGCGTCTGCGGCGGGCGTCGAGGCGCTCGCCGATCAGCCGATCGATCCACCCCGATTGACCGGACCGGAACCACTCGTCCGGATCCGACGAGAGCAGGCCGAGGATGCGACCGCCGGCACGCAGGCCGGCGCCGGCCTCGTGGTCGCCGAGCAGCGCACGGTCGGCGAGCTGGTGCAGGCCGGCGATGGCCGCCGGCGTGTTGAGGTCGTCGCAGAGCGCGTCCGACACGGCAGGCGGCACTGCGCCGGACGATGGCGCACCAGTCCGGTCGAGCGCGCGATAGAACCGGTCCAGTTCACGCTTGCTCTCGGCCAGCGCCTGATCCGAAAAGTTCAGCACCGACCGGTAATGCGCGCGCAGCAACGTCAGCCGGAGCGCCTCGCCGGAGGCCCGCTGCAGCACATCGCGCACGGTGGTGAAGTTGCCCAGGCTCTTGGACATCTTCTGGCCGTCGACCTGAAGCATCGCGTTGTGCAGCCAGAAGCGGGCGAATTCGCTGCGTGGATAGGCGCTCAGACTCTGCGCCCGTTCGTTCTCGTGGTGCGGAAAGATCAGATCCTCGCCGCCGAGATGGATGTCGAAGCTTTCGCCCAGGTGGCGCAGGCACATCGCACTGCACTCGATGTGCCAGCCGGGCCGGCCGCGTCCCCAGGGGCTGTCCCAGCCTGGTTGGCTCTCGTCGGAGGGCTTCCACAGCACGAAGTCGGCGGGGTCGCGTTTGTAGGACGCGACCTCGATGCGGGCGCCGGCGAGGAGGTCGGCGACGTGCCGGCCGGACAGCGCGCCATACTGCGCATAGGAGCCGACCGAGAACATCACATGGCCCTCGGCCACATAGCCATGGCCCTGCGCGACAATCCGGCCGATCAATTCGATGATGTCGGCGATATGCCCGGTGACGCGCGGCTCGATATCGGGCGGGATGTTGCCGACCGCCAGCAGATCCTCATGCAGGCCGGCGATCATGCGTGCCGTCAGGGCGCCGATCGACGTTCCTTCCGCCTGCGCGCGAGCGGAAATCTTGTCCTCGACGTCGGTGATGTTGCGGACATACGTCACCCGCGAATAGAGCGTGCGAAGCAGCCGGACCAGGATGTCCGGCACGACGAACGCGCGCATGTTGCCGATATGCGCCACGTCATACGGCGTCGGCCCGCACATATAGAGCCGGACGTGGTCAGGGTCGATCGGCTGGAACGGGACCGCGGTGCGCCGCCTGGTGTCGTGAAGCGTCAGGCCCACTCACCGCCCCGCATCAGCGGCTCGATCGCCCCGTCGGACGTCACCCCATCGATGTCGATCCGATCGGAACCGATCATCCAGTCGATGTGGATCAGGCTCTCGTTGGCGCCGACATCGGCGAGCTGCTCGCGGCTCATCGTGTCGCCGCCCCGGAGCGCGTTGCTGTAGGACTGGCCGAGGGCGATGTGGCTGGCGGCGTTCTCGTCGAACAGCGTGTTGCGGAACAGCAGCCCGCTCGCCGAGATCGGCGAGGAATGCGGCACCAGCGCGACCTCGCCAAGCATGGCGGCGCCTTCGTCGGTCTCCAGCACGCGGCGCAGCACCTGCTCGCCGGTGCGTGCGTGCGCGTCGACGATCCGGCCCCCCTCGAAACGGACCTCGATGCCCTCGATCAGCGTTCCCTGGTAGGCGAGCGGCTTGGTGGCTCGGACAGTCCCGGTCGTGGCCCGGCAGTCGGGGGTGGTAAACACCTCCTCGGTCGGAATGTTGGGATTGCAGGTGATGCCGTTGGCGGCCGTCTTGCTCCCGCCGAGCCAGGTGTGGGCGGCGGACAGGCCGATCTCAAGATCGGTCCCCGGGCCGCGATAGCGCAGCGCACGATAGTTCTTCGCATTCAGCATGGCCGTGCGTGCGGCGAGTTGCGCGTTGTGTGCTTCCCAGGCCGCGACCGGGTCGGCCGCGTCCACCCGCGAGGCAGCAAAGATCGCATCCCACAGACGCGACACCGCCTCGGCTTCGCCAAGGTCGGGGAACACGGCACGCGCCCAGCCCGGCGTGGCGGAGGCGACGATCGACCAGTTGGTGCGAAAACCGGAAATCTGCTCGAGCGCGGGTTTGGCCGCCTGAGACATCGAGCGCGAGGCACGCGACACGCGGTCGGGATCCTGGTGGGACAGCAGCGACGGATCCTCGCCCGCGATGGCGAGGCGCGCCGCCCCCTCGCGGAACGCGCGCGCGATGCCGTCATGCTGCCAGGCGGGCGCGTAATCGAAGGCCTCTTCGGGGGCGAACTGAAAGCGCGCGAGCCGTGCGGCATCGTCGGCATACAGCGTCGTGACGAGCTTGGCGCCGGCGCGATACGCGTGTTCGGTGATCCGACGCGCGAGCGGCAGCGCGTCAAGCGGGGCGGTCATCACGACCTCCTGCCCATGGCGGAGCGACAGGCCGACCCGGACCGCGATCTCGGCCAGGCGGTCGATCCGCTCATCGAGGGAGACGCGCGCGGAAAGCATCTCGTTCATGGAGTTCTCCTTGTACGTCCGTCATACCGGATCGCGGAGCGGCCGCAACATCGCGCATGATGACGCCGTCAGGCGCGGTCGAGGTGACGCGTGCGCAAAAATGAGGTTCGGACAATGGCGAAGTGGACCGACGCGAGCCTGCCGGACCAGAGCGGCAAGGTGGTGATCGTGACCGGTGCGAGCGGCGGCATCGGCGAAGAGGCGGCAAGCGTGCTGGCAGGACGCGGCGCCCAGGTGGTGCTCGCAGTGCGCGACGCGTCCCGCGGCGAGGCGGCACTCGGCCGGATCAAGGCAAAACATCCGGCGGCCAGGGTCAGCGTCTCGCTGCTCGATCTCGCCAGTCTCGGCAGCGTGCGCGAATTCGCGGGTGCGATCGACGCCACGCTGCCGCGGGTCGATGTCCTGCTCAACAATGCCGGGCTGATGCAGACAAAGCGCTCGGAGACCACGGACGGGTTCGAGCGGATGTTCGGGACCAACCATCTTGGCCATTTCGCCTTGACCGGCCTGCTCATCGACAAGCTCAAGCGCGCCGACGCGCCACGGGTCGTGACCATCGCCAGCATCGCCCATCGACGCGCACGGATCGATTTTGACGACCTGCAGGGCAGCCGCGGCTACAGCGGCAGCCGCGGATACGGCCAGTCCAAGCTCGCGAACCTGATGTTCGCGCTTGAACTCGATCGCAGAGCGCGCGCGGCTGGCTCGAGAATACTGAGTGTCGCCGCACATCCGGGCGTTTCGACGACCGGGTTCGTCGCCGCGATTGGGATGCCTACAATCGTGGTGACGCTCAGCCGGATGGCGATCGGCGTGCTCGGTCAGGACGCCGCTTCCGGCGCACTGCCCGGCCTGTATGCGTCGACGATGCCGGACGTACGCGGCGGCCAGTATTGGGGGCCGGACGGTTTTCAGGAAGTCCGCGGCTCGCCGCGTCTCGGGTCGATCTCGCCGCAGGCGCTGGACAGGCAGACCGCGGCCCGGCTCTGGTCGGTCTCCGAGGAGCTCACCAGGGTGAGCTATCCGCCGCTCGGGTGAGGTGATCGATGATCGCGATCCTGTGCTCGGGGCAGGGTGGACAGCATCGCGACATGTTCCGCCTGACCGGCGCCGCGCCGGAGGCAACACCTGTCTTCGAGACCGCGGCCGCGTTGCTGGATGCCGATCCAAGAAGGTTCGTTCTGGAAGCGGAGGAAGGCACGCTGTTCGGCAACCGCATCGGGCAGATCCTGTGCTGCACTCAGGCTTTGGCCGGCTGGGCATTGCTCGGCATGGAGAGGGGGACCCGCATCGTGCTCGCCGGCTACAGCGTCGGCGAGTTGGCGGCCTGGGGCTGTGCGGGCTACTTCACGGCCGCGCAGACCCTGAAGCTCGCCGCTGAGCGGGCAGCGGCGATGGATCGCGCGTCATCGGCAGACGCCGGCATGGCGGCGTTCACGGGATTGCGTCGTGAAGACCTGCAATCCGTCATGGGTGGGCGGGCGTCGATCGCGATCGTCAACGGTCCGGACAGTTTCGTCGTGGGCGGTGCAGGAGCGGCGCTCGATGCGTGCGTGGCGGACGCGATGCGGTCAGGTGCGCGAGCGACCCGGCTGCGGGTCCAAGTCGCGTCGCATACCGCCATGATGGAAGCGGCCACGCGCGAGTTCGCGACCGTGTTGCGAGCCGAAACGTTGCAGGCACCGTCGCCCGGAGTGCGGCTGCTGAGCGGGATCGATGCGGAGACGGTCTCGGACGGCAGCACGGGTTTGCAGGCGCTGGCGGCGCAGATCGGACAGACGATCGACTGGGCATCCTGCCTCCAGGCGTGCCGCGAGGCGGGAGCAACGGCGTTCCTGGAGCTCGGGCCGGGAAGCGCGTTGTCGCGGATGGCCGGGAGTGGGCAGTCGCGCAGCCTGGAGGATTTCCGGACCGGGCAGGGCGCGCGCGACTGGCTCGCGCGGGCCGCATGATCGTGGGCGTGGTCGGAGCGGGCGCATGGGGCCAGGCGCTCGCGACGCACCTCGATCGCGCCGGGCACCAGGCGTGGCTGTGGGCGCGCGATCCGTCGCGTCTGTTCGTCTCTAAACGCCGGTCGCGTCGGCTGCCGGGCGTGACTTTGAACGACACGATCTCGATCGTGCCCGAGCCGCAGGCGGCCGACACGGTGCTGGTGGCAGTTCCGGTGGCGTTATTGCGCGCGCAGCTCTTGCGGGTGAAGGGCAACGCACCGCTGGTGCTGTGCTGCAAGGGAATCGAGACCGGAACCGGGGCTCTCCCGCTCGAGGTGGCCAGCGAAGTCTGGCCCAGACGGGCGGCCGCGGTTTTGAGCGGTCCCAATTTCGCCCACGAGGTGGCGGCCGGGTTGCCGGCAGCGTCCATCGTGGCTGCCTCGGACGAGAGGCTGGCGGTTGAGCTGGTGGCCCAATTGGGGACCGAGTCGTTCCGCCTCTATTCGAGCACCGACCCGGTCGGCGCGGGCCTCGGCGGCGCTGCAAAGAACGTCGTGGCGATCGCGGCGGGAGCGGCGATCGGCGCCGGGTTGGGCGAGAATGCGCGGGCGGCGTTGATCACGCGTGGCTTGTCCGAGATCGCGCGTCTCGTAGAGTCCTCCGGTGGTCAGGCGCGCACGGTGGCAGGACTGTCGGGCGCGGGTGATCTGGTCCTGACATGCACGGGACGGACGAGCCGAAATTTCAGCCTTGGCGAGCAACTCGGGCGTGGAATGAGGCTGGACCAGATCCTGGCGATGCGGGACGGAGTGACGGAGGGCGCCGCGACGGCCCCGGCACTTGTCTGTCGCGCGAGCCGCGCCGGCATAGAACTGCCGATTGCAGCCACGGTCTCGGACCTGCTCGCGGGGACGATCGGCATCGCCGAGGCCACGTGGCGTCT
>CAXTSH010000002.1:61372-80543 GCA_964246925.1 uncultured Acetobacteraceae bacterium
CGGTCTCGGACCTGCTCGCGGGGACGATCGGCATCGCCGAGGCCACGTGGCGTCTGCTGGCGCGGCCGGCGCGGGGCGAGTGAGGTCGACGCCCGCGCCGGGGCGTCACTTCTTCTTGGGAGCGGCCTTCTTCTTCGCAGGCGCAGTTGCCGCAGCGGGCTTGGTGGCCTTCTTGCTGTCCTTGGTGGCCTCTGGGGCCGACTTCTTCGCGGTCGCCATCGTGATGTCCTCGAGAGCCACGCCGGCGTTCGCGCCGTCAGGGGTCGCAGCCCGTTTCGCCCCGGCACACGGCGATCAGGCGGCCGAGACCCGCCGAATCGCACGCATGATCCAGACTCTCTATCCAGTGTCGTGACTGCACCGCAACAGAATTCTGGACCGGGAGCAGATCCCGGGTTTCAGGCCGGCAGCAGAACCGTATCGATGACGTGGATGACGCCGTTGCTGCATGCGACATCCGCGCTGCTGATCGTGGCGTCGTTGACCTTGACCTGCGCGCCAGTGGCGTCGACGTGCAGATTGCGCCCCTCGACAGTGGCAGGCGTCGACTTCTTGCCTGCGATGTCAGATGACATCACCAAGCCCTGAACGACATGGTAGGTCAGGATCCCGGTCAGCTTTGCCTTGGCGTCGGGCTTGAGCAGACCCTCGACCGTGCCGGGCGGAAGGGCGGCGAACGCGGCGTCGGTCGGCGCAAAGACGGTGAAAGGACCCTTGCCCTTCAAGGTCTCGACGAGACCGGCGGCAGTAACAGCAGCGACAAGTGTCTTGAATGAGCCGTTGGCAACAGCAGTGTCGACAATATCATGAGCCATGAAGTGTTCTTTCTTTTTATCAAGAGCGGTTGCGCGGAAGTCTCATCGAAAGCGAAGTGCTGGGACTATTTGGTCCGCGTGGGGCTTAATTGGCCCTCAATTGACCAGCGTCAAGCGGGGTGTCGATGACAAGCGCCACCAACAGATGCCAGCCTTGACCAGCAATCCCGCCTGTCATCAGGTCGGCCACGACCTACGGGGAAGTCACATGAACTATCGAGCGCTCGACGAGGGCAGCGTACCCGCCTTCCTATCGGCGCACCCTGGCCTCGCCGACCGGCTCGGGCCGCCGCCATGGCACGTGCGCGAGGTGGGCGACGGCAACCTCAACCTGGTGTTCCTGGTCGAGGGTCCGGTGGGCGGCCTGTGCGTCAAGCAGTCGTTGCCCTATGTGCGCGCCGCCGGCCCCGACTGGCAATTGCCGCTCGACCGGGCCTTCTTCGAATACGAGTATTACCGTCGGATCGCACGGCATGTCCCCGGACTGGTGCCCGCCATCCACCTCTATGATCCGGACCAGTTCTGCTGCGTGATGGAGAGGCTGTCCCCGCACGTCATCCTCCGTCGCGGGCTGGTGGACGCGCGAAGCTTTCCCAATGCCATCCCGGCCATCGCCCGGTTTGTGGCTCGAACGAGCTTCGCGACCTCCCACCTCGCGGAGACTTTCGAGACGGTGGCGGACGGGATCGCCCTGTTCGCCGCCAACCAGTCCACGCTGCGGATCACGGTGGACCTGGTGTTTGCCGACCCCTACCGCACGGCACGCCGGAACCGCTGGACGACGCCGCAGCTCGACGGCATGGCTGCTTCGTTTCGCGGCGACGCCAGCCTCAAACGCGTCGTCTCCGACCTGGGCTATCGGTTCCTGACCGTCAAGCAGGCGTTGCTGCACGGCGACCTGCACACCGGGTCGGTGATGGTCACCGCGGCCGACACGCGGGTGATCGATCCGGAATTCGCGCTTTACGGGCCGATCGGCTTCGACCTCGGCGCCTTTCTCGCCAACCTGGTCCTCAACCATCACGCGCAGTTCGGCCTGATGCCGGCCGGGACCGCGCGCGAGGCGCATCTCGCCTGGCTCATCGCGGCGATGGCGCAGTTCTGGGACGTCTTTCGCGCGGAGTTCCTGGCACTCTGGCAGGGTGCGGCCGGTGACGGGTATCCGGTGTCGCTGTTCACCGGCGGCGATGGCGGGCAGGCACTCGCCGCGGCGCGCGAGGACGTCATCGCCGGAATTTTCGCCGACATGATCGCCTACGCAGCGATCGAGATCGTCCGCCGCATCCTCGGATTTGCGCACGTGCTCGACCTCGACGCGATCGCCGGCGCGGAGGCGCGCGCAGGTTGCGAACGCGCCTGCCTCGAACTCGCGCGCACGGTGCTGACCGAACGCGCGGCCTTTACCCGGATCGAGCACTGGACGGACGCCGTAAGGCGCTTCACCCCCTTCATCGGGTGATCACTGGCAGGCCAGGCACTCGTCGTATTTGGTGGCGCCGTCGTTCGGGGTCGGTGGCGGCAGCACCGACATCACGTCGTTGGGCCGGGCCAGCATGTCGCTGACGTTGTCGGCGCGCTGGATCGAGAGGCTCCTGCAGTAGTAGAGCGACTTCAAGCCACGCTGCCAGGCGAGCATGTGGATCTGGTGCAGGTCGCGCTTATGGATGTCGGCCGGCAGGAAAACATTGACCGACTGGCTCTGGCAGACGAACGGCGTGCGATCGGCGGCGTGCTCGATAATCCAGCGCTGGTCGAGTTCGAAGGCCGTCTTGAAGACGTCGCGTTCGTGCGCGGTCAGGAAGTCGAGGTGCTGAACGCTGCCCTTGCTGAGCGTGATGGAGGACCAGACCTCATCGGTGTCGCGGCCCTTCTGTGCCAGCAGGGTCTGCAGCGCGCGATTGCGCACGGTGAAGCTGCCGGAGAGGGTTTTTTGCAGGAAGACGTTGGCGGCGATCGGCTCGATGCCCGGGCTGGTGTTGCCGGCGATGATGGAAATCGACGCCGTCGGCGCCACCGCGATCTTGTTCGAAAAGCGTTCGGCAATCCCGTACTCGGCGGCGTCGGGACAGGCGCCGCGTTCCTCGGCCAGCATGCGCGAGGCGGCGTCGGCGCCGTTGCGCAGGTGCTTGAACATGCGTTTGTTCCAGACCTTGGCGATGACGCTCTCGAACGGGATGCCCTGATCCTGCAGGAAGGAGTGGAAGCCCATGACGCCAAGACCGACGGAGCGCTCGCGTGAGGCGGCGTACCGGGCGCGCTCCATGTCGTCGGGTGCGCGGTCGATGAAATCCTGCAGCACGTTGTCGAGGAAGCGCATGACGTCCTCGATGAACAGCGGATGCTGGCACCAGTCGAACCAGGTCTCGAGGTTGACCGACGACAGGCAGCAGACGGCGGTGCGCTGGCGGCCGTGCTGGTCGATGCCGGTGGGCAGCGTGATCTCGCTGCACAGGTTGGAGGTCTTGACCTCGAGGCCGGCGAGCTTGTGGTGCTCGGGCATCGCGCGGTTCACGTGGTCGGAGAACACGATGTATGGCTCGCCCTGCTCCATCCGCGCGGTCAGGATGCGTATCCAGAGCAGGCGGGCGGAGATGCGGCGGATATGGCCGCCGTCCTTGGGCGACACCAGCGCCCAGGGCTCGTCGGCCTCGACGGCGCGCATGAAGGCGTCGCTGACCAGCACCCCGTGGTGGAGGTTGAGCGCCTTGCGGTTCGGATCGCCACCGGTCGGGCGGCGCATCTCGATGAACTCCTCGATCTCCGGGTGCCAGACCGGCAGGTAGACCGCGGCGGAACCCCGGCGCAGCGAGCCCTGGCTGATCGCCAGCGTCAGGCTGTCCATGACCCGGATGAAGGGGATCACCCCGGACGTCTTGCCGTTCTGGCCGACCTTCTCGCCGATCGAGCGCAGGTTGCCCCAATACGAGCCGATGCCGCCGCCCTTGGACGCCAGCCAGACGTTCTCGTTCCAGAGGCCGACGATGCCTTCGAGGCTGTCGGACGCCTCGTTGAGGAAGCACGAGATCGGCAGGCCGCGGCTGGTGCCGCCGTTGGACAGCACAGGCGTCGCCGGCATGAACCAGTGGCGGCTGATGTAGTCGTAGATGCGCTGGGCGTGGGCGGCGTCGTCGCCGTAGCGCGACGCGACGCGGGCGAACAGGTCCTGGTAGCCCTCGCCTGGCATCAGGTAGCGGTCGTCCAGCGTGGCGCGGCCGAAATCGGTGATCAGGGCGTCGCGGGAGCGGTCGACCCGAACCTGGGCCTGGCCCGGCATCTGAACTTCGGTGTCGAACAAGGGTGCCTCGAAGGCGTCGTGGACGGGGTGGGCGGAGTCGCCGAGTGACATCCAGCTTTCCTTGGGCTTGGGGCCGCCGGAATAGGCGCGCCGGTCGGGGAGGTTACACAAGATATTCGGGTCGTCACGCGGTTTCGCCACTAGGGGTCGTTTTTGGCGGACGAGAGTCACCGGCGTCACAGGGAACATAGCGTGAACTGGCGCAGGTGTCAGGACTCTTCTTCACCGTCCCGCACGCTAGTGACGTGGCCGGCCGGCCACGCTAGGCAGGCCCGGGAGGCGATCGGGGTCTGGTGGCCCTCGCGGTCTTCAAAACCGTCGGCTCGCCAAAAGCGAGCGGTGGGTTCGATTCCCATCCGCCTCCGCCCGCAGGCCAGGGGCTCCGCCCCTGGACCCCGCCAAAGGCTTCGCCTCTGGACACCATTGAAAAGTACGCCCCTGAGCGATATTACCAATTTACATACGAAATTTCATCGTGCAATGGTGAAACCACGCTGATGATCTGACTTCGAACGCCAACAGGGAGAGTGCGCATGGCAATCTCGCTCGTCGGCCTCTCGGGCAGTACCCGACGCCCCTCGCGCACTTCGATTCTGGTTCGCCTGGTCCTGGACGCCGTCGCCGGCCGCCTCGACATCGAGCCTCAACTCATCGAACTCGCCGACGCCGCTCCCACGGTCTACGCCATCGAGGCCGACTTCATCGACGGCCTGATCGTCGACACGGCCGTCCTGCAGCGCATCGAGCGGGCCGCCGACGAAGTCGCCGGGCTCGTCGCCGGCGGCCTGAGGCTCTGTCCATCACCGTTCCCGCGCCGGCTCGTTCCAGCCGGCCTCTGACCATCTCGCCCCCCTCTGCAAGGAGCTCCGCCATGGCCGACCGCGACCCGATCAAGTTTGCCTACTGGGTGCCGAACGTCTCCGGCGGCCTGGTCATCTCCAACATCGAGCAGCGCACCGACTGGTCGATCGACTACAACCGCAAGCTCGCCCAGATCGCCGAACGCAGCGGGTTCGACTACGCGCTGAGCCAAATTCGTTTCACCGCCGGCTACGGCGCCGAGTACCAGCACGAATCGGTCTCGTTCAGCCACGCCCTGCTGGCCGCCACCACGACACTGAAGGTCATCGCCGCCATCCTGCCCGGACCCTGGGCGCCGGCACTGGCCGCCAAGCAGATCGCCACCATCAGCCATCTCACCGAAGGCCGGGTCGCGGTCAACGTCGTCTCAGGCTGGTTCCGCGGCGAATTCACCGCCATCGGCGAGCACTGGCTCGACCACGACGAGCGCTACCGCCGCTCCGAGGAGTTCATCCGCGCACTGCGCGGCATCTGGACGCAGGACGACTTCACCTTCCGCGGCGATTTCTATCGTTTCTCCCACTACAGTCTGAAGCCCAAGCCGCTCGCGCCGTTGCCGGAGATTTTCCAGGGCGGCTCGTCCAACGCCGCCCGGACGATGGCCTCGCGCGTCTCGGACTGGTACTTCACCAACGGCAACACACCCGAGGAGATCGGCAAGCAGGTCGCCGACATACGCGCCAAGGCCGCCGCCAACGACCACCACGTCCGGGTCGGCGTGAACGCGTTCGCCATCGCCCGCGAGACCGAAACCGAAGCCCGCGACATCCTCGCCGAAATCATCGACAAGGCCAATCCGGACGCGGTCAACGCTTTCGGCCACGAGGTCAAGAACGCCGGCGCCGCCTCGCCGGAGAAGGAAGGCAACTGGGCCAAGTCCACCTTCAACGACCTGGTCCAATACAACGACGGCTTTCGCTCCAACCTGATCGGCACCCCGCGGCAGATCGCCGAGCGCATCCTGGCGCTGAAGCGAGCGGGCGCGGATCTGATCCTGCTCGGCTTCCTGCACTTCCAGGAGGAGGTGGAGCAGTTCGGGCGCGAGGTGATCCCGCTCGTCCGCGAGCTTGAAGCCGCCGACGCCGGCGTGCGCGTCGCCGCCGAGTGATCCGGTGGACGGCCTGGGCTTTGCCTGAGTGGAGCTAGGGCTCTGCCCTGGACCGGGTTGCCTTTGCGCAAGCGCAAAGGGGCCCGACGCTGGGGCCCGCGGCCCCAGACCCGCCACACTTCATGTGAGCGGTCTTCACTTCGTCCGCGGCAGGTTCGCCGGCTGACTGAAACGCAAGCTGATATCAGGGCTCGACGCCGAGACGTCGCCCGCTGCCATGATCGAGATGCGGAACGTGGCGCTGCCGGCGATGGCGACGATCGAGGCCAGACGGGACAGCAAACGCCCGCGCCTCGAACCCAGCGCAAGCGACACCGCCTTCAGCGCGGCCGGGGCAAGCGTTCCGCCGACATGGGCACCCCAGTACTCGATCCGGCCGGAGCGACTGTCGAGTGCCGCCGCGACGCCTGCACGCTCGTAGGTCCTGTGCGAGATGCTGGCGGCGACCGCTTCGGTGACGAGGCCGGCCAGCGCCACCGCATCGAGCGCGCGCCGCGTGCGCGGGTTGGTCTCGCCGAGCGAAAGCGCGGACGCCCCGGTGAGCACGGTCGAGCTCGCAAAACGCGCGGCCAGCGAGCGCGGGGCCGCCGCCCACAGCGGCGTGCTGGTCGCGGCGAGCAGGGCCGCGGTGTAGGTGCCCAATCCGGTGCCTAACACGGCCGCCGGGACGGCGGCGATCCGGGCCGCGCGCCTCAGCACGCCCGTCAGGCGCACGTGTGGTGCCGCGATCTCGGCCGCCGCCGCGGGCATTGCGAACGCGCTGAAGCCGAGCAGCAGCCAAGTGCCGATCGACATCGGCGAGGTTCGCCTGGCGATGCGCATCATGTTCATGAAGCGCTGCGGCGTGTGCAGGTCCCACACCAGCATCGCCGAGCCGAGCGTCGGCGCCAGCACCGACAGCATCCGCCCGCGCCTGCCGACACCGTCACGATGGCCCGCCTGCTCGGCGATCGTCGAGACGATCATCGACCCGCCCGACAGCCCGGCCAGGAAGATGTAGCCGCCGACCACATAATTGTTGAACGGCGCCGCCTTGAGCTGCGAGCGGCCGTAATAGGTCGGCCCGTTCCAGGCCGCGGACGGACCGTCCGGCATCAGCTTCGTCCGCCGGCGGCGACCATGAACGCCAGTGTCGCCAGGGCCAGACCCGCCATCGTGGTCAGCCCCGACGCAAACGCCGGCCCTACGCGTCTGGACGCGCGCGTCGGTGCCACCGGCAGGTTGTAGATTTCCGGACGCTCGGTCAGCAGGAAGAACGCGTTCAGATGCCCAAGGTCGCCGGTCGCCCCGGGGCTGTCCGGAACGCCGTAGAGGTAGGCGTCCTCACGCCCATGCGCGTGCAGCGTCGCCACGCGCGCCCGCGCACGCGCCTGCAGCACCTCGACCTCGCCGAACTGGATGCTCTCGGTCGGGCACGACTTGGCGCAGGCCGGTTCGAGACCACCCTTCAGCCGGTCGTAGCAGAGCGTGCATTTGTGCGCCTTCCCGTCGACCAGGCTGAGATCGACGACGCCGAACGGGCAGGCCGGCACGCAATAACCGCAGCCGTTGCAGATGTCCTGCTGCACGACGACGGTGTCGAACTCCGTCTTGAACAGCGCCCCGGTCGGACACGCCTCCATACAGGGCGGGTTGTGGCAGTGCTTGCAGACGTCGCTCATCATCAGCCAGCCGCTCTGGAACGCGGGCTGCACGTTCTCACGCACCTGAGCGGGCTGCTCGATGAAGCTGACATGCCGCCAGGAGTTGGCCGACAGCGCCCCGGTGTTGTCGTAGCTCTGCCCGGTCATGCCGACATGGTCGGCCGGCAGGTTGTTCCATTCCTTGCACGCGACCTCGCAGGCCTTGCAGCCGATGCAGACCGTGGTGTCGGTAAAGAAGCCGTACGACTTGCCCGGCTCGATCAGGACGCCGGCGGTGATCTCGCTCTCGTTGGCGATCACGCCGCCGAACTCGGAGGCATGGTGCTCGCGTGCGCGCGGATGCATGTCCATGAGCTACTCGACCTCGACCTGGTGCGCGATCAGGCCGATCAGGTCCGGCGCCTGCGTGTAGCTGACCCGCACCCTCGCCTGACGCCGCTGCAATGCGGCGAGTTGCGACGGCTCGGCAAGCGACGAGTGACCGAGCACGAAGAGATGACCTGCCCCCTCGTCGTTGATCAGCGTGAACCGGCTTTCCTGCACGATCGCCATCGTGCCGCTCATGGTGTCCATGCAGAATGGCCTCCGGGGCGCGTCGGTTTACGCCAGGTTTACCCCTCGCGGCCAGAGTGGAAACCTTCATTCTCCGCCCCGAACGCAGGCGCTCATGACCGACGACGATCGATGGCCGCTCTACGATATCCTGCGCTCGAGACACCGGCAGGTCGCCTTGCGGCTGGCGACCTGCGCTTTGACCGCGGGCTGCTTCGGCTCCTTGCTCGGCTGGACGCCGGCGACGGTCTGGTTTGGCCTCTACGCGATCCTGCAGAGCATCGAACATGTCTGCTTTACCGGCCGCTGGCCTTTCCTCGCGACCCCCGGCCGTGCCGGCAAGGCCTTCCTGCTCGCCTTGCTGGCAGCCAACAGCATCGTCTTCGGCGGCATCTCGCTGCTGGAAGTCGCCCGGATGGGTGGATGGGGTGGAGCGTGCGCCGCCTTTCTGCTCGTCGGCGCGCTCACCAGCACTGCCCTGGGCACGATCGGGTGTCCCGCCGCCCTGTATGCCGGCATGATACCGCTCATGGCCTATGTCGGACTGCTGCCGATCGCGGCGTTTTATTGCTCCGACCATCTGAGCACGCCGCTTCTGGTGGGCATGACAATCGGCGGTGCCACCGTGGTCACCGGCAATCTGCGCCTGTGGCGGGATTTGACCACCACGAAGGCGGCCGAGAAGGCCGCCGTCGACCGCCAGTTGAGCGAGCGTCTGGCCAACGAGGAACGACTGTCCCGGTTGGCACATCTCGACCCGTTGACCGAAATCGCCAACCGGACAGTCCTGCGCGCACGTCTTTCAAACATCACTGCGGTCGCGGCACCTGGTTCGCTGCTGCTGATCGACCTCGACGGCTTCAAGAACGTCAATGATACGCTCGGACACGCAGCCGGTGACGGGGTGTTGCGTGAAGTCGCCGCCCGCCTGGTCGGCTCGGTGGGTCCGGGCGACCTGGTCGCGCGGATGGGCGGCGACGAGTTCGCCGTTCTGCTGCCCGACGTCGACGATCCGGTGGCGGCGGTCGCGACTGCCGACCGCATTGTCGACGCCCTCTCGCAGACGATGCAGATCGACGACCAACCGGTCACCATCGGCGCCAGCGTCGGCATCGCCATCAATCGCCGGCACGGTGCCGGCGCCGACGAGTTGCTCGCCAACGCCGACCTCGCACTTTACCGGGCGAAGGCGGCGGGCCGGCATTGTTCGCGTCTCTATCAACCGGCGTGGCACGAGCCGCGCCGAACAGTGCGACGGCCCACCACCTGCCTGACGTAAGGGTCTCCAAAGAGACGTTAGGGCTCTGCCCCAAACCCCACTGGGCGCGGCGCGCCCAGACCCGCTCGTCCTTCCAATAAGGAACACCGGATCACAGACCGCACCCGATCCGCAGGAGCGTCAGCGAGAGCAGACACAGCGATGACGACAGCCGGGCGGGTCTGGGGGCGCCTGTCTCCAGCGGGGTCTTGGGGCAGCGCCCCAAATCTACTTTCGCAGATAACTCGGCAAGCCATTGGCGAGTACGGGGCACCCCGCCAATGCGGCCACCTTGCGCGACCAGACGCCAGGTCGCACCCTGTATTGGCCAATCCGGGAGAACCACGGTGAGAAAGCTCCGAGAGGGAATCGCCGCCCGCGCCCAGGGCTTCGTGCGCGACTGGACGCTGCCGCGCCAGCTCGCCGGCCAATCGCCCTACGCCGAGGGTGCGCGCAGCACGACGTCGAAGAGTCTCCGCCCCCGCCTCGAGCAGGCCGACACGGTCGGCACCAGCGTCTGCCCGTTCTGCGCCGTCGGCTGCGGCCAACTCGTGTACGCGAAGAACGGCAAGCCGATCCACATCGAGGGCGACCCGCGCAACCCGATCAACCAGGGCACGCTCTGCCCGAAAGGCGCCTCCACGCTCGGCGTGCTGACCAGCCCCGACCGGATCAACAAGGTGCTCTACCGTGCGCCACGCTCGACCGAGTGGGAGGAACGCCCGCTCGACTGGGCGATGGACCGCGTCGCCGAACTCACCAGACAGGCACGCGACGAAACGTTTGTCGAAACGCTCGCCGACGGCACGACGATCAACCAGACGCTCGGTGTCGGGTCGCTCGGAGGGGCGACGATCGACAACGAGGAAAACTACCTGATCAAGAAGCTGTTCACCGGCGGCCTCGGCGTCGTCAGCGTCGAGAACCAGGCCAGGATCTGACACTCCTCTTCGGTCCCCAGTCTGGGGACCTCCTTCGGGCGCGGGGCGGCAACGCTCCCGGTGTGGGACGTGGCGAACGCCGACTGCGTGCTCGTCATGGGCTCCAACATGGCCGAGAACCATCCGATTGCGTTCCGCTTCGTGCTCCAGGCCAAGGAGCGCGGCGCCACCATCATCCACGCCGACCCGCGCTTCACCCGGACCACGGCGCTGGCCGACCTGCATGCCCCGCTGCGTTCCGGTTCCGACATCGCCTTTCTTGGCGGCGTGATCCGGTGGCTGCTTGAAGAGGACCGCTGGTTTCGCGACTACGTGATGAACTTCACCAACATCTCGCACATCATCGAGGACGGCTACGGCGACCCCGAGCAGAATGACGGGCTGTTCTCCGGCTACGACGCGGCGAGCGAGACCTACCACGACGACAGTTGGCAGTACGAAGGCAAGGTCGTGTCGTCCTCGCTCAGCGAGCACGGCGCCGCCAAGATCGACGGCGACAACGCCGACTTCCAGACCATGGCGAAAGGTCCGGCGCCGCGCGACCCCTCCTTGACCCACCCGAATTGCGTCTACCAGATCCTGCGCCGGCACTATGCGCGCTACACGCCCGAAATGGTCGAGCAGGTCTGCGGCACGCCGCGCGAGACGTTCCTCGAAGTCTGCCGCAAGCTGGCCGACCATTCCGGACGCGAGCGCACCGGCACGATCTGCTACGCGGTCGGCTGGACCCACCACTCCACGGGCGTCCAGATCATCCGCGCGGCATCCATCGTGCAGATGCTGCTCGGCAACATCGGCCGTCCCGGCGGCGGCATCCTGGCACTGCGCGGACACGCGAGCATCCAGGGCAGCACCGACATCCCGACGCTTTACAACATGCTGCCGACCTACCTGCCGCAGCCGGACGCGTTCAAACGTCACGCGACCTTCGCCGACTACCTCAAGACCGAGACGCCGGCGACCGGCTGGTGGCACAACTTCCCGAAATATGCGGTGAGCCTGCTCAAGGCCTGGTACGGCGAGCACGCGACGGCGGACAACGAGTGGGGCTACCAGTTCCTGCCCAAGCTGACCGGCGACGTATCGCAGCAGGTCATCACGCTGGCGATGGCCGACGGGCTGATGCGCGGCTGGTTCATCATGGGCCAGAACCCGCTGGTCGGCGCGGTCAACGCCGACCTGGTCGAGCGCGGGCTCGGCAAGCTGCGATGGCTGGTCGTGCGCGACATGGCGATGATGGAGACCGCGAACTTCTGGCAGAAGGGCCGCCTCGTACAGCGCGGCGACATCCGGCCGGAAGACATCGAGACCGAGGTGTTCTTCTTTCCCACCTCGCTTCCGGGTGAAAAGGACGGAACGGTCACCAACACCAACCGTCTCGTGCAATGGCACGACGCGGTGCTCGAACCGCCCGGCGACAGCCGTTCCGACCTCTGGTTCGTCTACCATCTCGGCAAGCGCCTGCGTGCGCTCTACGCCGGCAGCGACAGGCCGCGGGACCGGGCGATCCAGTCGCTGACCTGGACCTATCCCGAACGCGGCAGGAACCACGAACCCGACGCCGAGGCGGTCCTGCGCGAGATCAACGGCTACACGGTCGCCGATCGCAAGCAGGTCGCCACCTTCCAGGACCTCCGCGACGACGGCACCACGGCCTGCGGCGGCTGGATGTATTGCGGCATCTATCCAAGCGACGGCCACAATGTCGCCCGCTCGCGCAAACCCGATATCGGTCCGTCAACGACCAACCATTCCGGCTGGGCGTTCGCGTGGCCGTCGAACCGGCGCACGCTCTACAACCGCGCCTCCGCCGACGTCGACGGCAAGCCCTGGTCGGAGCGGAAGAAGCTCGTCTGGTGGGACGAGGCGCAGACCAGGTGGATCGGTCACGACGTTCCCGACTTCATCGCGACCAGGCCGCCCTCGTTTCGGCCGGATTTCAGCAGCCAGCCGCAAGGCATGGACGCGCACGGCGGCGACGACCCGTTCATCATGCTTGCAGACGGCAAGGCGATGCTGTTCGTGCCGACCGGCCTGAAGGACGGCCCGCTGCCGACGCACTACGAACCGATCGAGAGCCCGACCGCCAACGCGCTCTACGCGCAACAGGACAGCCCAACCGCCTACCGTTGGACACGCCCAGGCAACGAACTGCACGCGTTCGCCGACCCCGACTACCCGCACGTCTTGACCACCTTCCGGCTGACCGAGCTGCATTGCGGCGGCGTGATGAGCCGAGTGCAGCCGCACACCGCCGAACTGCAGCCGGAGGCCTTCGTCGAGGTGCCTCCCGAGCTCGCCGCCACCCTCGGCATCCGCAACCGCGACTGGACGGTGCTGTCGACCAAACGCGGCGAGATCGAGGTGCGCGCGCTGGTGACCGAGCGGATGCGTCCGTTCACCATCAACGGGCGCACCGTCTATCAGCTCGGCATGCCCTGGGTGTTCGGCCGCGAGGGCTACGCCACCGGCGCGGTCGCCAACGTGCTGCTGGCGATGACGGGCGACGCCAACACCTCCATCCATTCGACCAAGGCGATCACCTGCAACCTGCGCCGCGCACATGCCGACTGACGCGGCGCTGGCCCCGCTCGACGCCGCCATCGCGAAGCGGCCGGAAGTCGACACGCTTCGCCTGACCGAAGCGCTTCAGGCGCTCTGCGCCGCGCGCGACGACACCGCCGACCCGGCGAGACGGGAGCACCTCTGCCTGCTGATCGCGCTCGTCATGGCAGTCAAGCACCCGATCGCGACACCGCCTTGGGAGGCGCTGCTACAGGCTCGAAGGACCCAACCCCGGTTCGTCTCGTTGCCCGGCAGCGCGGCACGAATCACTGAATGAGAGAGGCGCTCTCGGCGGGTGACGCGTTCCAGTATCCGTAGGCTTCCGAAACTCGAAGGATGCGCTCGATGTCGTCGGTCGACGGCGGCACGAAAGGTGCGTCAAACGTGACGGATCTGCCGGCTTCACTGAGAAACCTGGCAAAGCGATTGTTCGTCGCCAGCACGATATCGGCCGTTCTCTCGCCTGAGTTGCGGCTTGCATGCCTGATCCCGTTCGCCACCAAGAGGCTCCTGCCAGCTTCGATCGAGTGCCACCGAGGGGTCTCGTCGGCGAGGAATATCTCCAATCGTCCATCAAGAACGTAGAAGCATTCGGGATCGATATGGCTGTGTAGCGGAACGAGCTTGCCAGGCGCCATGCGCGTGCGAAAAAGAGCGGCATCATCATGGCTCTCGCCCAATCGCGCCACCAACTCGAAGCGCGATCCAACCATGTCGATGATTCCGCCGATGTCGAGTTCTTTGGCCAAAGGCTCCTCCAGCTCTGACGTGTGATGACGGTGGAGCAAACTGGGTGCAGCCGAGGTGGTCAACATCCAGCAGCGGAGCGGAGATCAGACGTCTCCGACTCTCGGGATTACATCGAATCGAGCCGTGAAACGGGTCCTGAATTTAGCTTCGCCACGCTCAAGACCCTCTTGCGAAGGCGGCCCAAGCTTACCTTCGGCGCTTTATCAAACCAGATCGGGCACGCCCTCGACGCCCTCACCCCCGCGGAATGCGCAACCTATCTCCGCCAAGACGCCTAAGTTGCGGCTTAGGTGGCGAATGCTCAAGTCTCGAATGATGTTCTGGGCAGAACCCCAAACCTTCCTTCATGATCAACGCGCGCAGTCCGACCGCAAGCGGCGTCGGCGCTCTCAGTCGGAGACAGAAGGCCCCGCGCGAGGGATCACCAACTGAGCGGCGTATCTCTCCCGCGCGCGCGGGCCGAAACCGGATCTCGGGCCGCATGCCACAGAACCGGCCAATCAGGCGGGCAAGTTCCAGGATCGAGCACGGCTCACCGGTGCAGACATTGAACACCGGCGCGTCCGGCAATCGCCGCGCCATCGCCTGCAGCATGGCCGAGACGACGTCGCCGACATGGACGAAGTCGCGCGTCTGCTCGCCATCGCCGAAAATGTCGATCGGCTCGCCACGCCCGAGCCGGTCGGCAAAGATCGAGATCACTCCGGAATACGGCGAGGAGGGGTCCTGGCGCGGCCCATAGACGTTGAAGAAGCGCAGACCGGTCGCCGGGATCCCGTGCACGTGCGTGCCGACGCGGGCGTGCAGCTCGCACGCAAACTTGTCGGCCCCGTAGGCCGACAGTGGCGCGCGTTCGGCGTTTTCGGCGATCGGCAGGTCGGCGCAATCGCCATAGACCGCGGCCGACGATGCATACACCACCGGAATGCGCTCACGTTTTGCGATCGCCTCCAGAAGGGTGATGAGCCCGGTCGCGTTCGCGCGATGCGTGCGCACCCATTCGTGCGTGCCGCGCTGCACGGAAGCGATCGCGGCAAGGTGGAAACACCCGTCGACCCCGTCGAGTGCAGCGGCCACGCAGTCGGCATCGTCGACCGAGCCGCGTATCAGCGTCGCTCCGGGCGCGAGATTGGCCAGACTGCCGGACGACAGATCATCGAGCACCCGCACCGCGTCGGACCGGCGGACGAGCGCCTCGCACAGATGCGACCCGATAAACCCGCAACCGCCGGTGACGAGAAAGCGGCCCATGCGTCAGACCGATCGGCGCGTCATGGCTTGAGCGGGTCGTGGCCCCAGTTCATCAGCGAATGCCGCCAGCGCGTGTCGGTCACGTCGCCCTTCGGACGCTGCTTGCCGTGACGGTGCACGTAGCCCACCACCTTGCGCATGGCGTCGAGATCGTCGTCGGTCCGGTCTGCGGCCTTCTTGGATCTGAGTTCGAGGATGCGCCGTCCCATCTCGTGGCCGACCGCTTCCTTGTCGCCCTCCCCGGTTACCTTTTCGCCTTCGTGGGTCATCCCGACGGAGCGGCTGTCCGGAGTGTCGAGCCATGTCCGCAAAGCCGTCGGCGTCATGTTCACCACCTCGTTGAACGCGCGCTCGATCTCGCGCCGCTCGTCGTCATCGTGATGGGGCATGTCTTCCACCCGTCTTCGTCTTCGGCAACGCCCCGGCCCTCCCGTCGTTGGACATGGTCGGCTTCGGCCGACTCGCAACGGGAGAGGCAAGGATGGCAGGACGGCTCGACGGCAAGGTGGCGCTGGTGACCGGCGCCGCGCGCGGCATCGGACGCGCAGTGGCGGTGCTCTACGCGCGCGAGGGAGCCTCCGTCGCCGGCCTCGACGTCGGTGCCCGGGTCAGCGCCGTCCAGCACTACGAGATGCCCACCTCCGCCGACCTCGACGAGACCGGCCGGCTGGTGCAGGACGCCGGTGGCGCCTGGCTCCCGCTGGTGGCCGACATCCGTCACCTGGCCGAACTCAGGCAGGCGGTGGCCGAAATCGAGCAGCGGTTCGGCCGGCTCGACATCCTCGCCGCGGTCGCCGGCATCCAGTCATTCAAGGCCCTCGCCGAGATGGACGACGCCGACTGGGACGATCAGATCGACATCAATCTCAACGGCACTGCACGCTGCCTGCGCGCGGTGATCCCGATCATGACCAGGCAGCGCAGCGGACGCATCATCGTCACCTCGTCCACCCAGGGCCGGCACGGGATGCGCGACGGTAGCGCCTACTCCGCCTCCAAATGGGGACTGTTCGGTCTGATGAAGTCGGCCGCACTCGAACTCGGAGTGGCCGGCATCACGGTCAACGCGGTCGTGCCGGGTCTGATCGACACCAAACTCACGCGAAACCAGTCCCGGTATGAACAGGCCATGATCGAGGGACAGGGCAAGGTCCCGGAAGGACCGTTGGAGCCGAAGGTGATCGAGGCGCGCAAGACCAAGACCCCGCTCGGCGTGCCCTGGGTCGAGCCCGAGGACGTAGCACCCGCCTACCTATGGCTCGCGTCGGACGAAGCCCGCATGGTGACCGGCGCCTCGTTCGACGTCACCGGCGGCGACAGCGCCAACATCATGGCTTGACGCCTCGGTCGGCCAGACCTGAACCGCGCCTGGATCGATCCGGACGCGGCAAGGCCCTTCCGGCGGGCAGCCCGGATCGGTCATCATCTCCAGGTCGACATCGCCGATCCGCAACGAGACCAGCCGCTGTCCATCATGGACGGCCTGCCTGGCCAGGATCGAGGCGGGCAGCCCGCCCTCTCCGTCCGGCCCGATCCGGATCTGATGCGGCCGCACCGCCCAGCCGACCCGGATACCTGCGACGAGAGGCGGGCCGGAAACCCGGAGCACGACCCCGCCGACGTCGATGCCGTCCGCGGCGCAGACAGAGCCGCTGCCGATGATCTCCGCGCCGAGCAGCCGCGCCGCGGCCTCGTTGGCAGGCCGGGCAAACACCGCCGCCACCGGACCTGCCTGAAGCACCCGACCTCCGTGGAGCAGCAGCAACTCGTCGGCCAGCAGCATGGCCTCTGCCGGATCGTGGGTCACCAGGACAGTGGTCACCGCCAGCTCTCCCTGCAGCGCCAGCAACTCGCGACGCAGCCGCGCCCGCAGCGGCGCGTCCAGCGCCGAGAACGGCTCGTCGAGCAGCATCAGCCGAGCCGACCGGCGCGACAGCGCGCGTGCCAGCGCAACCCGCTGCTGCTGGCCGAGCGAGAGTTCGCGCGGCTTGCGATCTTCGAGACCAGCCAACCCCAGCCTCGCCGTCCAGTGCGAGGCCATCGCGTCGTCCGCGTCGACCGCGAACCGGACCTGGTCGGCCATCGTCATGAACGGCAGCAGCCCGTAGCCTTGCGGCACATAGGCGATGCCGCGCGCATGGGCCGGCAACGCCCCGAGATCCCGCGCGCCGAACACCACCCGGCCGCCTTCCGCCGGCCCCAGTCCGGCGATCAGCCGCAGCGTCAGCGTCTTGCCTGACCCGGATGGGCCGAGGATGGCGAGCCGCCTCGCGTCGGACTGCCAGTCGACTGCCAGCGCGAAGCCGTCCAGGTGGCGCCGCAAGGCGAGCGTCAATGTGGGGCCGCGCCCGATCGGCGGCACGGGCGTCCAAGGCAGCGGCAGCGGCTCGGCGGGCGGAGCGGCTCCCTTGTCCGGACGGCCCGCGCGGACGCTGACCGCCATCATCGCAACCGCCGCCGCGAGCGTCGGCGCCAGGATCGGCAGCATCGCCGGCAGCCCCTGGCCGCCGAAGGCCACATAGGTGAACACCGGCAGCGAATACGGGTGGTAGGCGACCATCACGGTCGCGCCGAACTCTCCGAAGGCGCGCAGCCAGGCGAGCAGAAGTCCAGCCACGATCGTGCGCCGCCCGATCGCCAGCCCGACGCGGACGAACACCGCGCCGGGCCGATGGCCGAGCGAGGCGGCGACGTCCTCGAGCGCCGGATCGATGCCGGCGAAGGCCGAGCGGGCGGCGACGATCAGGAACGGGGAGGCGACAAACGCCTCTGCGAGCACGATGCCGGCGAAGCTGTCGGTCAGCGTTCCCCGCGTCAGCCGTCCGAGCGGGCTCGCCTCGCCGAGCAGGAACAGCAGCAGCACCCCGCTGGTGAGCGGCGGCAGAGCGAGCGGCAACTGGACCAGGAAGCCGAGAACCGCGACGGCGCGCCCTTCCACGCGTGCCAGCACCCAGCCGAGCGGGATGCCGCCGACTGCCACCAGCATCGTGGCCACGCTGGCGCTCGCCACCGACACCAGCGACGCGCGAGCGATCCCGACCCAGTCCGCACCCTCCCAGTCGGCCCGTCCGACCTGGAGCAGCCCGGCGACGAAAGGTGCCAGCAGGTAGAGGGCAAGGAGTCCGGCAAGGAGTACTACCGGCGCCGGCCGGCGCGTCATCGGTGCAGGTTGAGTTCCATGCGAACCGGAGCGGGGATCGCGCTGGTGTCGCCGCTCGACACCGGACGCACGAGATCGAGCCCGTGATCGTGCATGATCGACTGGCCCTCGGAACCGAGCAGGAAGGCGGTGAAGCGAGCGGCCGCCGTGGCGTTGGGCGCGTCGCGCAGGATCGTCACCGTGTAGTGCGCATCGAGCGTCATGCCGGCCGGCAGCGTGATCGCGGGAATGCCAAGATCGGCGGTCTCGGTGGAGTAGAAGAAGCCGGCATCGATCTGACCCGATTGCAGCCTTCCGACCAGGCTTTCCTCCGGCAGCACCTGCGCAGGGTTCTCGGCGGCCCCAAGGATCCTCCCCGCCAGACCCGGCATGCGCGTGGCCTGCTCGGCGTGCGCGAGCAGCTTGACGGTCAATGCGCCCTTCGGATCGAGTGCCGGGTCGGTGCGGCCGATCCGGATGCCTGGCTCCTGCAGCACCTCGTACCACGGCTTGGCCCTGAGGTCGGCCGCAAACCGGCTCGCCGGATTGTAGCCGATGACCAGCGGCGACTGCGCGAACGTCACGTACCAACGCACCCAGTCGCCATTGCCGGCACCGGTCAGCATCCCGTTCAGCGCCGGATTGGCGCTGATAAAGACATCGGCGCGCCGCAGCTTGCCCTTGATCTGGTTGACGAGCGCGCCGGATCCTCCGGCGAAGCCCTCGAAGCTGTCGCCGGACCTGTCGAACGCCGGCCCAATCCCGTGCTCCATCAGATTGACGAGCGATCCGGCGTATAGCACGCGCACGGTCTCTGCCCGTGCCACCGCGGGGGTTACGGCGAGCGCTGCGCATAGAAGGTAGGGCCTCAAGACCGGCTCCCTCGTGAAGGTTTCCAAAGGCGAGCCTTTGGCGGGGTCCAGGGGCAGAGCCCCTGGGCTACTGCGATAATCGTCGCTGACACGCCGGCAACCCCCGCCGCCGCCAACCACA
>CAXTSH010000003.1:0-63246 GCA_964246925.1 uncultured Acetobacteraceae bacterium
GACAGCAGGTCGCCGGCCTTGCGCAGCTCGTCTGGCTCGCCCCCGGCGGCCCGCGGCCGCGGGGATCCGGATCCGTCGGGCCAGGCCGAGCAGCGATCCGCTGCCGAGCGCGGCCAGGGGAACGAGCGCCGGGAACTCATAGCGACCCATCTCCGCGATCGTCGGCCGGCTGGAGGTCGTGAAGAACGCCGACTCGAACCCGACGAGCACGACGATCGGAAAGAGCACGAGGACGACGAGAGCGGGCCACCAGCGGCCGATCGTTCGCCGGCGCAGCCACAGCCCGCGCAGGCCGATCAGCACCGCGAGGGCCATCGCGATCGCGATGACGTCATAGATCCACTCCGGAAACAGGATGTCGTACCAACCGAAGGCGGCCCAACCGCGGTGCAGGAAGATCGTCTTTGCCGGATTGCCGGGCGGGAAGTGCTCGTTCATGAACGGCAGGCGGGGCAGGAACAGCTCCCACAGGTAGGTCAAAAATGCCCCGAAGTTGTGCAGCGCATCGCTCACCGCGCTCGTCGCGGCCCCGCCAGAGCTGGTGACCGACACGTTGGCCGCCCCCCCCCCCGGCGGGGGGGGGGGGGGCCCCCCCCCCCCCGAAATGCTAGGCGTCTGCTACTATCCGGAACATTGGCCGCGCGACTGGTGGGACGACGACGCGCGCCGCATGCGCCAGATGGGGATCGAGTGGGTCCGAATTGCCGAGTTCGCCTGGAGCCGCATCGAACCCCGGCCCGGCACCTTCGATTGGGAATGGCTCGACGCCGCCATCGACACGCTTGGGCGATGGGGATTGAAGGTGGTCATGTGCACGCCGACCGCGACGCCGCCAAAGTGGCTGTGCGATCGAGAGCCTTCCATCCTGCCGTTCGACGAACGCGGACATGCTCGTGGCTTCGGCAGTCGGCGGCATACGAGCTTCTCGTCGGCGGCCTGGCGCGAGGAAAGTCGGCGGATCACGGACGCGGTGGCGCGTCGCTACGGCGGCAACGAAACAGTGCGCGCCTGGCAGATCGACAACGAGTTCGGCTGCCACGGCACTGTGCTGTCGTATGGGCCGGAAGATCTTGCCGGGTTTCGCAACTGGCTCGCCGAACGGTATCGAACGGTGGACGCGCTCAACATGGCGTGGGGCAACGTATTCTGGTCGATGGAAGTGGGGAGCTTCGACGAGATCGATCTGCCGGTCGGGGCGGTAACGGAGACCAATCCTGCGGCGCGACTGGATTTCCGGCGCTACGCGTCGGCGCAGGTAGCTTTCTACGCGACGCTGCAGACGGAGGTCATCCGTGCACACTCACCGGGGCGACCGATCACTCACAACTTCATGGGCCGCTTCGTGGATTTCGATCATTGGGCGGTAGGACGCACGCTCGACTTTGCGAGTTGGGACTCGTACCCCCTCGGATTCACCGACCAGCTCGCCTGCGACGCGGACGAACGCGCGCTGTTCTCGGAAACCGGCCATCCGGATATCGCTGCGTTCAACCACGACCTTTACCGGACGGTGGGTCGCGGCCGGTTCTGGGTCATGGAGCAGCAGCCGGGGCCAGTGAATTGGGCGGCATGGAACCCGGTGCCGAAGCCAGGGATGGTGCGGCTCTGGACCTGGGAGGCGTTCGCGCACGGCGCGGAGGCGGTCAGCTACTTTCGCTGGCGGCAGGCGCCGTTCGCGCAGGAACAGATGCACGCCGGCCTGCATCGGCCGGATCGCACGCTCTCGCCGGGCGGGACCGAGGCGGCGACGGTTGCCCGTGAGCTTGCCGCGATCGGTGCGCTGCCGCCGGGGGCGCCGGCATCGGTGGCGATGGTTTTCGATTATGAGGCGGCCTGGATGACGGCTATCCAGCCGCAGGGTGAGGATTTCCGCTACTGGGAGACGTGTCTGCGCTGGTACGAGGCCGCCCGGCGATATGGGGTGGATGTCGATCTCGTGCCGCAGGACGCCGACGTGTCGGGCTACGGCCTGGTTCTGGTGCCGACGCTGCCGCACGTGACGCAGGCCGGATTGTCGTCGCTGTCTGCTGCCCGCCGGCTGGTGGTCGGCCCCAGGAGCGGTTCCAAAACGGCGGATTTCGCGATTCCGGACAATCTGCCGCCTGGGCCTTTGGCGGCTCTGCTCGGGGTTCGGGTGACGCAGGTCGCGTCGCTGAGGCCAGGACTTCGGCACGCTGTCTCCGGCCGGCTCTCGGGCGGGATGGTGCGTTGGCGCGAGTGGGTCGAGACGGAAGGCGAGCAGTTGGCGCGGTTCGAGGACGGCTCTGCCGCGATCGTGTCGCATGGGAACTCATTCTACGTCGCGGGCGTGCCGGAAGGCGACCTGCTGCTCGCGGTCATGGGCTCGGCACTTGCCGGCGTCGACGGGGCGCTGCAGGAGCCGTTGCCGAGAGGGGTGCGGCTGCGCGGGCGCGGCGCGTTGGTATTCGCCTTCAATTATGGACCGGATGTGTGGAACGCTCCGGGAGGTGCGGCGATGCTGATCGGAGACCGGACGGTCAAGCCGCAGGATCTGGCGTGCTGGCGCATCTAAGGATCTATTCGACGACGTCGGACGCGCCACAGTCCCGAAGCAGCGTCCGCAGCGTGCGTATCACCGGAAAGACTTCCTGGTTCCAATCCGACCCCTGCGCATCATGCGCCGCCTGCTCGAGTTCGACCACGTCACGATCTTCCTTGAAAATGCGGTCGGTGAACCAGACCAGCAGTGGCCAGCCGGCTTCGAGCAGCAGCGGAAGCTTCGGGCGGCGGACGGAAAGCAGGCCGAACGAGCGGCAACGATGCTGCGCGCGGTCGAGCGGCACGTAGACGATCCACAGATCCATCACCGCGATGCCGTCCGGACCTTTAATGTCGAGGCTCTGGTAAGGATAGTCGGTGCGGATCGTCATGACCTCGCGGTGCGCGGTCGCGTCGTTGGCGGTGCGCCGCTGGCCGAAGATCGCGGCCTCGCCAAAGGATTGCTTGCCTTCGGTACGGGCGAAGCTGTAGCGCGCCTCGACCCAATCGGCACCGTTGTCGCCGCCAAGGAACCGCGGCCTGATCTTGCCCATCTGTCGGCGATGGAGGAACTGATGGTTCATGTCCATCAGGTTCTCGTGCATGAAGCTGTAGTGGCAGGCGATCTCGCGTCCGAATCGGCGCGTCTTGTAGCGGGCGTCCGCGACCGATCCGAGCGTCGGCAGGCTCACCTGCTCGGCCAATGCCGCCTCGCCGGGGAAGACCAGGATCAGGCCACCGGCCTCGCGACAGGGATAGGCGCGTACGCCGTTCGGCAGCTTGCCCTTGCCTAGGTAGGGGACGTCGACACAGTTGCCGGCCTGGTCGTAGGCCCAGCCGTGATAGCCGCACCGGATGGCGCAACCTTCGACCATGCCGCGGCTGAGCGGCACCTGACGGTGAGCGCAGCGGTCGGAGAGCGCGAAGACTGGACCGTCTTTGGGCCGGACCAGCACGATCGGCTCGCCAGCGAAGGCGGCAGCGAGCGATCCGCCCGGCTTGAGCTCGCGCGACCATGCAAGCGGATACCAGTGGTTCGGGTTCGCACCCACCCGCCTGAGGTCGCGTCCGGTATCGGTGCCGGGAGGGCGCCGGTCGGCAATGAACTGGACGGGTTGGTCCATGCAGAGGCTCGCTTTCTCACGTTCGTGTCCACAAGGACGGCAGACGGCCATGGTTGCCGCCAACCGGGTCGGAGTCGGGAAACGAAAGGTGAGCCATCCGCCGGAGGGCTTGCTCGTCGGGCGCGCTCCGGCAGATATCCCAGTGCTGATCAGGCGGGTAGGCGCCGACGACGAGAAAGTCGTCGCTCGCCTCGACCCGGCAATGGCCGGTGCCGGTCGGCAGCACGAGGACGTCGCCGGCGCGCACGGTGACGTCGCGCGCGTTCGGGCCGCCGAGGACCAGGCGGGCGGATCCCGCGGCAAAGCCCAGCACCTCGTGAGCGGTGGAATGGTAGTGGTGATAGTCGTAGACGCCGTTGCGCCACTGCGGCGGCCAGCCGTGGCGCTCGAAGAGCTGCTCGAACGGCGTCGGGTCGCCGGACGGCGCCAGGGCCTCGCGGTAGAGCAGGACCGGCATCGGGTTGTTCGGGACCCAGCCGTTGGGTGCGAGCACGAAGGTATCCGGCGGCTCCGCAGCCCGGGCGCCTCCGGCGCTCCCGAGACCGGCCGCGGCAAGCAGGGCGGAGAAGGCGCGTCTTGGTATCATGCGAGGTCCTCGTGCGATGGGCTCGGGGTTTCGGTCGCAGAGGGATGGAAAGCGCCTGTGAGCCGGAGCCATCTGCCAATGTTCGGGATAGCACAGGCAGCGTCGCGATCGTGACGGGTGCCGCTCGGGGAATTGGCCGCGAGATGGTCGGCATGCTGCGCGCGCGTGGCGCCAGGGTGGTGGCGAGCGACTTGAGCGAGGCGGTGCACGACCTGGCGACGGACGAGGTCACCACCATCACCGGCGATATCGCGGAGGAGGAGACAGCGCGACGCACCGTGGCGTTGGCGCTGGAACGCTTCGGCAGCCTCGACATCCTCGTCAACAATGCCGGGCGGACGATGAACAGGCCGCTCGTCGACATGAGCGTCGCCGACTGGGACGGCATCATGGACGTGAACGCCCGCGGCAATTTCCTGCACTCGTGCGAGGCGCTGCGGGTGATGGTCGAGCGCGGTGGCGGCGCCATCGTCAGCGTCGCTTCGATCGTGAGCCTGGTCGCGATGAAGGAGACCGCCGCCTACGTCGAAGGGCGCCATTGCCCAGCTCTCCTGGGTCGTTGCGGTCGAGTATGGCGGCCGTGGGGTGCGCGCCAACGCGGTCGCCGCGGGGGTAATCGAGACCGACATTCGAAGGCATCGTGGTGGACAGCCGGGCGACGCTGGCCAGCTACGGCAGCGCCCACCCGATCGGCCGGATCGGACAGGCGGTCGAGATCGCGGAGGTGATCGCGCTCCTGGCGTCGCCTGCATCGAGCTTCATCACCGGAGCGCTGGTCACGGCCGACGGCGGCTACACCGCGCTTTGACGACATTCCGCTGCGCCTAAGTTATACAGCACCGCACGTTTATCCTAGACACCGGCGTACGGTTACTGCATAAGACGCTTCTCAGCGCTGGTGCTGCTGAGACGAGGACATGGGCATGAAGTCTTCCGAACAGCTTCGTAACGACGGATTGGTGGCCGTTGTCGGCGGGTGTTCGAGCGCGACGCGTCGTCGACGGCTCGCCCGCAAGGCGGGAGCCTGGATCTTCGCCCCGACTCCGGCCAGCGCGCGATGGACGAAGCCGGACTCGCTGATGTCGTCGCGCGCCTCTCTCGCAGCGAGGCCAAGGCTTCCAGGATGATCGACTCCCAGGGTCACGAACTGCCCGGGATGGGAAAAGAAACGCACGAAGACCCCGGCCCGGAAATCGACCGCTGCGATCTGCGCCAGCTTCTGCTCGACTCCCTCTCCCCCGGCACGATCGCCTGGGGCCATGTCATCGACGAGGTTTGCCCCGAGATCGATGGGCGCTGGCGGCTCGGGATCAAGGACCGCGCGCCGGTCGTCGCCGACCTGGTCATCGGCGCCGACGGCATCGGCTCCAGGGTCAGGCGCCGCCTGACGCCGGTCCAGCCCCGGTATACAGGCATCACCATGCTCGCGGCCAACATTTGCCAGGACCTATGGCGCGGCTCCGACATCGACAGGACGCTGGGTCAAGGTTCGGTGATGTTCGCCGGCGGCGGCAAGACGATCTTTGTACAACGCTGCAACCACGACCTCATCCTGCTCTACTACTCGATGGCGGTCGGCGAGGGCTGGCCGAAATCCGCCGGCTTCGAGCTCGACGACAGGAACGCCGTCATGGCGGTGGTCGAAGACGCCTGTCGCGACTGGTCGCCCGACATCATGGCGATGCTGACTCAGGTCCAGGACCATTTCCAGCTCTGGCCGACATCCGTCATGCCGCCGGACATCCGCTGGGAGACACAGCCTGGCCTGACGATGCTGGGCGACGCCTCGCACGTCATGCCGCCGTTCACCGGCAAGGGAGTGAACCTGGCCATGCTCGACGCACTGGAACTGGCCAACGCGTTGACGGACGCGCCGGCAGGAGGCGTGACGGCAGCCGTGAAGGGGTTCGAAGCACGCATGCAGGTGCGTACGAGCAACGAGATCGGCGCGTGCCTCGCCATCGGGCGACAGATCTACGACATCGACCTGGACTTCGGAGCGCCCGCTCCGTTCAAGAAGGCATCGTGATCGTTGAGCGATTGCCGTGGCTCCGGCGGGCGAGCTTTCGGAGATGATCGACGCCCGGTAGCGGTTCGGTGCGGGCGTCGATCAGATGACGAGCATCGCGTCTACCGGCTGGGCTGGGCTGCACCAAGGCCTCGAAGTATGAGCTGGAGCCTCCGCTCAAACGCGCTCGCGAGGTCCTGACCATCCAGACGGATGTGTGACGCGAGCATTCGGCACACCACCAGAATGTCTTCACCGGTGATATGGGGGTCAAGCAGTCCGGCTGCCTTTGCGGCTGCGAGAGGGGCTGCGGTCGAGGCCACCATCCTGGCCTCGTTCTTTTCCGCATCGTAGTCGGCCATGGCAGAGAGCGAGACCAGGAACTTGTCGTAGACCATCATCAGTTCGGTCATGCGGCGGATGAAAGCAAGCGGGTCGCCATCGCGTTCCCCGGTCAGGTGATCCGACATCGTCTTGAGGTCGTTTTCGAGTACGGCCTCATACATGGCCTGACGATGTGGGAAATTGCGGTATAGCGTGCCCCTGGTCAGATGCGCGCGTTCGGCGATCAACTCCATGGGAACGTCGCCGCCAACATTCCGCATGATGTCGCTTGCGGCATTGATCAGCTTCTGACGATTCCGCTCGGCATCCTTGCGCATGGAACGAACAGCCCGGCGGTGCGAGCCAAAGCCAGCGCTAGGACGAACGACGGAACTTCAGAGTTCCATCCTTCAACCGTCCGTATCGAAGCATCGGCATGTCGCGCAGGTAATTCTGATGAAGTTTCCAAGGCGCACGGTCGCCCTGCTTGGGCAGGATGTCCAGCGCACGCTGCACGTATCCGGAGGTGAAGTCGAGCAGAGGGACTTCGTTGACGGACGGATCGCGCTCGGGGACGACGATGCCGTAGCCGCGGCGGCGCATGAAATTGAGCAGACGGCAGACGTAGCCAGAGACGAGGTCGGATTTGAGCGTCCAGGACGCGTTGGTGTAGCCGACGACGAAGACGAAGTTCGGCACGTCGCTCAGCATCATGCCTTTGTAGGCCATGGTGCGGCCGATCTCGACGGGACGGCCGTCGACCCGGAAGGAGGCGCCCCCCATGGGGCTCATCTTCAGGCCGGTGGCGCTGACGATGATGTCGGCCTCGATCTCCTGGCCGGACGCGAGCCTGATGCCGGTTTGGGTGAAGCGCTCGATGCGATCGGTCGCGATCGAGGCGCGGCCGGCGCTGATCGCCTTGAACAGGTCGGAATCGGGCACCAGGCAGACGCGCTGGTCCCAGGGGTTGTAGGTGGGCGTGAAATGTTTGGTGACATCGAAGTCCGGGCCGAGTTCCTTCCGGATCAGATCGATGAGCTGGCGCTTGACGTCGGCGGGCTTGGCGCGCGCCATCTTGTAGTAGAACAGGCTCTCACCGATGTTCTTGGCGCGCGTCAGCCGGCCGGCGAGGCCGTGCGGAAGGACGCGACGCAGGAACCTGCCGATCCTGTCGGTGCTCGGGCGCGACACGATGTAGCTCGGCGAGCGCTGCAGCATCACGACGTGGCCGGCGGTCTCGGCCATGGCAGGGACGAGGGTGACGGCGGTCGCACCACTGCCGATAACGACGATGCGCTTGCCCGCGTAATCGAGCGACTCGGGCCAGAATTGCGGATAGATCAGTTGGCCGCGGAAACGTTCGGCGTCCGGAAAACGTGGGGCATGGCCTTCGGCGTAGCTATAGTAGCCACTGCATATCAGGAGCAGGTTGCAGCTCAGGCGGACGGTTTCGCCGTTGGCGTCGACGTCGACGGTCCAGCGTGCGTCTGGGGTCGACCAGTCCGCACTGCGGACGCGATGGCCAAAGCGGACGTGTTGGTCGATGCGGTAGGCGGACGCAGTCTCTCGAACGTAGCTGAGAATCGCGTGGCCGGGAGCGAGTGCGAGCAGATCACGCCAGGGACGAAAGCCGTAGCCCAGCGTGTGCATGTCGGAGTCGGAACGGACGCCAGGATAGCGGAACAGGTCCCAGGTGCCGCCGATGGTGTCGCGGCTTTCAAGGATCGCGAAGCGTGCGCCCCGACAGTCGCGCGCGATCCGGCACGCGGCGCCGACGCCGGACAGACCGGCGCCGACGATGATGACGTCGAAATGCTCCGTTGCCGCCTGCCTCGCCTCGGAAGCGGTGACGGATGTCTCGAGGTCTCCGTCAAGCATCTTTGTCATCCTTCCATGGGGTCTGGGGCTAGCCCCAGCGGGGTCCAGGGGAGCCCCCCGGCCTTCTTCAAGCCGGTCCAAGGACTCCCTGCACGATGGAAGCCGCCTTCGCGTACGGCGAGAAGAACGCGTCGATATGATCGTCGGTGCCGCGCACGACGATGCCGCGCGGGTTGGAGAACTCCCGGAATCCTTCAATGCCGTGGTGGCGTCCCATCCCGCTCATGCCGACGCCCCCGAAGGCGAGAGACGGCAACGCGCCTTGGACGGCACAGGTGTTGACCGCGGCCCCGCCAGAGATCGTCGCGTCGAGCACGGCGTCCGTCGTCTCGCGGTCGCCGCCGAAGACGTAGAGGCCGAGCGGGCGTTCGCCTTCGTTGATCATCGAGATCGCCTGGTCGAGCTTGTCGTAAGGCACGACCGGCAGGATCGGGCCGAAGATCTCCTCGCGCATGATCCGCAGATCCGGCGACGGGTCGATGACCAGCGACATCGGCATCCGGCGGGTCGCACGGTCCGCCGGCCCGTCGCTCTCGAGCGTGACGACACGGCACTGGTGATCACGCGCTTCCTGGAGCATGTCCGACAGGCGGTCCATGTGTCGGACCGAGATGATGCCGGTGCACTCGTCGCTGCGCGAGTAGTCCGGTGCTGCCTCTTTCATGAACGCGACCGACAGGTCGGCAAAGGTATCGATGTCCTCGCGCGGAACCAGACAGTAATCGACCGAGATGCACATCTGGCCGTTCTTGACGATCTTGGTGCCGATGACGGACTTGACGTTCTCCGCGTTGACCGATCCCGGCGTGAGGACGGCGGGGCACTTGCCGCCCAGTTCCAAGGTCACCGGCGTCAGGTTGCGCGCGGCCGCCTGCATGACCTGGCGGCCGACGTTCGGGCTTCCCGTGTAGAGCAGATGGTCCCAGGGCATGTCGGCGAAGGCACGCGCGAGATCAAGCCCGCCGACCGACACATGGACCAGCGTGGGGTCGAAGGTCGCGGCCACCATCTCGGCAAGCAGCGACGCGGATGCCGGCGTGTAGTCGGACGGCTTGATCATGACCCGGTTGCCGGCGGCCAGCATCTCGATCAGCGGCCCGACGGAAAGATCGAAAGGAAAGTTCCAGGGAACGATGTTGCCGACCACACCTTTCGGCTGCGGCTGAATGAAGGCTTTCGCCGTGCCGAGCATCGCGGGGTCGGTCTCCCGCTCGTAAGGCTGCATCCAGCGCTCGAGATTGGCGAGCACGTACTGCGCACGGCCGACGACGCCGAGCACCTCGATCAGGTCGGAGGCAGGCTGCGGATGGGACCCGAAATCGGCGGTCAGTGCCGCGCGTATCTGCACGCGGTTGGCGAGCATCATGCCGATGAGCCGCTCGATGCGTCCGCGCCGCTCGGCCAGGCTCGGATTGCGATCCGACGCGAACGCCGCGCGCTGGGCCTGGAAAGCGGCCCGCATCGCGCTGATCAAAGCCGCATCGCTTGCCGCCGTCGAAGACGCATCCACCGATTGTTCGAGAATGGCCATGGTTTCCTCCTCATTGTCGGCGTGATGCGGGCGCCGGCACGCACCACTACCAGAGATATCCGAGCTGCCGCGCGCCCGCGATGCTCGCGCCGCGCAACCACCGTCGGGACGACAGACGACGGGCCAGAAACACCTGCAGCGCGGACGGGCCGACCAGCACGATGTCCTCGCCGCGGCGGACTGCGCGCACGATCCTCGCACCAACCAGGGATGGCGGCGCGCCCTTCGCCTGATAGACGCGCTCGAGCCGGTCCAGCGCCGACTGCGGAACGCTGGACGCGACCGAACGACGGTTGCGGACGATGGGGGTGTTGATCACGCCCGGACAGACCACCGTGACGCCGACCATGGTCCGATCGAGTTCCATCGCCAGCGTGTCCGACAGCCCCAGCACGGCGTGTTTGGAGGCCGAATAGGCGCTCAGATGCGGAACCGGGTGCAGACCGGCCGCGGACGCAACGTTGACCAGGTGGCGCGGGCCGCCGGCCGCCATCATCGCCGGCAGAAACGCGCGGGTGACGTGAACGATGCCCATCAGGTTGACGCCCAGCACGTGCTGCCAGGCGCCGACGGGCGTCTCGAGGAATGGCCCGATGAAGCCGACGCCGGCATTGTTGACGAGCACGTCGGGCGCGCCGATCCCGGCCGAAACCTTGGCGGCGACAGCATCGACCGCACCGGGATCGGCGACGTCGCAGCCGAAGCACAGGCATCGCCGCCCCGCCGCTTCGACCAGGCGGCACGTGTCGGCCAGCCTCGCTTCATCGAGATCGAGCGCCACGATGTTCGCACCGTGACGGGCAAAGGCGAGTGCCGACTCGTGGCCGATACCCGACGCGGCGCCGGTCACCAGGACCCAGCGTCCGGCGAGGTCGTTCAGACCCCTCCTGGCCAGCCGGCGATCGCGACGGGACGGGTCCATCCGGCTCTCCGGCTCAATTCGGCGTCACAACCAGCTTGCCGGTCGCAGCCCGTCTCAGCAGCGCCTGGAGTGCTTCGACCGAGCGATCCAGCGGATAGGTCGCAGACACAAGCGGCCGGACGCCTCCGTCGGCCACCATCGACAATACTCGTTGCAGCAAAGCCGTACCGGCTGCCGGCTCCCGGAGCATGAAGCCGCCCCAGAACACGCCCACCGACGAAGCGCCTTTCAGCATCAGCAGGTTCAGCGGAGGTGCCGGGATCTCGCCCTGCGCGAACCCGATCACCAGATGGCGGCCGCGCCATGCAAGGCTGCGGATCGCGGTCTCCGCGTAGGGACCACCGACGACGTCGAAGGCGACGTCCACGCCGTTCGGCGCCAGCGCCTTCAAGGCGTCGCGCCAGTCGGGGCGCGTGTAATCGACCGCCGCGTCCGCGCCTTGAGCCAGGCAGAGCGCCCGCTTCTCCTCGGTCGACGCCGCCGCGATCACCCGGGCCCCGAGCATCCTGCCGATGTGGATCGCCGCAATGCCGACCCCGCCCGATGCGCCGAGAACCAGCAGCGTCTCGCCGGCGGCCAGGGCGCCGCGATCCTCAAGGCCATGCAGCGCGGTCCCGTAGGCGATGCTCGCGGCGGCGATCGCCACGCGATCCACATCCGGCGAGATCGGCACGGTGCGGGACGCATCGACCAGGATCTCTTCGGCAAAACCACCGAACGTCGTCGCGGCCATCACCACGTCACCGAGGCCTCGGTGCTCGACGCCGTCGCCGACGCGAAGCACGGTGCCAACCACTTCGCCACCAGGCGAGAACGGCAATGGCGGCCTGACCTGGTATTTGCCCTGCACGATCAGCGCATCGAGAAAATTCGCCCCGCACGCGTCGACGCGGATGGCAACCTGCCCCGGCCCTGGCACCGGCGCGTCGATGTCCTCGACCCTCAAGTCGGAAAGCGGCCCGTAGGCCCGGCAGAGCAGTGCCCGCACCGATGCGTCCTTCAAACTACAGGTATGGTGGCATCCTGATAGCAGGCGCGAACGACTATCGCTAGTCGCGGTCTCACAACGACGACGAGACCTCCGGTTGGGCGACGGCGCACCGGCTGCCATGCCCTTGACGGAAAGGAACGACGCCTCCGGGCTCACGACGAGCTCAGAATGGATGCCAATCGTTGGAAGCGGCCAGACTACCATACCCGTTCGATGAATCGCGCGGCGCATCGGGACTGATCAGCATCCTTCAGCCCGCGTGTGATCGAGAAGCCGCATCAGTCCGGCTCATTTCAGACGTCTGCTCCTTTTCCAACGATCAAGCTGGACGCAGCGTGTCCACCGTCCTAGAACCAAACCGTTACGAGACAAGAAGAAGATCAGGGGGATGCCATGTTCTTGCGTGAGTTGGCCGGGATGGGTGTCCAGGCGCGTGGAAGCGTGCTGGCGTTACTTGGCGGCCTCGCGATGGCTGCCAGCCCACTGGATCCGGCCCTGGCTCAGACGCTGAACAGCGGTCAGGGACTGTCGTCGAGCGCGCAGGTCGCCAATCCACGTCCCGCCACTCCCTCCAGCGAACCGCCGCTGCCGGCGCCCGAGTCCCTGTTTCCGGACGCATTCGGGGCGCGTCCCTGGCTGACCGATCACGGCATTGCCGTGCTGCTCGACACGATCGGCGAGCTGGGCGGGAACATCAGCGGCGGTGGCGGTCCGGCACCCGCCTCTGCTACGCGCGCGTCGACCGGCGGCGGAACGAGTTTCGACGGCCAAGTCGGTTTCGAAACCGACATCAATTGGGAGAGGCTGGCCGGCATCACGGGATTCTCGACCAACACCATCATCATCGCTCGTTACGGCGGCCTTCCGGCGAGCTACTATATCGGCGACACGCTGGACCCGAGCTCCGAAGTTTACGGCGCCGGCGGCAACGTGGTCGCCCATCTCGTACAGGCCTTCGGCCAGGAGACGCTGCTCGGCGGCGGACTCAGCATCCAGGCCGGCCGGATTCCGCTCGACGACTTCTTCAACGCGTCGCCGCTGTTCTGTGCCTATGAATCGAACGCGCTGTGCGGCAATCCCAAGGACTTCGCCGGCTACAACATTTCCCATGTCACCTATCCCGATGCAGGCTGGGCGGTGCATTTCCTGTTCGCGCCGTCGCCGCACGCCTACATCCAGAGCGGCATCTTCTTCACCCAAAGCAACTTCTACAATTATGCCGAGAACTTCCGGTCCGGCTTCAACTTCGACACGTCCTACAACACGGGCGAGGCGTTCCCGGTCGAGATCGGCTGGATCCCGGCCTTCGGACCGAAAAAGCTGCCGGGCCACTACAAACTCGGCTTCGTCTACGACAACAATCCGCATACGGACGAATACTTCTCCGCCAACGGTGCCCCCTACGAGGCGAACGGCCTGCCGCCACGCGTCGACCACGGCGCCACCACCGCCTACGTCCAGTTCGACCAGATGGTGCTGCGCAACGGGCCCGGCGCCAACAACGGCCTCATCGTTCTCGGAGGCTACACACACAACGATCCTACGAGCTCGCTCGGCGAGGATCAGTATTACGCCGGCGCGCAATACGGCAATTTCTGGTCGGCTCGACCGCTCGACCAGATCAATACGTTGCTGACCTACCAGACGATCTCGGGGTTGGCCGGCAAGTCGCAGGCGATCGCGATCGAGGAGGGTTTGCCTCCGGCGCTCACCGTCGGCGGCGCCAGCGGCATCCAGACCTGGGCAATGACGTTCGAGGGCAACTACGTGATCCACGTCTACCGGGGTTTCACCTTCGCGCCGGACTTCCAGTATTACATTCGGCCGAACGCACAATCCAACCTGCCGGACGCGGCTTTCCTCGGCTTCAAGACCCATCTGGAGTTCTTTTGAAGCAGTCTAGGCCGGGGCTCTGCCCGGACCCCGCCAGGGGCCGGGCCCCTGGACCGCCATTATGTTAAATGGTCTGCGGGTTTGGGGCAGCCGGCCCCTCAGAGCCAATCGGGACGGGTGCGGACAGTGACGTCGTCGGCCTCGCCGATGATGCCGGCCAGCATGGCGACGCGCGGCACCTCGTAACGAAAGAAGTAGGCGCAGGCGGCGATTTTGCCGTCGTAGAAGCCGTCGTCACCGGCATGGGGCGTCGCTGCCTCGGCCTGGCGCAGCCAGACCCAGGCGAGCACGACGGTGCCGGTCAGGTCGAGGTAGAGAGTAGCGTCCGCCAGGCCGCGCTCGGGATCGGACGCGGCGCGCGCAGTCAGGACGGATGTCAGATCGGCCAGGCGTTGGCTCGCCTCGTCGAGTGCCGCGCCCCAGCGGGCAAGAGCCGGTTCGCCGCGCGCTGACGCGGTGGTCTCGGCGATATCGGCGCGCAGGAGGGCGAGCGCCCTGCCCTCCTCCATCCGCATCTTGCGGCCGAGCAGGTCCAGACCGTGGATGCCGGTGGTGCCTTCGTGGATCGGGTTCAGGCGCTGGTCGCGGTAGAAGCGCTCGACCGGGAAGTCGTGCGTGTAGCCGTAGCCGCCGAGCACCTGGATGGCGAGCGAATTGGCCTCGCAGCCGCGCTCGGACGGCCAGGACTTCGCAATCGGCGTCAGCAGTTCCAGCCGGAGCAGGAGGTCGGCGCGGGCTGCCTCATCCTTGGTGGTCGCCACCTCGTCCATCAGACGGGCGCAGGCGAGACAGAGTGCGAGGCTACCCTCGGCGATGACTTTCTGCGCCAGCAGCATTCGCTTGACGTCGGGATGCTCGATGATGGCGGCCGGCCCCCTGTCGCCGGTCATCGACAGGGACTGTCCCTGCACGCGGTCGCGCGCGTAGTCGAGCGCGTGCAGGTAGCCGGTGTAGGCGAGTGCGGCCGCCGACGAGCCGACGCCGATCCGGGCCGCGTTCATCATGTGAAACATGATGGCGAGGCCGCGATGCGGCGAGCCCACGAGATAGCCGGTGCACTCGCCGTCGTCGCCGAGCGACAGCACGCAATTGGTGGTGCCACGCTGGCCCATCTTGTGATTCAGACCGGCCAGACGCAGGCCGACGTTGCGAATGCCGGGCCGGCCGTCGGCATCGGGGATGAATTTGGGAACGATGAACAGCGAGATGCCCTTCACGCCGGCCGGCGCGTCGGGCAGGCGGCCGAGAACCAGGCAGACGATGTTCTCGGCCAGCTCGTGCTCGGCGGCGCTGATCCACATCTTGCTGCCGGTCAGGCGGTAGGTGCCGTCGCCAGCGGGTTCGGCCCGGGTGCGAACAGTCGCGAGCGACGAGCCGGCCTGCGTCTCGCTCAGCGCCATCGCCCCGAACCAGCGTCCCTCGATCATCGGCAAGGCAAAGCGGCGTTTCTGCTCGTCGTCGGCGTGGGCGAGAAGCAGATGGGCAGCCGCGATGGTCAGGCCGGCATAGTTCTGCGCCGACAGGTTGGCGGCGGCGAACACCAGATCGGCGGCGGTGGCGATGGTGGACGGCAATTGCAGTCCGCCCGCCGCCTCGTCGAAGCTGGCACCCATGAAACCCGCGGCGACGTAAGCATCGAGTGCCGCTTTGAGCTCGGGGATGGTGGTGACCCGATCACCATCGAAGGTCGGCTCGTGTTGGTCGAGCTTCCCGGCGAACGGTGCGTACTCCGCCTCCGCGATCCTGAAGGCGCTGTCCAGGATGTTGGCGAAGATCTCGGGGCTGTGCGCGCGGAAGCGCTCGCGCTCGCAGAGCCGGCTGACGTGCAGCACCTCCTCGAGCAGGAAATCCAGGTCGCGTCGGGAAATGAGTTTCGACATCGACCCTCACGCGCCGATGCGGCTGGCCAATCGCCGGATGAAGGCGGCGGCACGGTCGGGCGCGGTGATCGGCGTCATGTGCCCGCCGCCCTCGATCAGTTCCAGGTCCAGACCCGGAATTCGTTCGACCAACGCCTCGCCGTTGATCCGGTAGTCGACGATCTGGTCGCCCTCGCCGAACAGGATGCCGGCAGGGACAGCGATGCTGCCGTAGCGCGCGGCGAGTCCGGGCAGATCGTCGTTGATCGCCATCAGATCGGCTGACGCCGTCTGAAAACTTTGCGGACGCAGACCGAGCAGGCTGCCCCCGCGTGTGGCGAAGTCGGGCGGTACCGGGTCGGGTCCGAACAGCATCGCGAGCGTCGTGTTCCGGCGCAGGATCGCCGACGGCACCGCGACCGTCCAGGCAACGAGGCGGCGTAGCAGGGGCGAGCGGATGGCCATCAGGCGGAACGGTGCCGGCAGGATATCGGTCGGGATGGTGAGCGGTGCGAGCAGGGCGAGGCCGCCGACGGCATGCGGATGATCGAGCGCGGTCGCGAGTGCCAGCGTCCCGCCGAGCGAATGGCCGACGAGCAGCGGCCGTTCAATGCCGAGCGCCTTGATGGTCGCCGCGACCGTGCGTGCCTGCGCGGTCAGACGGGGCGATGCGCCGGTTGGACGGGTTGAATTGCCCGATCCGGGCCGATCGATGGCGATGACCCGGAAGTCGCCGCGGAGAAGGTCCACGAGGGAGTGGGTGAAGTTGCGCAGATTGCCGGCCAGACCGTGGATCATGACGATCGGCGGCCCGCTGCCCTCGTCGGTGAAGTGGATGCGCACGCCGTCGGCCTCGATGAAGCGGCCGGGAGGCGGCAGCGCGCGATCGATCCGCCGCGCGGTGACGAAGGTGAACAGCGCCAGGCCGCCGCCCGCCAGGCCCAAGCCGAGGGCGGCAAGGAAGATACGCTTCACGATGCTGCGGCCGTGGCGGATTTCGCATCCCGTTGTGGCCGGAGCAGCCCCAGCAGGCGCATGTGGGAGACGGGTGCGATCCGCTCGACCACCGACAGCACGCGGGCGTCGTTGCCGACCAGGACACGCGGCTGCCGTCGCTCGACCCCTCGCACGATGATCTCGCCGGCGGCCTCGGGCGGCATCACCAGGGCCTTTCGGCCTCGCCTGCGCCAACGCTCGACGTCGGCGGCGTCCATGTCCTTCGGGCTGCGCGCGCGATCGGCGATACCCGTGGCGACACCGCCAGGATGCACGACGGTGACGCCAACACTCGATCCGGCGAGCTCGTGGCGGAGCGACTCCGAGAACCCGCGCACCGCAAACTTGCTGGCGGCATAGGCGCTGTTTCGCGGCGTCGCGATCAGGCCGAAAACGCTGGAGATGTTGACCAGCCGCGCATCGTCGCTCGACCTGAGCAGCGGCAGGAAGGCGCGCGTCATCCGAACGACGCCGGAGAAGTTGATCGAGACCAGCCAGTCGAAATCGGCCGGCTCGATCTCCTCGAAACTGCCGACGAGGGCGACGCCGGCATTGTTGACCAGGAGGTCGACGCTGTCATGTCCGGCCGCAACCCGTCGCGGAAAGGCCGCGACCTGTTCGGCGTCGGCGACATCGAGCCCGTGCGTGCTGACGCGAACGCCCATGGAAGACGCCATCGAGGCGGTGGCCGCCAGTCCGTGCTCGTCGATGTCGGCCAGCGCCAGCTCGCAGCCGCGCCGGGCGAGGGCCAAGGCGATCGCCCGGCCGATGCCGCCGGCCGCCCCCGTGACGACGGCGTTGCGGCCACGCAGGCGCATCGGCCGCCAGGCACGCCGGGTGCCCCACCCAGGTCTCGGACGGCTCATGCCACCTCGAACAGACCGGCGGCTCCCATGCCGCCGCCGACGCACATCGTGACGACGACGTAGCGGGCGCCACGTCGTTTGCCCTCGATCAGCGCGTGGCCGGTCATCCGAGCGCCCGACATGCCGTAGGGATGGCCGATCGAGATCGCACCGCCGTCGACGTTGAGCTTGTCCGGATCGATACCAAGACGATCGCGGCAGTAGAGCACCTGCACCGCGAAGGCTTCGTTGAGTTCCCACAGGTCGATATCGTCGACGCTCAGGTCGTGCCGCGCGAGCAGCTTGGGCACCGCGAACACCGGCCCGATCCCCATCTCGTCCGGATCGCAGCCAGCGACCGCCATGCCGCGATAGATGCCGAGCGGCTGCAGACCCCGGCGCGAGGCCTCGGCCTCCTCCATCACGACACAGGCGGAGGCGCCGTCGGAGAGCTGCGAGGCGTTGCCGGCAGTGATGTACCGGCCGATCTTGACGCGCTGCCCGTCGGCAAAGACCGGCTTGAGTGCCGCCAGACCCTCGAGCGAGGTATCGGGGCGGTTGCCCTCGTCGCGCGCGAGCGTGACCGGTTTCTGCGTGGTTTCCGCGGTGCCCTTGGTGGTCACGGTCATCACGGTCGGCAGTGCGACGATCTCGTCGTCGAAGCGCCCGGCCTGCTGTGCCGCCGCAGTGCGCATCTGCGAGCGGAGCGCGTATTCGTCCTGTGCCTCGCGCGTGACGCCGTAGCGGTCGGCGACGATCTCCGCGGTCTCGAGCATCGTCATGTAGATTTGCGGCACCTGCTCGACCAGCTCGGGATCGTAGGCGCGGGCGCGGTTCATCGCTGGCGTCTGCACGAGCGAGATCGATTCGAGGCCGCCGCCGACGACGACCTGCATGCCGTCGTCGATCACCTGCTTGGAGGCGGTTGCGATCCCCATCAGGCCCGACGCGCATTGCCGGTCGATGGTCATTCCGGCCACCGTCTGCGGCAAGCCGGCGCGCAGCGCGATCTGCCGGGCAACATTGGTTCCGGTCGAGCCCTGTTGCAGGGCCGCTCCCATGACGACGTCCTCGATCTCGCCCGGATCGACGCCGGCGCGACGAACGGCTTCGGCGACGACATGGCCGCCGAGCGCCTGGGCCTGGGTGTCGTTGAACGCACCGCGATAGGCACGCCCGATTGGCGTGCGCGCGGTCGACACGATGACGGCACTTCGCATGGTGGACACTCCGGTTCAGGCTTCGACGGCGGCGGCCCTGGCGCGTTCCTCGTCGGCGAGCGGCTTGCGCCAGGCCTTGCCAACAGGGGTTTTTGGCAACTGGTCGCGAAACTCGAGCGCGCCTGGGAGCTCGTGCCGGCCGAGCTTGTCGTCGAGGAACGCCCGCAGCTCGTCGAGCGTGAACGGCGCGGCACCCGGGCGCAGCACCACGAACGCCTTGGCCTTCTCGCCACGATACGCGTCGGGCACGCCGATCACGGTGACGTCGGCGACGGCGGGATGCTCCAGCGTCGCCTCCTCGATCAGGCGCGGATAGACGTTGTAGCCGCTGGAGATGATCATGTCCTTGCGACGGTCGACGAGAAACACGTAGCCCTCGTCGTCGAGATAGCCGACGTCGCCGGTGCGGAAGAAGCCGTCGGTGAAACTCTCCGTGTTCGCGGCCTCGTTGTTGTAGTAGCCGGAAATGATGTTGGGTCCGCGCAGGCAGACCTCGCCCTTCTCCCCCTGCGGCATCTCGCGTCTCGGGTCGGCGAGATCACGTATCTGCAACGTGATGCCCGGGAGCGGCACGCCGGCCGATCCCGCCTTGGACCGGTCGCGAGGCGTGCCGGTGCCGGCCGAGCAGGTCTCGGTCATGCCCCAGCCGTCATAGAGCATCTGCCCGGTGAGGCGCGAGAAACCAAGCTGCAGCTCGACCGGCAATGGCGCGCCGCCGGAACTGCAGAGGCGCAGGCAGGAAAAGTCGATTCCGGCCGCGCGCGGGCTCGCCAGCATCGCCCGGAACATCGTCGGCACACCGAAAAAGATCGTCGGCCGCAGCGTGGCAATGGTGTCGAGGATGTCGTCGGTGTCCCATCGCGCCTTGAGGATCAGCATGTTGCCGGTGCGCAGCGTCGGCAGCAGGATGCAGCACAGTGCGTAGATGTGAAACAGCGGCAGCACCGTCACGATCCGGTGCTCTGCCTCGTCGCGCGTGAGGTTCCAGGCGTCGTAGATCGCAATCGCCGCCGCGAGATTGGCGTGGGTCAGCATCGCCGCCTTCGGCAGGCCGGTGGTGCCGCCGGTGAATTGCAGCACGGCCAGATCGCCTGGCTGGACCGCCGGCCACTGTTCGGGGCCGGACGGCGCCAGCAGGCTGGCGAACGGGATCGGTCCGGGCTGAGCGCCGGCCGAGGCAGTCGTGGCGAGATCGTCGGGACCGGCGACGACAACGACGAGGTCGGGACGATCGGGGAGCTTGCCGTGCAGCCCGGCAAAGCTGACCACCATGCGCGCTTCACCGATCGACAGCTTGTGCGCGATTTCCCGCTCGGCGTCGAGCGGACTGAGGTTGACCACCACTCCGCCGGCACGGAGCACGGCGAAGAAGGCGATCGGATACTGCAGGACGTTGGGCAGGTGCAGTGCGACGTGAAAGCCGGGGCCGACGCCGAGCGCCCGCAATCCGGACGCGGCACGGGCAACGAGGTTGTCGAAGGCAGCAAAGCTCAGGGTCCGGCCATCGGATTCGAGGAACGGCCGGGCGGCGTGCTTGGACACGGCGGCGGCGAGTTCATCGTTCACCGTGACCGGTGGTGGTTGCATGTCCCAGCGCAATCCCGCCGGGTAGGCGCTCTGCCAGGGCGGTGCCGACGTGCTCATCATCCCCTCCCTACTCCGCCGGCGCACCGGTCAGCCGCGCCATCTCGCGCGCCACCGCCCGATCATGCGCCGCCTCGTCGGCCCGCGCGGCGGCCGGGCTCCAGCGGCCCCGCATCAGGAAGATGGTGCCTATGAACACCACGATCCCGGCGACACAGATCCAGTACCAGGTCCGCCACTGGCCGGGCGAGGCGGCAGCAGCCTGCTGCAGCTCGCCCAATTTTGCCAGCAGCGCGGGGCTGGGGGCGACGTGCGCGGCCTGTGCCTGCGTGTAGGCGGCGATGACCGGCCCGGCGGAGATCAGCGGCGTCACCGTGCTGACGACGTGCGGGATGGCGAGGAAGGCGGCGACCACCACCAGACGCTGGATCCAACCCCAGATGGCAAGCCCGGTGCCGGTCAGGGCCGGATTGCGTGCCTCTACCGTCTCGGTGAAGCTCGCCATCCAGGTGACGTAGCCCATGGCGACAAGGAGCGATTGCGCGCAGCTCAGCGCTACCAGCGTGCCCCAGCTCGGGTGCTGCCCGGCCTGCGCCAGGTAGAGCGCGGTCAGCACCGCCGCGCCGATGCCGCCGACGAGCATGAACGGCTTTCGCACCCGAACCCGGTCCGATAGCGCGCCCCACACGATCAGCCCGAGCGCGTTGATGCCCCAGCTCCAGTTCGCCAGCGCGTTGGCGTCGGCGAGCGAGAAATGGAAGATCGTCACCACGTAGATCGTCCCGAACGCCACCGCCGTATAGTAGAACAGCAGGAGCACAGAGACCCCGAAGGCGGACGCGACGACGTCGAGATGCAGGAGCTGCCGGAACGGCGCATGCAGATCGGCGGAGACGTCCAGTCCGCGCGCGCGCGCCTCGACGAGCGCCCGGTCGCGTTCGCTGACCATGATCTGGTCGCGCAAGGCCGGCGACAGTTCGCGCAGGAAGACGAACGCGAACGCGAACACGACGAAACCGAGGGCGCCGCAGATCTGGTACTGGCTCTGCCAGGTGTGGAACGCCGGCAGCGTCAGCGTCACGATCAGGCTGACCATCAGGCTGCCGAGCACAGGGCCCACGGTCCAGACCCCCATCGCGGTCGCGCGTCCGACCTGCGGCGAGAAGTCGCGGATCAGCGCGGGCGTCGCCACCAACACCACGCCTTCGACGAAGGCGACGGCGCCGTATTCAAGGCCGTAGGTGAGCCAGTCGGTGGCGCGCGGGATCGCGAAGGTCGTGAGCGCGCTGACGATGAGCATGCCCGAGAGGACGAGGTTGGCGCGTCCGTAGCGGTCCGACAGTCCGACCATCAGGGACGCGAAGGCGCCGAGCAGGTTGCCGAATGCCAGGATCAGGACGAACAGGTCGAACGGCATGCGGAGCTGGGTGAGCATCAGCGTCGCCACCCCGCCACCGACGTAATACTGGTAGTAGAGCGAGATCGTGATCACGACCACCAGCAGCAGGTTCAGGCGCCTGGCGGTGGCCGATGGATAAGTCTGCAGCTCGCGCCTGCGAAGCCAGGCGGGCGAGCTGTTCAGGCTGGCGGCAGCCGACATGTCCGTTTCCGATCTGTTTTTATTGATTGGATCTAGGCGTTGAAGGTGCCGTGCTCCGATGCCTTTCTGGCCAGCAAGGGAGAGATCTCAGCATCAGGGCCGAGACGGTCGCGGTGAGTTTCGAGACCGGTAACGATCGTGTCGAGACCGATCCCGTCGGCCCAGAACAGCGGACCACCGGTTGCTGCGGGCCAGCCGTAGCCGTTGACCCACACCACGTCGATGTCCGAAGCGCGCTGTGCCTTACCCTCGTCGAGGATTTTGGCCGCTTCGTTGACCATGGTGTAGAGCAGGCGCTCGCGTATCTCGCCGGCACCGATCGTGCGCTGGGGAACGCCTCGTCGCGCGGCGAAATCCTTTATGACGGCTTCGACTTCGGCCGATGGCGTGCGGTTCCGATTGTCGTCATAGTCGTAGAAGCCACGCCCGTTCTTCTGGCCGCGCCTGCCCTGTTCACACAGGATGTCGCGTATCGTCGAACTCGATGATGTCTGCGCGTCCCAGCCAATATCGAGCCCGGCGAGATCGGCCATCTGGAACGGGCCCATGGGCATGCCGAATTCGAGCAGCACCGCATCGATATCGGAGGGTTTGGCACCTTCCAAAATCAGGCTGTTGGCCTGGCGCTGGCGCGGCTCGAGCATGCGGTTGCCGATGAAGCCGTGGCAGACGCCGGCGACGACCGCAATCTTGCCGATACGTCGCGACAGCGCCATCGCGGTCGCGAGCACGGCAGGCGACGTCTTTGCACCGCGGACGATCTCGAGCAGGCGCATCACGTTGGCGGGCGAGAAGAAGTGCATGCCCAGAACGTGCTCTGGTCGTTTCGTCACCGACGCGATCTCGTCAACGTCGAGATAGCTGGTGTTGGTGGCCAGGATCGCACCTGGCTTGGCGATGCCGTCGAGACGCCGGAAGATGTCCTTCTTGATCTCCATGTTTTCGAACACCGCCTCGATGACGAGGTCGCATTCGGCGAGCCCTGCCAGGTCGAGCTGGGGCGAGAGCCTGGACATCGAAGCTTCGACCTGCTCGGCGGTCAGTCGGCCGCGCTTCGCAGTACGCTCGTAATTCTTCCTGATCGTGGCCACGCCGCGATCGAGTGGGCCCTGTTCGCGCTCGACCATGGCGACCGGGATGCCGGCGGAGAGGAAGTTCATCGCGATGCCGCCGCCCATCGTCCCGGCGCCGATGATGCCGACCTTCTCGACCGGGATCAGCTTGGCGTCGGGAGGCATGCCGTCGATCTTGGCGGCGGTCCGCTCGGCGAAAAAGATATGCCGAAGTGCGAGCGACTGCCGGCCGCGGGCGAGCTCGACGAAGAGGGCGCGTTCACGGGCGAGCCCGTCGCGGAACGGCAGCTCGACGGCTCCCCTGACCGCCTCGATGCAGGCGGCAGGAGCGGCAAGCCCTCGCAGCTTGGCACCCTGGCTCGCGACGAAGGCGTCGAACACGCCGGGGGCCGCGTCGACCGGCCGCTCGCTGGTGCGACGGGGACCTCCCGGGATGGCGATCTCGCGCGCGAAGTCGACGGCGGCCTCGGTCAGGCGCTCTTCCGGCACCAGCCGGTCGACCAAGCCGATCGCGTGCGCCTTGTCGGCAGGGATCGGGTCGCCGCTGACGATCATCGCGAGTGCTTCCGGCACGCCCACGAGACGCGGCAGGCGCTGTGTGCCGCCCGCACCTGGCAGCAGACCGATCTTGACCTCGGGCAAACCAAGCTTCGCCGACGGGGCGGCGACCCGGTAATGGCAGCTCAGCGCCAGTTCGAGACCGCCGCCGAAGGCGGTGCCGTGCAGGGCGGCCACGACCGGCTTGGCGCCGGCTTCGATCCCGTCGAGCAATTCGGGCAGCATGGGTTGTACGGGAGGCTTGGTGAACTCGGTGATGTCGGCACCGCCGGAGAACAGACGGCCGTCGCCCCGGATGACGATGGCGCGGACGGCGTCGTCGCCTCCCGCTTCGCGGACCGCGTCGTCGATCCCCTTGCGTATCGATGCGCTCAGCGCGTTGACCGGCGGGTTCTCGATGGCGATGACGCGGACCATGTCGTGCTGTTCGATTCTGATCATTCGTCGGTCCAGACACTGAGAAGTAACGGTTTCCAAAGGCGACCGCCTTTGGTGGGGTCCAAGGGGCAAAGCCCCTTGAGGCTAGATGGTCGTCCGGCCCGGCGGGCCGGGGCCGCCCACACGGTGGGGCCGGGGCCGGGCCCCCGCCCCGCGGCGCGCTGCGCGTTCTCGGGCGGCCGGGCCGGCCGCGCGCGGCGCGCCGAACGGATGGGACGTCGACAGTCCGCCATCGACGGGCAGCGCCTGCCCGGTGATAAAGCTCGCCTCGTCGGACGCCAGGAACAGGGCGGCGCGCGCCACCTCGTCGGCGCGGCCCGACCGCCGGAGCGGGGTGAGTTCGCCGATCCGGCCGAGCTTGCCGCGTTCGCGCGCGCGCTCGAACACCCGCCTGGTCATGCCGGTTTCGACCAGGCCAGGACAGACCGCGTTGACGCGCACGCCGGTCCCGGTGAATTGCTGGGCGGCGAGCTGGACGAGGTTGATCACGCCTGCCTTGGACGCGGAGTAGGCGGGACCACCGGCGCCGGCGCGCAGTCCGGCGATCGACGCCGTGCAGACGATCGCGCCGCCGCCGCGCTCGATCAGCACCGGGCCGCCATGCTTGATGGCAAGGAACGGGCCCATGAGGTTGACGCGCAGGATCTCGGCGAACGCGTCGGCGGTCTGCTCGAAGATGCCGGCCTCGCCGCCGCTGACGCCGGCGTTGGCAAAGATCACGTCGAGGCCGCCCGCGGCGACCGCGTGCGCGACCACCCGCTTGATGTCCGCCTCGTCGCCGGCGTCCGCGCGCATGGCGTCGGCGTGGCCGCCGGCCTGCACGATCGACTGCGCCGTCTCTTCGACGCCGTCGCCGATGTCGACGGCGAGCACGCGGCCGCCCTCGGCGGCGAACAGCAGGCAGGCGGCGCGGCCGATGCCGGAGGCGGCGCCGGTCACCAGGATGCGGCGATCCCTGAAACGCGACATCAGCGCGGCGCTCCGGCCTGGCGGGCCTGCCGCCAGGCCGCCTCGGCCAGCGGAACGACACGCGCAGCGGACGCTTCGGCCGCCTCGCTCGACGCGTTCCCGTCGATGATGCGTCTGCGTATGCCTTGAACGATGCCGACCAGCCGGAACAGGTTGAAGGCGAAATACCAATGCAGGTTGGGCACGCCGTCGCGTCCCGTGGCACCGCAGTAGAGCGAGACGGCCTCGTCAAGCGACGGGATGCCGGTCGCTGCGAAGTCGATCCCGTCGAGGCCGGAACGACCGTCGGCCGGCATCGACCAGTTCATCGCCAGATAGGCGAAGTCGGCGAGCGGGTCGCCGATCGTCGACAGTTCCCAATCAAGGATCGCGCACACGCGCGGCTCGCCCTGCTCGTAGATCAGGTTGTCGAGCCGGTAGTCGCCGTGGATGATCGCGGCCCGGGTCTGTTCCGGCACCGTGCCGGGCAGCCAGTCGATCAATTTCTCGACCGCCTCGATGTTCGCCGTCTGCGCTGCCCGGTATTGCCGGATCCAGCGTTCGACCTGGCGGGCGAAATAGTTTCCCGGTCTGCCGAAGTCGCCGAGGCCGACGGCCACGTGGTCGAGAGAGTGCAGGCGCGCCAACGTGCCGACCGCGTCCTCGTAGACCATGCGCCGTTCGGAGGGGACGAGGGCGGGCAGCATTCCGTCCCAGAACACCCGCCCGTCCACGAAGCTCATGACGTAGAACATGGCGCCGATGACGCCTTCGTCGGCGCACAGGGCGACGGGGGCCGCGACCGGCATGCCGGCCGGGTGCAGTGCTTGCAAGAGCCGGTATTCCCGGTCGACGGCGTGCGCCGACGGCAGGATGGGACCGAACGGCTTGCGCCGCAGCACGAACGCCACGCCCGGGGCGTCGAGCCGATAGGTCGGGTTGGATTGGCCACCGGGAAACTTGGTCACCGTGACCGGCCCTTCGAAACCCACGACGTTGCGCTCGAGCCAGCGGGCGAGCGAGACCTCGTCAAGGTCGTGCGGGCGCGTTTCGGCGGCGACTGCGTTCATGCCGGTTCAGTGGCGGGACGGACGCGGGGCGGCGTGTTCGGCGTAGCGCGCGAACTCGGAACGCGCGATGGCGCGGTTGTGGACCTCGTCGGGACCGTCGGCGAGACGGAGCGTGCGGATGCCCGCGAAGGCGGCGGCGAGCTCGAAATCGCCGGACACGCCGGCGCCGCCATGCGCCTGGATCGCGTCGTCGAGGATGCGCAGCGCCATCGAGGGCGCCTGCACCTTGATCATCGCGATCTCGTCGCGGGCGGCCTTGTTGCCCATACGGTCCATCACGTCGGCGGCCTTCAGGCAGAGCAGGCGCGACATCTCGATGTCGATACGGGCGCGGGCGACCCGCTCCTCCCAGACCGAGTGGTCGGCGATGCGCTTGCCAAACGCCACACGGGAGACCAGCCGTTTCGCCATCGCCGCCAGCGCCTCCTCGGCGACGCCGATCGTCCGCATGCAATGATGGATGCGGCCCGGCCCGAGACGGCCCTGCGCGATCTCGAAGCCGCGGCCTTCGCCGAGCAGCATGTTGCTTTCCGGCACGCGCACATCGTCGAGCACGATCTCGGCATGGCCGTGCGGGGCGTCATCGTAGCCGAACACCGACAGCATGCGCTCGATCCGCACACCCTCCATCCCGAGGTCAACCAGGATCATGCTCTGCTGCCTGTGGCGCTCGGCCTGCGGGTCGCTCTTGGCCATGACGATGGCCAGCCGGCAACGCGGATCGCCAGCGCCGGACGACCACCATTTGCGGCCGTTGATGGTGTAGCCCTGGCCGTTGCGGACAACGCTCGACTGGATGTTGGTCGCGTCCGACGAGGCGACGTCCGGCTCGGTCATCAGGAAGGCAGACCGGATTTCGCCCCGCATCAGCGGTCCGAGCCAGCGTTCCTTCTGCGCCGCGGTGCCGTAGCGCTGCAGGACCTCCATGTTGCCGGTGTCCGGCGCGGAGCAGTTGAATACCTCAGAGGCCCAAGAAAGCCGGCCCATCTCCTCTGCGCAGAGCGCGTATTCGAGGTTGGTGAGCTGTTCGCCTTCGAAATGGAAGCTGTCGTCGACCGGTGGCTGACCGCTGGCCGGCGGCATGAAGAGGTTCCACAGCCCGGCGGCCCGGGCCTCGGCCTTGAGTTCCTCGATGACGGGCAGCACTTTCCAGCGCTCGCCGGAGCGTTGCTGCTCGGCATGCTCCTGGTGACGAGGACGTACACGTAGGGCGATGAACTCACGTACCCTGTCCCGGAATTGCGTCTGGCGTCCGCTTAGTGCGAAATCCAACGACCGACCTCCCCGCATGCCGTCTTGTTCTTAGCGCCATGCCTAAACATACCGGAAGCTGGAATCCAGAGCGAAATGCATGATGCCGTGCGCCGATCCGGCACAATGACGCCCGACATTGCCGTGCCCAGGCCGGAAGCGACGCGGCGTTTCGTCGCCAAGCGCAATCTGATCATCGACGCCGCCTCGGCGCTGATCAACGAGGTCGGGGTCAAGGGCCTGTCGCTGGCGGGCGTCGGCGAGGCGATCGGCCTCGGCAGCACCAGTGTTCCCTACTACTTCCGGCGCAAGGAGGACCTTGCCGCGGCCTGCTTCGATCGGGCGCTCGACCTGCTGGACGCACAGGTGGCGGAGGCGGGGGCGCAGTCCGGCGTATCGGCCAGACTGAGGCGCCTGGTGGCGCTGAGTTTCGAGGCGCTCGTCGACACCGGTCGCGGCAACGCGCGGCCGGTGGTTCGCCTCAGCGACCTTCGCGCCATGGAGGAGCCGATACGGGCGGCCCTCGTCGGCCGGTATTTCGCGATCTTCCGACGCGCGCGCGCCTGCTTCGGCAATGGTGGCGACGAGGAGGAGCAACTGCGCCGGGTGATGCGGGCGCACATCCTGCTGGAGAACCTCTACAATCTGCCGATCTGGCTGCGCGGCTACGCGCCGGAGGAGCACCCGCGCGTCCAGTCACGCCTGGTGGAACTGCTCGAGGGCGGCATGGCAGGCGCCGGTGCAGCGATCCCGCCACGCTCTACGCCAGGCCTCACCAGGGATGATGGCGCCGATCCGGGCGAGCGGTTCCTGGATGCCGCGACCAGGCTGATCAACGAGAGGGGCTATCGAGGCACGTCGGTGGAGCGGATCGCGTCGCAGCTCAACGTCACCAAGGGAAGCTTCTACCATCATCTGGGAGCGAAGGACGACCTCGTGCTGCGATGCTTCGAGCGCAGCCACGTCACCATCGGCCGCGCCTTGGATGCGGCACTGGGATGGGACGGCAGCCGCCTCGAGCAGGTCGGGGCGGCAACTTCGGCGCTGCTCACGATCCAGTTGTCGGATCGCACGCCGCTGCTTCGCACGGTGGCACTGCCGGCGTTGCCGCCCGACCTGCTCGCGCAGGTCATCGAGCAGTCCGAACGCATCGCGCGTCGTTTCGCCGGCATGATCATCGACGGCATCACCGAGGGTTCGATGCCGGCCGTCGATCCGCTGATCGGTGGCGAAGTGCTGATGTGGTCGGTCAATGCAGCCTACGAGCTGCGCGCCCGGGCGGCGCGCGTGCCGATCGAGCGCGCGGTCTCGCTCTACGGCTCGACGCTGTTCGGCGGGCTGCTCGCCTGAAGCGCGCCGAGCGCGCTGGCGACGTCGCGGATCGGCGTCTGCCAGTCGCCAGGGGCGGGCTGGCGGAACAGTCGGAGCGACGGATACCAGGGAGTATCGTCGCGACCGGTGAGCCAGCGCCAGTCCGACGGGCGCGGCATCAGGGTCCAGACCGGTCTGCCGAGCGCGCCGGCGAGGTGGGCCACCGCGCTGTCGACGGTGACCATGAGATCCAGACCCTGCAGCAGGGCCGCCGTGTCGTCGAAGCTCGAGAGCTGGTCGGTCGGGTCGTGGATGCCGTGCGCAGCGAGTTCGGCGGCGTCGGCCGCCGAGCGGTCCTTCTGGACCGAGACCAGACAGGCGCCGCTGGCGGCCTCGATGATCGGGCGGAGCGCTGCCAGCGGCAGCGACCGGCGCGGATTGTTGGGATGGGTCGGACGCCCCGACCAGAACAGGCCGATGCGACGGCGTCCGCCGGAGAGGGTGCGCAGGCGGTCCTCCCACCCGGCGACCTGGTCGGGGTCGGGTGAGAGATAGGGCAAATCCGACGGGATCGTGTCGAGGCGCGTCCCCAGGGTGAAGGGCAGGCTGGAAGCCAGGATGTAGGCGGTGAAGCCGGGGATGTCGGCCCAGCGCTGCCAGCAGCGCGCGACACCATCGATGCGCGCGAACAGGGTCGAGAGTTCGGGGCCGCAGGCGAGTACGAGCTCGCGAACGCGGGCGGCGACCAGCGGCAGGTAGCGCGCGAACTGGATCGCGTCGCCAAAACCCTGGTCGCAGATCACGAGCAGGCGTCCACGGGGCATTGCCATGCCGTTCCACATCGGCGCGCCGATGCGCGGCACCTGGGCACGCGCCTCCGGCAGCTTGTTGCGCCACTCATATTCGATCCACCCCGCCGCGAACTCGCCGCGGGCGAGCAGGACCTGGCCGCGGCCGAGATGGGCGCCGGCGTGCTCGGGGTCGAGCGCGAGGGCTGCCAGGAAGCTCTCCGCGGCGGCGCCCGGCTCGTCGCGATCGACCCGGACACGCGCCAGCTCGATCAGCGGTTCGAGCCTTGCCGGGCCGCTGGTGTTGGCGACCGCGACGCTGATCGCGCGAAGCGCCTCGTCGAGGCGGAAGCGACGCCGATGCAGGTTGCACAGCAGCATCAGCCAGGAGGCTTCGGGCCGGCGCGCGGTCGCCTCCTCGAGGAGCTCCACCGCACGGTCGAGCTCACCGAAATCGACGGCGACCTGGGCACGGACTGCGATCGCGTGCGCGAGGCCCGGCGAGCGCACGAGCACGTCACGCGCGATCCCGTCGGCCTCGTACAGCCGTCCCGCCTTGCGCGCGACCTCGGCGCGGGCGAGCTCCTCGTCAGACCCGGTCGGCTCGCAAGCCGTCGTGTCGGCTGTCATCCGTCGGCGTCTTTTTGCTTCCTTTGTATCGGAGGTTAATCCTAAAAACCTGGACTCGTTTCGAGAATGACATGTGCCCGGAACTTCTGTCCAGGATGCACAGGACCAGCGAGCGACGCGGCGGTGCAGGAGCGTTGGTGCTCGCCTGCGTAGCGCTGATCGAAGCCGGCCAGGCGCGGGCGCAGCGCGCGAACGCGCCGTTCAGCGGCAACGTCATCCCGCAGGGCTCGCCGATCCCGCGCATCCTGCCGCCGTCGGCGCCAGCGACCGCGCCCGGCAGGCTATTGACACCACCGCCGCCACCGTCGGCACCGCCTGGTGTCACGGTCGCGGTGCGCGACGTAGTGGTCGTGGGTGCGACGGCGTTCGACGAGGCCCAGTTGCGGCCGCTGCTGACGGGTCTGGTCGGGCCCGCGGTGCCGGTCCGCCGGATCGAGGCCGCCCGTAACGCGCTGCTGCTGCTGTATCGCCGGCACGGCTACCTGCTGACCAACGTCAACGCTCGGCTCGACCCGTCAGGAACGCTGCGCTTCATCGTGGTGGAAGGCCATGTGGCCGCGGTGAAGCTCGACGGCGACATCGGTCCGGCGGGCGTGCAGGTGCTGCGGTTCCTGCGCCACCTCACCGAGGAGCCGGTGCTCGACAATGCCTCGCTCGAGCGCTGGCTGCTGCTGGCGCAGGACGTGCCCGGTGTCACGGTGCACGCGGTGCTGCGCCCGTCGCCCGACGACCCCGGCGCGCTGACGCTGGTGGCGCAGGTCTCGCGACAGCCGGTCAACGGGCTGCTCGCCATCGACAACCGCGCCAACCGGCTGACCGGGCCGGTGGAGGGGTTGCTGCTGTTCGACCTCAACAGCTTCACCCAGTTCGGCGAGCGGACCGAACTCTCGATCTTCCACACCGACGGGAACACGCAGAATTTCGGGCAGGCCTCGGAAGATGTGTTCGTTGGCGGTTCGGGGCTGCATGTCCGCATCTATGGCGGCTACGGGCAGGCGACGCCGTCGGACTTCCTGCGCGAGATCGACTACCAGGGCTTCACCACCACCTTCGGGGCGGTCGCGACCTACCCGATCATACGCTCGCGTCAGCAGACGCTGACGGTCAGCGCCGATCTAGACGCCATCGAGTCCGAGATACGCGACCGGAATGGGGCCGCCGAAATCGTCAGCCGGGTGAGCCGCGACAGCCTGCGTGTGGGCCGGCTCCTGGGGCAGTACGCGATCAACGACATCCTGCTCGGCGCGCCACGTCCGGCAACGAATGTCCTGACGCTGCGCCTGTCGCAGGGTTTGCCGTTCCTGGGCGGCACCAGCGACAGCAATCCACTGCCCGGACGCACCGGCGAGCAGGTCGGCTTCACCGCGTTCTCGTTCGAGGTGACACGCAGCCAGGCGCTGTTCGTGCCCTGGGACGGAGCCAGCGTGGCGTTGAAGGGGCAATTGCTCGGGCAGGCGACGCCGAGCGTGCTGCCGCCCTCCGAGCAGTTCTTTCTCGGCGGGACCGAGTTCGACCGCGGCTACTATTCGGGCCAGGTGACCGGCGACGACGCGCTGGCGGAGACCGCGGAGCTCGACCTCGACACTGCCGTGCTGCCGGCGACGCTGAAGCGCTTCGTCGATGTCGGATCGGAATATTACCTCTTCTACGACCGTGGTCAGGTCTGGCAGAACAAGGATACCGCTCCCGACGCCCTGCTCTCCTCGGAGGGGCTGGGAGCACGCTTCAGCCTCACCCGCTTTCTTGAGCTCGATGTGGAAGGCGACATACGAAACACGCGGTTGCCCTCGGGCACACCAGGAGAAGTCAAGCCGTTGAAGGCCGATGCCGCCTTCTGGCGCGTGCTGGCGCGGTTCTGAGCGTGCGGCCCGTGCGATGATCGAGCACACCAGGCGGCGGAGGCTCCTGTCGACGACGGCGCTGCAGGCGGCGGCACTGTGCGCCGCCGGCGCCGCACAGGCGCAGTCGCCGTTCGCGCGGCCGCTCGGTGGAGAGGTCGTGGCCGGCAGCGCCACCATCTCCAACACGCCTGGCACGACGAGCATCGATCAGAGCAGCGGCCAGGCCGCCATCGACTGGCAGAGCTTCAACGTCGGCAGCCGGCAGACGGTCAATTTCCAGCAGCCATCGGCCAGCGCCGTCGTGCTGAACCGGGTGGCAGGCCCCGACCCGTCGGCGATCGCCGGACGGATCGACGCGAACGGGCAGGTGATCATCACCAATCCGTCCGGGGTGGTGTTCAGCCGGGGCGCGCAGGTCAACGCGCAGAGCCTGGTGGTGAGTGCGGCCGGAATGACCAACGCCAACCTGATGGCAGGCCGGGCCGTGTTCGACCAGGCGCCGAACCCGAACGCGCGCATCGAGAACCGGGGCCGGATCACGGTGCGCCAGGCGGGCCTGGCCGCCCTGGTGGCGCCGTCGGTCGCCAATTCCGGCGTGATCAGCGCCCGGCTCGGCCGGGTGGTGCTCGCCGGTGCCACCACCCACACGCTCGACCTCTACGGCGACGGTCTGGTGTCGTTCGACGTGGGCAGCCAGGTCAGGCAGGTGCCGGTCGGGCTGGGTGGCAGGGCGGTCGACGCACTGGTCACCAATACCGGAACGATCATCGCCGACGGCGGCACGGTCGAACTCACCGCGTCGGCCGCCGACGGCGTGATCCAGAAGCTGGTCGACGCGTCGGGCACGGTTCGCGCCGACAGCGTGGGCAACAGGACGGGATCGATCGCGATCAACGGGCTCGGCGGCTCGGTGGTGGTCGAGGGTACGCTCCTGGCCGATGGCGACAGGGCGGGCGGCACGGTCGCGGTCGGCACGGATCTGGCGCGGGCGCAGGGGTCGGGCACGTTCCCGGCCGGTACGTCCGAACGGACGATCATCGCGCCGACGGCGCGGATTTCAGCGAACGCCCGCCGGCACGGTCATGGCGGCCGGGTGACGATCCTGAGCACGCAGGCGACCGACGTCGCGGGCAGTATCGAGGCGCTTGGCGGCACGTCGGGCGGCGACGGCGGCACGATCGAGCTGTCCGGCGAGACCGGCTTCGCGCTGACCGGCCAGGCCGATGTGTCGGCACCCCATGGCATGCTCGGCCGCATCGTGATCGACCCGACCGACCTGACGATCGTGGCGAACAGCGGCACCACGACCGCCGGACTGACGGTCGACGCAAACACGCCGAACATTCCCTATGCCGACCTGCAGGGTGCGTCGGCCTCCGTCACCGCGTCCGAGATCGAGGGCCTGACCGGCAACATCCAGTTGCAGGCGATCAGGGACCTCACGGTCGCGGCGCCGATCACGCTGGCGTCCGCGAGCGGCCCGCAGAACCTGCTGCTTCAGGCCGGCCGCAACCTGACGATCGACCCCGGCGTGCCGATCACCGCGAGCGGCACGATCGGGCTGGTCGCGGCATCGCCGAACGACTTCTCCAGCTATCCGGCAGGTGCATTGACCGTCGCGGGCACCGTGACGAGCCTGGCCGGCGGCGTGGCTTTGACGGCCGGCACCGGCGGGATCACCGTGACCGGAACCGTCGACGCGCAGCGTGGCGACGGCTTGCTCGCCGTCGTCACCACCGGGCCGTTCGTCGAGCAGGGCGGCACCGCGTCGATCATCGCCGGCGACCTCGAAGGCGAAGCGGCCGGCGTGAGCCTGCTGTCCCGGCTCAACCAGATCGACGATGTCGGCCGTTCGCCGCTCACCGAAGGCGGTGGCTTCGTCGTGACCGGCACGCTGGGCGACTTCCTGCTTTCCGACAACGTTCCGCTGACCGTCGGTTCGGCCACCGGGACCAGCGCCGTGTCGGTCCAGTCGGGTAACGAGATCACGCTGATCACCAACCAGCTCTCGCTCCTCGATGCCGGCACCAACGGCGCGATCGAGCCGGTGCTGAGCGCGCCCGGCGGCACGGTCACGATCGCCCCGTTCACGGCGGGCAACGGCATCGTGGTGAGCGCCGGATCGCTGGGCCCGGGTCTCGGCCTGACGACGACGGAACTCGCCGGCGTGACCGCCGACGTGCTGGCGCTCGGCACGATCGGTTCGACGGCGGGCGACATCACGTTCGGGACCTTCGTCGACCTCGGGTCGATCGCGACGCTTGCGCTGGCGGCGACCGGGTCGGTGACGCAGACCGGGCCGCTCGTCGTCGACACCCTGAAGGGAACCGCAGGATTGGTCTCGCTGACCGACAGCGGCAATGCAATCGGCACGCTCGATGGCTTCGTCACCACAGCGGGATCGCTGGCGCTCGACGCGGGCAGCCAGCTCACCGTGTCCGCACCCCTGGTCGCCCAGAACGGGACCGGAGCTATCAACCTGCTGCTCAACCAGGTCCAGGATGACGTGGAGGCGCGCTCCCCGACGCCGCTGCAGCTTCCCACTGGCGGAGCCTCGCTCCTGATCGCGGCCGACGTCGACGGCGGCAGGGTCGATCTGGACACCACCAACGGCACCGGCCAGGTCGCGTCGAGCGGCGGCATCGAGCAGTCGGCAGGAACCATCTCGACCGGGACGCTGACCGGGGCGGCGAACTTCGCCACCCTGAGCGAGGCCAACGCGATCGGAACGCTCGCCGATTTCTCGACCGAATTCGACCTCAGGTTGAACAACGCCGGCTCGATCCAGCTCGACGGCAGCATCGGAAGCGTGTTCGGCACGATCGCGCTGTCGGCGTCGGCCATCGACCAGGTCGGCGGTTCGATCAGTGCACCCGAGCTCGACGGCGCTTCGAGCGGCCCGGTATCGCTGACCAGCCGCGACAACACGATTGCGTCTCTCGGGTCGTTCGCCATCTCGGGCGGAGCGCCGCTGACGCTGGTGACGTCCTCGCCCAGCCTCGATTTCGTAGGCACCGTCGCCGGCAACGGGTCCTCGCTCGCCTTCCAGGCCGATGGCGTCGCGATCTCGACCGGGTCAATCGCCGCCGCGATCACCGATCCTGGGGGAACCGTCGCCTTCGAGCCGTTCACGCCTGGTCTCGCCGTCGAGCTCATCGCAGGACCGACGGCGGACGCCAATACACTGGCGCTCGACCAGCCATTCCTCGACATCGTCAACACCGGAACCCTGGTGATCGGCGGCCCGGCAGCCGGCGCGATCACGGTCGGCCACAGTGGCGATGCGATCTCGCTGCGCGGCCTCGCGCCCGAACTCTTCCTCGACACGACCGGCACGGTCGGCGAGGGCACGGGCGCGATCATCAGTCTCGGCACACTCGGCGGCGACACCGGCGACGCCACGCTCGCCGGGCCGAACTCGATCGACGTTCTCGGCCCCTATACCGCCCCGGCGCTCGCACTGACGGACGCGACGAGCCTGGAGGTGGCGGGTCCGGTGTCGCTCGACAGCTCCGGCACGATCGTGTCGGCAGGCCCGCTCGCGCTCGCCGGCAATGTCAGCGCGACCGGGGCCGGGACGATCGATCTCGCCGCCGCTTCGGTCAGTCAGAGTGGGGGCGCGGTCATCGCCGGAACGATCGGCGGAACGATCGGCGGTGCGGCCGATCTCGCTTCGCCCACCAACATGATCGCGACGATCGGCAGGTTCTCGTCGCTCGGCCCGTTGCTGCTCGGCGACGGCGCCCCTGGCCTCGACATCGCCGGCACGCTGGCCGCGCCGGCGATCACACTGCAGGCCTCCGGCGCAGTCTTCGGGACCGGCATCCTGGTTGCCGGGACGCTGAGCGGCAGCGTGGGCGGCCTGTCGTTGCAGGGCACCAACAGTCTCGGCGCACTCGGGACTTTGGCGAGTGCCAGCAGCATCGCGCTGGACGATGCCGTCCCGCTCTCGGTCGAGGGTCCGGTTGCCGCCATCGCAACGCTAGCGATGGCCGACGATGCGTTCTCCTTCGCGCCTGGTGGTTCGCTCGCCGCGGGCACGGTGGTCCTCGCCGGTCTCAGCTCTGCCCCGATCAGCTTCGGCACGCTGCCGGTGACCGCCGGCACGCTGGTGCTGGGCCGCGCGGCCGGCGGTCCCGTCACGCTCACCGGCGATCTCGCGCTGAACGATGTCGGCGTGCTCGACCTGCTGAGTGCCGGCACGATCAGTCAGGCGAACGGCGCCGCGGTCTCGGTCGGGACGCTGGGGGCGAGCGGCGGGGCAGTGCTGCTCGGCGGCGCCAACCAGATCGCGACCCTGGGATCGGTCGCGAGTGCCGGCGACCTGACGGTCAACGACGGCGTCAACCTGCGAGAAGCGGGGCCAGTGACCGCCTCCGGCTCGGCCGGCCTGACAACTGCCGGCACGCTGACGCTGGCCGGTCCGCTGACCGCCTCCAGCCTCTCGCTCACCGCCGGCGGCGGTCCGATCATTCAGACCGGCGGCGCCATCATGGCCGGCACGCTCGATGCCAGCGGTGCAAGCATCGATCTCGGCGGACCCAACCGGATCGCCGCCGCGGGCACGCTCGCGAGCCTCGGCCCCATCTTGCTCGCCGATGACGGCAATCTCGTATTGACCGGCCCGGTCGCCGCCTCGTTGCTCGACCTGACGGTGACCGGCAGCCTCGCGCAGGTCTCGGGCCGCATCGATGCCGGCGTCCTGACCGGCTCGGCCGGCGGTTCGGCCGAGTTCGGGACCGGCGGCACAGCGAGCGTCGGCACGCTGGCCGGGTTCTCGGCGGGCTCGACGCTGACTCTCGCCGATGCGGCACCACTCGTGCTGTCGGGATCGCTGTCCGCGCCCGATCTGGCGATCAGCGCACCAGGGTCGATCACGCTCGACGGCGGCTCGATCGCGACCAGCGGCCTGCCTCCGGCGAGCGAGCGCGGCCCAACGCCGGCGCCGCCTGGAAGCTTCGTCGAGGTCACGCCCGGCGCGGACGGACGCGGCACGTTCACCCAGCTTGGCACGACCGACGTGTTGCCGGACGGCGACGCGCCGTCGACGTTGCGCATCGGCCTGCCGGCCGACGGCGGCACCCTGTCGCTCACCGACCTGGTGGCACCGCGCACGACGATCATCCTCGGTCCGGGCGACGGCAACGCGAGCGGCACGATCGATGCGGGCAGCCTGCTGGTTCTCGACCAGGGCGGCTCGGCAAGCCTGTCGGGCACCGTCGACCAGCTCTCCGGCTTCGATGCGGCGTCGATCGCCGGGATTACGCCGCAGCCGGACATCCTGTTCGAGCTGAATGGCTGCGAGATCGCCTCGGCCTGCCTGCCGCCCGTGACTGTTCTCTCGCCGGAGGCCTCGGCGCTCAACATCGTGCGACCCGATATCGAGGCAGAATCGCTGCTCCAATCGGTCGCAGGGACGGACAAACGGAAGGCGGCGAAGACGCCGTTGCTGACGCTCGACGTGCTCGACCTCGAGATCGGACGCGACGACGACGCGGCAATCCAGCTGCCCAACATCTCGGACCGGGACTACTGACGATGCGCCGGGGCGCCGCGCTGCTCGTACTGCTGGCCGCCGGCTGCACCGGGCCACCGCCGAGCGCCTATGTCGGCGCCGATTCGGCCGGCGTCGGACTCGGGCGCGACGCGTCCGGCGAAGCCTGCACCGCCCAAGGCAGCGAGATCTTCTGCGGCACCTGGCAGAAGCCGAGCGGCGAGGTGCGCGAGGCCGGCCCCGCGGTGCCGGCCGACCTGACCGCGATCGCGACCGCGGGCCCCTGGCGCAGCGCGCTCGACGCACGCTTCGACTGCGCGGCTCCGGTCGCGACGACCATCCTCGGACGTGAGCCGGCGGTCGAGCTGTCCTGCACGCGGCGCGTCGGCGGCTGGCCGCAGGTGGCACTCGCGGCGGTAATCGACGGACGGTCGTTTACCGCCGACGGGATCCTCCCGACGGCCACGGTGCTCGAGCGGGCGATCGGCGTGCTGTCGGGCCGGATCACGCCTGAAGCGGCGCCGGCGCTGCCACCGGGACAGGCGGAAGGACTGCTCGCGGCACGACTTGCAGCCCAGCCGTTCAGCGCCGGCGACATCGGCCATTATCAGGACCTCATGCTGGCCGGACTGCGTGCCAATCTCGACGAGAGCTACGTTCCCGCCGAGCAGGCCTATAGGGCGGCGCTCGAGACCCAGCGCAAGGCGCTGGGACCGGCCGATCCGGCGACCGCGATGCCGACGATGCTGATCGCACTCCAGCTCGCCAACCAGGGGCGAATACCGGAGGCCGACGCGCTGTTCGCCCGTGCGGCCCGTCTCGCGCCGCGGGCCGCGGACCCGGCGGTGATGGCACGCCTGGAGCACTATCGGGGGCTCGCCCTGCTCGACGAGGACAAGCCGGCCGCGGCGCTCGCCAGCCTGCGAGACGCCGAGGCGGCGTTCGCGTCCTTGCTGCCGCGGAGCGTGCTGGACGCCAAACCGGGCAGCCTGCCGCCGTTCGACCCCAACGAGCAGACCGCGCTGATCGGCGTCATCGAGAGCCGGCGATACCAGGCGATCTGCCTGCGCGCGCTCGGACGCGACACCGAGGCGCGGGCGCGTATCGAGGCCGCGGAGGCGCTGGCGAGCGCGGAAGGACTGCACCAGAAGAACCTCACGGCACGCCTGCTGCGAACCGAAGGCGACATCGACGACCAGATCGATCCCGGCTCCGGACGCGGCGATCTGAGCCTTGCGTCGCGCGACTTCACGGTCTCGCAGCCGGGGAGCCGGCCGCTCGCGCAGACCGACCTGCTGCGCGCGGCGCAGGCAGCCGAGGCCGGCGACACGACGCGCGCGGTCGGCTTCTGCCGCGAAGCGGCAACCCTGCTCAAGGAGCTGAAGGCGGGGACATCGGCCGGTCTGGTGGCGCCCTGCCTCGACGCCTATGCGGCCGAGGCGGCGCACGACGCCAGCCACCGGCAGGCACTGCTGGCCGAAATGTTTGCGGCTTCCCAACTCGTTCAGGGCAGCGTCACCAGCCGGGAGATCGCGCTCGCGGCGGCCCGCCTGGCGACCGGCTCGCACGACCCGGCGGTGGCGGCGGCGATCCGGCGCCAGCAGGATGCAAGCCTGGCGCTGGCCGACCTGGAACGCCAGCGCGACCTGCTCGCCGAGACCGCTCCCGGCCAGTCGACCGGCGACCTCGGCGCACGGATCGAGACGGCGCGCGCGTCGCTTGCCGATGCGGACGCGGTGCTGCAGGCGGCAGCCCCCAATTACGGCGAACTGGTGGCGGAAGCGGTCTCCGCGCATGACGTGTTCGCGGCCCTCGAGCCAAACGAGGCGTTCGTCTCGATGGCGCTCACCGACAAAGGCGGCTGGGTGTTCGCGCTGGCCGACGGGCGGATCGAGGTGGCACCAACCGGAGCCGGCCGGGATGCGATGGCCGGGCTGGTCCGGCGGGTACGGGCGAGCGTGGAACCGGCCGGGAGCGCCCTCGCGCCCTATGACGTCGCCGCCGCGCGCGCGCTCTACGATCACACGATCGGCCGGGTAGCGTCCGCGCTCACGGAGGCGAGCTCGCTCGTGGTGGCACCGAGCGGACCGCTGCTGTCGATGCCATTCGAGCTTCTGCTGACCGGGCCGGCCGACCCCGACGCCCTCGGCCGGGCGCCGTTCCTGGTGCGCCGTTTCGCGATCAGCCACGTGCCGGCGCCCGCCAACTTCGTCTCGCTCCGCCGTGAATCCGGCGCGGGCCGGGCAGCCGAGCCCTGGTTCGGCTTCGGCGATTTCCGTCCGGTGACGTTGGCTCAAGCGCAGGCGAGCTTTCCGTCGAGCGCATGCGCGGATAGCGCACGCCTGTTCGCCGGGCTGCCACCGTTGCCGTTTGCCGGCAAGGAGCTCGCGGCGGCCCGCGCGCTCCTCGGCGGCTCGCCGAACGACGAGCTCACCGGCCAAGCGTTCACCGCACCGGACGTCGTGCGTCAGAGGCTGGACGGGTTCCGCGTCCTGCATTTCGCGACCCACGCGCTGCTGCCCACCGACCTGCGCTGCCAGACCGAACCGGCCATCGTGACTTCCGCGCCGCCGGGGGCTACGAACGCGTCGGGCGCGCTGCTGACCGCCGGCGCCATCGAGGGGCTGCAGCTCGACGCCGACGTGGTGATCATCTCGGCCTGCAACTCGGCCGGACCGGACGGCTCGTCGGCGGGCGAGAGCCTGTCGGGGCTGGCGCGCGCGTTCTTCTACGCAGGCGCCCGCGCGGTGATGGTGACGCACTGGTCGATCAACGATCAGGCGACCGCCTACATCATCGCCCAAACGATGGAGCGGCTGCGTGTGGGCGACCCGGCGGGGCTCGCCGGTGCGCTTCGCGGCGCGCAGCTCGCCACGCTCGACGGAGCCGGGCGGACACTGCCGGCGGTCGTCGCGCATCCGTTCTTCTGGGCACCATTCGCGATCGTCGGCGAGGGACGCGGACGCACTGTCGGCACTCCGCACGCGCCGGGGACGCTGGCACGGATTTGAGCGCATGAGCGAAGACGCCGCCCTCGCGCGGCTCGGCAAGTACGAGCTGCGCGGCACGCTGGGCAAGGGTGCGATGGGAATCGTCCATGACGGATGGGACCCGGCGATCGCGCGCCGCGTCGCGATCAAGACGGTGCGCCTGCCCGACGCGGACGATGTCGAGGGGCTTGAAGCGCTCGCGCGGTTCCGGCGCGAGGCGCAGGCGGCGGGACGGCTGACGCATCCCAATATCGTCGGCGTCTACGACTACGGCGAGACCGGTGATGTCGCGTTCATCGTCATGGAATTCGTCGACGGGCGGACGCTCAGGCACATCCTCGATGCCGGCGAGCGTCTGACGGCCGCGGACGCGTTACGGCTGCTGGGCGACGTGCTCGACGGTCTGGCCTACAGTCACCGCCTCGGCGTGGTTCACCGCGACATCAAACCCGCCAACATTATTCTCACGGCGTCGGGCCGCGCCAAGATCGCCGATTTCGGCATTGCACGGATCGAGAGCAGCAGCCTCACCCAGGCGGGCACGGTGCTCGGAACGCCCGCCTACATGTCGCCCGAGCAGTTCATGGGGCAGGTGGCGGACCGGCGGACCGACATCTATTCGGCGGGGGTCGTGCTCTACCAGCTCCTGACCGGCGAGCGCCCGTTCGAGGGCAGCCTGACCGGCATCATGCACAAGGCGCTCAACGCCACGCCGCCGCGTCCGTCGGAAATCTCGGTGACCGCGCCGCCTTCGCTCGATCCGGTCGTCGCGCGTGCCATGGCGCGCCGGCCGGAGGACCGGTTCGGCACCGCCGAGGAATTTGCATCCGCCCTGCGCGACGCCGGCATGCACAACATGCCGATCGCGCCGGATGAGGATCGGACGATCGTCGCGGCTCCGAAACCGCCGCCGCCGGTGCCGACGGCCGAACCGGGACGCAGGACGCTGCCGATCATCGGCGGCATCGCCGTGCTCGCCATCGCGGCCGGCACGTTGGCTTTCCTGCTGTTGCCTGTGCGCACGCCAAGGATCGTCGCACCGGCTCCGCCCGCGATAACCGCGCTGCCGTTGCCGCCACCGGTGCCAAAGCCTGTCTTTGAAGCTGTCAAGGCTTCGCTCGACCGAACCCTGCCCGGCATCCCCTGCACGCTTGTCAGTTCCGAGGTTTCGAGTGGCGGCAACGTTACGCTGTCGGGCGTGGCCGGCGCCGGGCCTCCCGTCACCGCCCTGCGCGCCGCGGTCGCAAGGTCGGGAGCGGCAAAGACGGACGACCATGTCGTGCAGACGGAAGGTCCGTATTGCGGCGTGCTCGATGTGCTCCGCCCGGCGTGGACGGCAGGCCGCCGTTTGGACGTCCAAGAGGCGGACGGGCAAGAGACATTGTCGGACAATCAGGTGATCGCGCTGTCCGTCACGATGCCCTTCAGCGGCGCGCTGCATGTCGCCTATATCGGCAATGACGGCACAGTCTCGCCGCTGGTCTCGGGGCCGGGCTACCCTACGCGGACCTACCAGGCCGGTCAGACCATCGTGTTCGGCCGGCCTGAACCGGGCTTTCCAGGCTGGCAAGTGGGACCACCGTTCGGCACGGACATGATCGTCGTCGTCGCCTCGGCGCGGCCCCTGTTCACGATGCCGCTCCCGGCGTCCGAGCCGGTAGACGCCTATGGCCATGCGCTCGCACACGCGATCGCTAACGCCGGCGCCTCTGTTTCCCCGGCGGTGCTCCTGCTGCGCACTCAGAAGTAGCGGTTTTCAAAGGCTAGCCTTTGGTGGGGTTTGGGGCGAAGCCCCAACTCGCCGCCGGCACCAGCCATCGTGGTCCCGCCAACCGCAGCGAGTCACGAATGACGTCCAGCCGGTCCGGTGCGATGCCGAGCTTGGCAGGACTGCAGAACCGGCCGGGCGGCGTGTAGACGATGTAGGCCTGCATCTCGTTCTGCATCAGGTCGGTCAGCGACGGATCGTATTCCTCGTCCTTGAGGTAGGCACGCACCTTGGCGCGCTCGTCCGGCGTCAGCACGTCGCGCCAGGTCGCTGTGACCGCCCGCACGTAGCCGGGATCGGTGAAGTAGTCGCCGTGCGACAATTCGTGGTGCAGGATGATCGCGCGCGCCGCCGGATCGACACCGGTCGCAGGGTTGGCCCGCGGCAGCGTGATCACCGCGCCGAACCCATCCGGCTGCTGGCGCAGACGCGCGACCAGCCGTCGCAGGTGTTCCTCGTCCGCGTTCAGCCGGACGCCATCGGAAACGGCGAGCCGGAAGAAGCGCGCGATGTCGGTGGCGCGGTAGTCGTGCCCGTAGTACCAGGTGTCCGGCTCATCGCCGTCGGCGCGGATCGCGGCCGCCAGCGCGTCGTCGTCGAGGACCCGGTCGTGCGGCAGCTTGTCTTTCTCGACCAGGGCTGCGATCCGGTCGAGCATGCGACCCTGCTCGGCGAGTGTCGGGAAGTCGAGGACGACGATCGACGGCCGCGGCCGAAAACGGAAGACAGTGAGCGAGACGGGATCGTTGGCGTCGATCGTCTGCTCGTCGGCGAAGCGGACCGTCTCGCCACCGCCCGTCGCCGGACCGAATGCCCAGAGGGAGGCTGCGACGAGCAGCACGAGCGCGCCGCCGATCGCGAGCAGGGCCTTGAGCGGAACGCCGCGACGGCGCGGCGGCAGGCGAACCGTGTCCTCGACGTCGCCGCGCATGGTGTTCAGGCGCCGATATTGACCACCTGGACGCGACGGTTGCGGATTTCGGCGGTTTGCGGCGGCGTCGGCACCAGCAACCCTGCCTCACCCATGCCGACGGGCACCAGCCGACCCGGCGAGACGTGGAAATACTTCTCGATATAGGCGGCCACCGCCTGCGAGCGCCGTTCCGAGAGCGCCTTGTTGGCCGCAGCAGTGCCGACGGTGTCGGTGTGACCTTCGATCCGGAACCGGTATTTCGACAGCGTCGGGCTCGCCAGCGCCTCGCCGAGGTGATCGAGCGTATGCACCGCGTCGGGCGTGAGTTCGGCCGAGTTGGTCTCGAAATCCACCGTCAGGCTGACGGACGGCGTCTCGGACGCGGTCTGCACGCTGTCGCGTGCCTGTCCGCGCCGGCGCGGCGTTGTCGGCGCGGCGGTGTCGGCCGGCACCGACGGACCGATCGGGCGAATGCCGCGGGTCAGGCCGTCCATGCCGGTGCCCGGCTTGAGGGAATTGATGATCTGGTCGGCCGATTGCGCGCCGGCGTTCGTGGCGAGACCGACGACCAGGAACATCGTCAGAACGGGAGGCAGGTGCCGCGAGCGAGCCATGACGCGAAATCCTTCTGCTCAACGATCGAAACGCTGCAGGCCGTACTTGTCCATCACCCAGTTCAACGTGTAGCCGTAATGGGGGTCGGTGGCGTAGATGCCGGTCAGCGCGTCGGCGAACGCTTCGGGTTGTGCGACCAGGCGCATGGCTGTGGAGTAGAGTGGGCCGGTCGCGAGGATCTGCCCGTGCACGTCGAAGGCGTCGTTCAGACTTCCGAACACGCGAAAGCGTGCGGTGATGACGATCGGCGAGCCGTTGACCCATTCGGTCGTTCCGCTGTCAACGCCGGGCGTGCCAGGTCCCGCCTTGATGCCGAACGGGTTGTTGCTGCCCGGAGGCATCGCAGCCCCCCAGGCGCTCTCGACGGCCCATTGCGCAAGACTGACGGAAGCGGGCACGCGCCATCGCACCTGCGAGGCGACGGCGGCACTCGAGACGTCGGAGGGCACGATGCCGACATGGCCGAAATGCGGCGACGGCAGCGACGGCGCGTTGACGAGCGGTCTTGCCGCGAGCGCGTAATAAGTGGCACTCGCCGGATCGACCCGGCCGGTGGGCGGGTTTATGCCCATCACCACCGCCTGGTAGGCCTCGATCGCCAGGATCGTTCCAGGGTCGGCGACGCCGGTCACATCGATCGGAGCGTGCGGTTTGGGGAGACGGTCGTTGAGGAGGGACTGGACGATGAAGACGTCGCCCGGACGGTTCACGCCATCCTGACCGACCGAGGTGCTGATCGGCGGCGCCACCCGCCCCATCGCATCGGTGCTGAGGATCGTCGGTGACGGTATCAGGCCCATCGTGCCTTCCTGTCCGCGCCCGATCGTTGCGGACGCAGGCCTTTCGACTTACCAGTTCCAACAACGAAGTCTAGAATGCTTCGAGCTTGATCGGGGGGATCGTCGGTTGATGGCTCGGGTGAGGGTCGCGGATCCGGCCTGCGATCGCGCGAGCGGGACCGGCGAATGACGATCACCCTGCTGACGATCCGCTGTCCGGACGATGTCACGCCCGAACGCCGGTCGGCCGGCGGCGGCGAGTTCACGATCGGACGCGGACCGGACAACGACTGGATCCTTTCCGATCCGGACAGGCATCTCTCAAAACGCCATTGCGCGCTCGCCTTCCGCGCCGGGCGGTGGGAATTGTCCGACCTGAGCGCCAACGGGACCTTCCTCAACGGCTCGGCGACCCCGGTCGGCGGCCGACCGGCGGTGCTCGACAACGGCGATCGTTTCCGGCTTGGCGCCTATGAGATCGAAGTCGCGATCGAGGCCGAGCGCGACGTCTTCGTGCGGCCCGCTGCCGGATTGCCGATCGCCGACGATTTCAACCCGTTCGAGGCGGAGGATGCGTTTGCGCAGCCGACCCGTCCCGACCACACGCCGGTGCTGGAGGACGCATTCCGTCCGCCACCGCGCCCGGCCGCCGCCATCCCGGACGACTGGGACCTGGACCTGTCCGAGGCGAGGCCGCCGGCAGCACCCTTCCCGGTTCCGGCGCCGCCGACCAGCGTACCTCCCGCGCCGAGGGCGGCAGTCGGCGACGGGCTGCTCGCCGCCTTCCTGCGCGGCGCCGGGATGGAGGACGCGACGATTGCCGATCCCGAGCGGACGATGGAGGCGATGGGGCTCGCATTGCGGGTGACGGTCGCCGGCATACGCGAGACGATGATCGCGCGCGCCTCGATCAAGGGCGAGTTCCGCATCGAGCAGACGATGATCCGGGCATCCGGAAACAATCCGCTCAAGTTTTCGGCCGGCGACGATGACGCGCTCGCCTCGCTGCTCGGGATCGGACGGCGCGCGATGCCGGCGGCGCAGGCAATTGGGGATGCGCTGCGCGACATGCGGTTGCACGAACTCGCGACGATGAGTGCGACGCAGACGGCCGTGCGCGCGCTGCTCGCATTGCTGGCTCCTGCCGCCATCGAGCGCGAGGCCGACAAGGGTGGGCTGGCACTCCTGCCAGCCCAGAAAAAGGCGCGCGCCTGGGACGCGTACGCGGCCGCACACGCGAAGGTCGCGCACGCGCTGGCCGACGATTTCGACAGCGTCTTCGGCAAGAATTTCGCGCGCGCCTACGAGCAGAGCCTGAGCGAGCTCCAGAACGCGGAGAACGCGACATGAGGCCGAAGGCGCAAGAAGCCAGAGAGCGGGGTTTCACCCCTGCACCCCACCAAACGCGGGGCGTTTGGATCCCCGATAATTTTCAATCATTGCGGGTCTGCGGCCGCCGGCCCCAGCGGAATTTGGGGCGGAGCCCCGAGACCAGGGCCGGGCTGGCTCTCCTGGTGGCACTGGCTTCGTGCTCGTCGACACCTTCACCGCCGCCCCCCGCTTCGCTGGCGCTCACCGTGCAAGCCGGGACCGACCAGAACCCGGACGGCGCCGGCCTGCCGGCACCGGTGGCCGTGCGCCTGGTCTTCCTGGCCTCGCCGGCCGCGTTCGACCGGGGTGAGTTCTTCGCGCTGACCGAGCGCGAGCAGGCGACACTCGGCGCCGACGACCTCGGGTCGCAAGAGTTCATCGTCCGTCCCGGCGAGACGCGACGCGTGGAGACCGCCGTCAAGCCGGGCGCGCAGACGCTCGGGGTGATCGTGCTGTTCCGCGACATCGATCACGCGAGCTGGCGCGCGACGTCGCCGCTGAAGGCAAACGGTCCCACGGCGCTGAGGCTGACCATCGGCCGTCTGGCCACAGCGCTGGCGCCGTCATGAGCTGGACCAACCGGATCGTCTGGCACGAGGGCATGTTTCTCCGCGCGCAGCACTTCCAGCAGCAGGACCGCTGGCTGGAGGGCCTGCTGCGCGAGCGCACGGCGGCACTTCGCCCGCATGGCTGGGGTGTCGCGGAGTTTACGATCGACCGTGACCTGCTCGCGACCGGACGCTTCGCGCTGTCAGGCGCGCGTGGCGTGTTCGCGGACGGCACGCCGTTCGCCATGCCGGGCGAGACCGAGCAACCGGTCCCGATCGAACTCGCAGAGACGGTGCGCAACGCGCTCGTGCTGCTCGCCGTGCCGGTTCGCCAGTCGGGCTCACCCGAGATCGCGTCGGACGCCTCGCCGGAAGGCCGCTACGGGCAGCATCCGTTCGAGGCCTACGACACTCATGGCGCCTCGCCGCTGCCCTTCGAGCTGCAGGTCGGGCGGCTTCGCCTGCGATACCTGCTCGACAGCGACAACACCGCCGGCTTCCAGTGCATTCCGGTCGCCAGGGTGACGGAAGTGGGTGCGGACCGGCGGGTCACGCTCGACGACCGCTGGATTGCGCCGGCCCTCGTCTGCTCGGCAACGCCGCCGCTCGCGGGCTGGCTGGTCGAGCTCGCCGGTATGCTCAACCAGCGCGGCGAGGCGCTGGCGGCCCGTCTGTCCGCGCCCGGACAGCGCGGGGTCGCCGACGTGTCGGACTTCCTGCTGCTGCAGTCGGTCAACCGGGCGCAGAACCTGATCGCACACTGGGCCGGGTCGGCCGACGTGCATCCGGCCGACCTCTACGCCGCGCTGGTGCAGATGGCGGGCGACTTCGCGACCTTCACCGAGCAGGGGCGCCGTCCGCCGGCACCCTATCCGCCCTACCGGCACACCGACCTGCAGCGGAGCTTCGCGCCGGTGATCGCCGATCTCCGACGGTCGCTGTCGGCGGTCATCGAGCAATCGGCGACCGCGATCCCGCTGCAGGAGCGCCGGCACGGGATCAGGGTGGGCGCGATCGTGGACCGCAACATCCTGCGCTCGGCGAGCTTCGTGCTGACGGTGCAGGCGGACGTGCCGACCGAGACGCTGCGCCGCATCTTCCCGTCGCAGGTCAAGATCGGCGCGGTCGAGCAGATACGCGAGCTGGTCAACGTGGCACTGCCCGGGATCGCGGTCAGGCCGCTTCCGGTGGCGCCGAGGCAACTGCCATTCTACGCCGGCGCCAGCTATTTCGAGCTCGATCGAAACTCGACGCACTGGCAGCAGATGCAGTCCTCCGGCGGATTCGCGATCCACGTCTCCGGCGACTTTCCCAATCTGGCGCTCGAGCTCTGGGCGATACGCGGATGAGCGACAATCCGTTTTCCGAGCCCGACGATGACGATCGGACCATCATCCGGCCGGTCCCTGGCGGCCGCGCGCGGGCACCGGCCCCGGGCGCGGGGCCCCCCCCCGGCACCCCGCAGCCGGCCGCGGCGCGGCCCCGCCCGGGCATCGGCGATCTCGCACTCGGGGCCGAGCCGCTGCTGGCCGCCGCCGCACCGCTGCTCGCGCTGATGGCGCGGCTGCGCAACACCGTCAGCCCACCCGACGCGGGCGACCTGCGCGAGCGAACGGTGCGCGAGGTTCGCCGGTTCGAGCGACAGGGTCGCGACGCCGGCATCGACATGGAGCTGCTTCGCCCCGCCCATTACGCGCTCTGCGCGAGCCTCGACGACGTCGTGCTGAACACGCCCTGGGGCAGCAACGGCGCGTGGAACGCGAAGTCGCTGGTCTCGACCTTCCACCAGGAGGTCAGGAGCGGCGAGCGCTTCTTCGACCTGCTCGGCACGATGAAGGCATCGCCGGGCAAGTTCCTGCCGGTGCTGGAGCTGATGTATCTGTGTATGTCGCTCGGCTTCGTCGGCCGCTACCGGCTCTCGCCGCGGGGCGTCGGAGAGCTCGAGGCGGTGCGCGAGGACACCTACGCGGTGATCACCCGGCATCGGCAGCCGGCGCCGGCGGAACTGTCGCCGCACGCCAAGGGCGTCGATGCGCCGTATCGGCCGGCGCGTCTGGCCGTACCGGTCTGGGTCGGCGCGGTGGCGGGGCTGTCGGTGGTGGCGTTCGCGTTCCTGTTCGTCTCGAACGGTCTGAACACGTCCTCCGACGCGCTCACCCAGCGAATGCTGGCCGCGCCGCCTTCGCACATGCCCCAGATCTCGCGCGCGCCGCGCGTCGCCCCGCCGCCCCCGCCGCCGTCGGCAGTACCGGACGTCACCGATCGCCTGCGCGGGTTCCTGGCCCCCGAGATCAGGCAGGGGCTGGTCTCCGTGGTCGGCACGCCCGAGCAGCCGATCGTGCGGATCAGCAACCGAGGCATGTTCGCCTCCGGCCGGGCGACCGTGCAGCCGGCGTTCACCCCGCTGCTGAGAAGGATCGGCCAGGCGCTCGCGACCGAGCACGGCGCGGTGCACGTGATCGGCTACACCGACAACGCGCCGATCCACACCGTCGCCTTCCCGTCGAATTTTGCGCTCTCGTCGGCGCGCGCCAAGGCGGCGGGCGCCATGATCGCGGGCGAGATCGGTGCGTCGCGGATTGGCACCGAGGGACGCGCTGAGGCCGATCCGATCGCGTCGAACGCGACGGCGGCCGGGCGCGAACAGAACCGCCGGATCGAGATCGTGCTCGACCGGACCGCAGGCTGACCGTGCGCCTGCGCCGCCTGCTGTCGCGCTGGGTGCTGAGCGGCCTCGGTGTGCTTCTGCTCGCCATCCTGGTCTGGGTGTTCGGGCCGTTGCTGGCGGCGCTCGCTGGGACCATGGTGCGGTTCGCGGTGGTGATCGTCTTCCTGCTGGTCTGGCTGGCGGCAAATCTGCTACTCGACCGGGCCCGGCGCCGGCGCGAGCGGACCCTGGAGGCGGGTGTCGCCGCGACCGGTCCCGACCCGGGCCAACGCGAGATCGCCGACGAGCAGGCCGCATTGGCCGAGAAGCTCGCTGCCTCGCTGGCGCTGCTGCGACGCGCGCGAGGCACACGCGGCGCTCTCTACGAGCTGCCCTGGTACGCGATCATCGGGCCGCCAGGTGCGGGCAAGACGACGGCGCTGCTGAACGCGGGGCTGTCGTTTCCGCTCGCAGCCGAACTCGGTCATGGGGCAGTTGCCGGTGTCGGCGGCACACGCCTCTGCGACTGGTGGTTCACCGACCAGGCGGTGCTGATCGACACCGCCGGCCGCTACACGCTGCAGGATTCCAATGAAGCCGTCGACCGGGCGGGCTGGCAGGGCTTCCTGTCGCTGCTGCGGCGCACGCGACCGCGGCAGCCGCTGAACGGCGTGCTGGTGGCGATTGCGCTCAGCGACATCGCGGGAGCGGCCCGCGACGAACGCCTCGCCCACGCGCGCGCGATCCGCGCCCGCATTCGCGAACTGGACGAGACGCTCGGGCTGCGTCTGCCGGTGTACGCGTTGCTGACCAAGGCGGACCTCATCGCGGGCTTCACCGAGTTCTTCGACGATCTGGACCGGCAGCGGCGCGAGCAGGTCTGGGGTGCCACGTTCGACGCGACACTCACGCAGGCGGGACCAATCGAAGGCTTCGCGAACGAACTCCGCCTGCTGGTCGAGCGGCTACGCGCCCGGCTGTTTGACCGGTTGCAGGCGGAGCGGAGCCCTGAGCGGCGGGCGCTGATCGCTGGTTTCCCGTCGCAGATCGCCACTTTGGCCGAGCCGCTCGGCGAGTTCCTGCGCGAGGCGTTCGGCGGCTCCAAGCTCGATCCGGCACCGTTCCTGCGCGGTGTTTACCTCGCGTCGGGAACCCAGGCCGGAACGCCGATCGACCGGCTGACGGGCGAGATGGCGCGCAATTTCGGTCTCGACCAGCGGCGGCTGCCGAGCCTCCGGGCCGAGCGCGGCCGCAGCTACTTTCTCGGCGGCCTGCTGCGTCTGGTGTTCGGCGAAGCGATGCTTGTGCGCGAACGGCCGGGTGCGGCCAGGCAGCGGATGCTGATCCGGGTGGCGTCGTTCGGCGGCGTGGCCCTCCTGGCGCTGGTCGCGATCGGCGCGATGCTGGGGGCGCGAGCCTCGGGTCAGCGCCAGGTGACGGATGTGTCGGCCGCACTCGACGGCTACGAGAAAGTTGCGGCCACCGTGCCGCTCGACCCGATCGCCGACTCCGACCTGCCAGCGCTGCTGCCGGTGCTGGATGCCGCACGGGCACTGACGCGCGAGACGGTCCCCGGCGGCATCGGGTTTGGGTTGTCGCAGGCTTCAAAACTGCACGCGGGCGCGCAGGCGGTCTACCGGCACGCGCTGGACTACGCGCTGCTGCCGCGGATGATCTGGCGCCTGGAGGCGCAGATGCGCGGCAACCTGCAGCGCCCGGACTTTCTGTACGAGGCGACGCGGGTCTACCTCATGCTCGGCGGCCAGGGACCGCTCGACCGCGCGCTGATCCGCGAATGGATGACGCTCGACTGGCAGACGACCTATCCCGGCGCGTTCAATGGGCCGATGCTGGCAGAGCTCGCGACCCATCTCGAGGCACTCCTGCGCGAACCGCTCCCCGCCGTGCCGCTCGACGGCGCGCTGGTCGCGCAGGCGCGCAACGCTTTCAGCCGCGTATCGCTGGCAGAACGGGTCTACTCGCGGATCAAGCCGTCGGCGGCCGCGTCCCGAATGCCGCCCTGGCGGCCCAGCGACGCGATCGGGCCGGCCGGCCTCGACGTGTTCGTCCGCGCCAGCGGCAAGCCGCTGAGCGACGGCATACCGGGCTTCCTCACGGTGCGCGGTTTCCACCTCGTGCTGCTGCCGGCTCTCGTCGGCGCGGCACACGATGTGGCGGCCGAAAGCTGGGTGCTCGGGCACGACGAGCGCGTCGACACAAACGGCGACGCGCTCCGCGCGCTGGAGCGGTCGGTGATCGCGCTCTACGAGCAGGACTACGAAACCGCCTGGGATGCGATGCTGGCGGACCTCGACATCGTGCCGCTGCGCTCACCGGGCGAGGCAGCGCAGGACCTCTACATCCTGACCTCGCCACAATCGCCGATGAAGAGCCTGCTCGCGTCGATCGCGCGTCAGCTCACGCTGTCGGCACCGCCGGCGGACATGCCGGGAGCGAAGGGCGGACCCCTCGCCGGTGCGCCGCCCGCGGTGGTGGCCGAAACCGCACGCCTGTCCTCGCTGCTCGGCGTGGGAAGTGCAGCCGCCGCGACCTTGCCGCCGGGCTACGAGATCGACGCGCGCTACCAGGCCCTGCGCGACCTGGTGTCGCGCGACAACGGCGCCGGCATCGACCAGTCGCTCAAGCCGCTGGCCGACCTGCAGCAACTGTTCGCCAAGATGGCAGCAGCCCCGCTGGGCGCACCACCTGCGGTCATCGGCAACGATCCGATCCTGGCAGTCAGGGCGACCGCGCAGGGCGAGCCGGCACCGGTCTCGCGCTGGCTGCTGGCGATGGCGGACCAGACCGCCAGCCTGCGCGGCGGCGACGCCAAGCAGCAGGTCGCCGCCTCCTACAACGGCGCCACCGGACCCGCCTCGCTCTGCCCGCTCGCGGTCAACGGCCGGTTCCCGTTCACGGCGAACAGCACGCTCGACACGCCAACCGACGATTTCACCAAGCTGTTCGCGCCGGGCGGCATGCTCGACGGATTCTTCAACACCCAGCTCAAGCCCTACGTGAACACCACTGGCCGGACCTGGACGCCGCAGCCGTCGAACGGTGTCGCAGCCCCGGTCGACGCGGACGCCGTCGCCCAGTTCCAGCGCGCCTCGATGATCCGCGACCTGTTCTTCGTCGGCGGCAGCGCCACGCCACGGGTCACGTTCACCATCACGCCGGTCAGGCTGGACGATGGCGCCAACCAGGTCGGTCTCGATTTCGACGGCACGGACGTGGCGTATAGCCACGGGCCGCCACGCTCGACCGAGATCACCTGGCCAGGTCCGACCGGCATGCAGAATGTGCGGCTGGTGTTCGACCCGCCGCCGGCCGGGGGCACCGGCGTGCTGTCCGCGAGCGGACCCTGGGCGATGTTCCGGATGTTCGCGCAGGGAACGCTGGCAGCGTCGGGCTCGCCGGACAGCTATACGCTGACCTACACGCTTGGAAACCGTGAGGCGGTTTTCGCCATCCGGGCCGGGTCGGTGCTCAACCCGTTCGCGCCCGGTCTGCTCGACGGGTTCCGCTGCCCGATCGTCCAGTGAGCGCGATCGGGCTCTACGGCAAGCTGCCGTCGCGCGGCGACTTCGTACGCCTTGGCCTGACGCGCGACTTCACCGACCCGTGGGATGCCTGGTGGCAGCGCGGCCTCGCCTTCGCCGAGGACCGCGCCGGCTCGGACTGGTTGTCCGCCTGGCTCGAAGCTCCGGTCTGGCAGTTCGCGTTGCCGGCCGGTATGTGCGGGCAGGCAGGAGTGCTCGGCGTGTTCCTGCCGAGCGTGGACGCGGTCGGCCGCCACTTTCCGCTCACGTTGGCCTGCCTGTCGCCGCCAGGCTGGGACGAGGCGTTCCTGCGGACGGCCGAGGACGCCGGGCGGGAGGCGATCGCGTCCGACCTCGCGCCAGGCGCCGTCCTGGAGCGGCTACGCCAGCCCGCCGACGCTGCGGTCCTCGCACCGCAATGCCGGTTCCGAACTGAAGGAGGCCCGCGGGTCGCGCCGCGAGACGAAGGTCATTCGGGTCTGCCGGCACCCGAAACACTCGCCGGCATGCTCGACGATGCCTGGCGCGACCCGGCGCCATGAGCGGGCCGATTGAGCACGGCGTGGCCGAAACCGCCCGGTTCCGATCCTGGGCCGCGACCCATGTCGGCACCGTCCGCAAGACCAACCAGGACGCCTACGTGAACCGCCCCGACCTCGGCCTGTGGGCGGTCGCCGACGGCGCCGGCGGTCACGACGGCGGCGAGATCGCGGCCGGAAGTGTGGTGTCGGCCCTGGAGACGGTCGATCCGAGCCTGTCGGCGGCCGAGATCCTAGTCGAGGTACGCGACCGGCTGGAAGCGGTGCACGCGCGCCTGCGCGCGGTAGGCGCATCGGCCGGCGAGAGCCATCTGTGCGCCAGCACCGTGGTGGTGCTGCTCGTCCGAGACGATCATTTCGCCTGCCTGTGGGCAGGCGACTCGCGCGCCTATCTGTGCCGCGGCGGCGCGCTGACGCGGCTCACACGCGACCACAGCCTGGTCGAGGAACTGCTCGACGACGGCGCGATCACCGCGGCCGAGGCGGAGCATCACCCGCATGCCAACGTGATCACCCGCGCGGTGGGTGCCGACTCCGACACGCTGGAGCTCGACAAGCGGACCGGTCGGCTCGAGTCGGCCGACAAGGTGTTGCTGTGCAGCGACGGGCTCTGCAAGACGCTGCCGGATCAGGCGATCGCCGCCCTGCTCGCGGACGACGAGGACGCGGCGGCGGAGCGCCTGGTGCTGGCGGCACTGACTGCGCAGGCGACCGACAATGTCACCGCCGTCACAATCGAGGCGATGCCGGACGCGAGGGCCGGTCCGGCACCTTGAAGCAGAAAGGCCAGGGCTCTGCCCTGGACCCGCTGGGGCCAGCGGCCCAGACCCGCAAACAATCAGAAGGGCTGGCGGTCCAGGGGCCCAGCCCCTGGCGGGGCTCGGGGCAGAGCCCCGGTTCATTTTGATTTCGCCTTTGGCGGGACCACTTCACCCGCTCTTCGCGCCACGCAGGAACGCCGCCTTCTCGTCCGGACGCTCGATATGCGCCGCCAGCATCGTGCGCAGCATTGAGGCGGAGGTGGCTCCCGGAACGGTGCGGCGAAGCAGGACGCGCGCGATCGGGCCCAAGATCCGGATCAGGTCGCGTTCGATGCGGTCCAGCTCCTCGGCGGCGATCGGCGACACGATATCGCCCGACTGCGATGCCTCCGTCGTGCCGGGCGCATCACCACCGGCGATCGCGGCCGCCGCCTCGCGAAGGAACCGCGCCCGGCGCCCCGCATCCGCGATCCCCTCGCCCGCGAGCCGGCAGAGCTGGTCGGTCGTGTGGGCCCGTAAACCCGCATCGCGCAGCACGTGCCGCGCGATCGGTCCGATCTCGGCGGCGAGCAGGCGCTCAAGCCGGGCCAGCGTGGCCGGTGGCAGCCCGACGGCATCGTCCGCCGCTCGCGCGGCCAGCACCGTCTCCGCGCTCGCATCAGCGGCATCCGCCGGAACCGCCCGGTGCAGCGCATCCGCCATCTCGGCAGCCGTCTGAAAACGCTCAGCCACTGCCTTCGCCAGCGCGCGCGCGATCACGGCCTTCAGCGCGCGCGGTGTCTCGGGCCCGCGCCGGTCAAGATCGGCCGGCCGTTCGTCGAGCAGGCGACGCATCGTGTCGGCGGCGTTGCCGGCGGCGAACGGACGGACGCCGGACAGCAGCTCGAACAGGACCACGCCGGCCGAGAACAGGTCGCTTCGCGCATCGACAACCTCACCGCGGCCCTGCTCGGGCGACATGGTCGACGGCGTTCCGATCAGGCTGCCGGCCGCGGTCAGGTCGGAGGTATCGATCCGCGAGATGCCGAAATCGGTCACCTTCAGCCTGCCGTCCGGCAGAACCAGCAGGTTGGCCGGCTTGATGTCGCGATGGACCACGCCGACCGAGTGCGCGCACTCGAGGGCTGCTAGCAGTTGCATGGTCAGGTTTACGCACTCCCGCACCGGCGGCCTGGGGGCGGCGGCGCCAGGTGCGCGCAGCGGCGTCCCCGGGACGAATTCCATGGCGAGAAACGGATTGCCGTCCGCTGCGGTCGCGTAATCATAGATGGCGACGATGTTGGGGTGCACGCAGCGCGCGGCAGCCTGGGCCTCCTGCCGGAACCGGCCCAGATACTCGGCGCGCGCTTGCCCATCGAGCAGGTCGGCGCGGACCAGCTTGATGGCGACCGTGCGGTCGATCTCCGGATCATGGGCGCGATAGACGGTGCCCATCGCCCCGCGGCCGAGCTCGCTCTCGATCCGGTAGCGTCCGATGTATTCCGGCGTCATCGGCGCAGTGTATGCCAACCGGCCTCGGCAGTGACCGTGGCTGTGCAACGGTCCGTCCGGACGATAGACCGGCACTCGAGACGGAGACGGACGGGATGCGGACTGGCCGACGGTGGCGCTGGCAAATCTCCCGGGTCTTTCTCCTCGCCTTCGTCCTGCCTTTGGCGAGGTCCGGGTCGACCGAGGCTGCCTCCCGGCCAACGATCGCCCTGGTGCTGGGCGAGAGCACTTACCTGGGCGCGACGCCGCTTGCCGCCTGCACATTCTCGGCGCGCGCGGTTGCCGCCTCGCTCCGGCACGACGGTATCGCGGTCACATTGCTGCTCGACGCCAGCAGCGGCGCGATCTCGGCAGCACTCGGCGATTTCGCGTCGCGTCTTGGGTCGCCGGCCGGATCGGCAGCCATCCTGTATGCATGCGGCTACGCGACGTCGGACGGCGGACGCAACTTCCTGCTGCCGGTCGAGACGGTCCTGCAGCGCGGCGGCGACGCCGTCACCGAAGGTATCCTCGCCCGGTCGCTGACCGCGCTCCCGGAGCGCGCCGGGAGTGCTACCTCTCTCGTCGTGCTCGACACCACGCCCTGGCCCGCCGGGAACGCCGTGCGGCCGATCTGGGATGCGTTGCGCACCGAAGCGAGTGCAGCCGGCCACGCGATCGTCGCCGCGACGGAAGAACCAGGCAACGCGACCACAGCGACGCCGGTCGGCGAAATGCTCGCAAAGGCTCTCGCAGCATCCGCAGGCGACGGCAACGCGATCGCGACGACTCTGTCGCGGAGTTTTGCCGGGCAGCCGGGCGTGACGCTCGTCGTGCGCACGACCCAAGGACAGGTGCCACTGCTCGCGCCTCCGCCTCCGCCGCCGCCCGCCGCCCCGGCCGCGCCCGGGGCCCCCGGCCGGCCGGCGCCGGGGCCCCGTGGGCGGCGACCACTTTGGCGCAACGCGAGGCGGTGCAGACCGCACTGCGCAGCCTCGGCTACTATGACGGGGTGATCGACGGTCTTTACGGGCCGGACACGCGCGCGGCGATGCGGCGCTACCAGCATGAGCTCGGCCAGGACATGACCGGCCATCTCACCGCCGCCGAGGCAAACCGGCTGCTGGGCGAGCACACGCGGTGACATCGCCGCCACCAACCATCCGACCGGATGCGGAGATACCATGGGCCTGAAAGCAAAGTTCAATCTCGTGCTGCTCGCAGCCTTCGCCGTGGGCCTCGCCGTCGCCGCCTGGTTCGCCGACGCCGTCACGCAGCATGACGCCGAGCAGGAGGTCCTGGCAGAGGCCGCGTTGATGGAGCACCAGGCGGCGGCGATCTCGACCTACACCGACCGCGAGGTCAGCCCGCTGCTCGCCGACCAGCTCAAGGTCAGGTTCCTGCCGCAGACGATCCCGTTCTCCGTCTCGCAGGCGGTGTTCCGTATCCTGCAATCGGCTTACCCCGACTATGCCTATCGCGAGCCGGCGCTCAATCCGACCAACCCGTCCGACCGGCCTGCCGACTGGCAGGCCGACATCATCGAGGCGTTTCGCCGGCAACCGGAGCTGACCCATCTCATCACACAGCGCGACACGCCGCTCGGTCGTCTTCTCTCGGTCAGCCAGCCGATCCGGGTGGACGACAAGAGCTGTCTCGTCTGCCATTCGACGCCGGCCGCGGCGCCGGCGACCATGATCGACCTCTACGGGCCGGCCAACGGCTTCGGCTGGCACATGGGCGAGGTGGTCGCGGCGCAGATCGTGACGGTGCCGATGCGGCTGGCGCTCGCACGCGCGCGCAGCACATTCATGCTGTTCATGGCCGAACTCGCCTCGGTGTTCGTGCTGATGCTGGTGTTGATGAATGTCCTGCTGCACTTCGTCGTCATCCGCCCGGTCCGGCGCCTGTCCGGCATGGCGTCCGACGTCAGCCTCGGCAACCTCGACGGACCGGAATACGTGGTACGCGGCCGAGACGAGATTGCCTCGCTTGCGGAAAGCTTCAACCGGATGCGCCGCTCACTGGTTGGTGCGATGCGGATGCTCGGGGATTAAGCCAACGCCCTCAGGCGATGCCCGGGTAGAACTTCCTGACCATGAGGACATTGTCCAGGTTGTTGCCATAGAAGTAGAAATGCCAGCCGCGCTTGTTTCGGTGGCCGAAGACGAAGCCGAGCATGTTCTTCGATGTGTAGGACTGGCCTTCCAGCGAACCGCCGACCAGCGAAGGTCCCTTGACGACGCGACCGAGCACGCTCAGCACCCACTTCCTCTTCTTGACGTCTCCTGCCGGCCCAGGGTCACCGTTCAGGTTGGTGTGGAACAGGAACAAGTCCTCGGCCGCCCCACCGACGTAGATGTTGCAGCCGCTGAGCGGGCCGGTGACGGCAAACCTGGCTTTGCTGTCGAGCCTGACATAGGTGCAGTGATCTTCAAGCCATGGCAGATATCGCCCTCCGGTGTCGGGCGCGTTTGGCCGATGGAAGGCGCGCAGCATGTTCCTAGTCTGCACACCCTGACGCCTGGTTTGTACTGTGTTGCTCTCCGCCTTGATATCGAAATGAACGTGAGCCGGAAAACGGAACGTATCGCCGCTCTTTCGCCATAGCCGGTCGCGTTCGGCGCCCAGCATGTCAGTGTTCAGGCCAATGTTTGGCGTGGACCTGAAGTAGTCCAGCGGCGTTTCGTAGGAGAACTCAGCCATGACAAGCTCCTTGCGATGACGAAGCCTGATGTGATGAACGCCACGCAGGATGGTCGCGGCGTCGCCGCGCATGTCATATCAGATTGGCGTGACCGCACCCAGCACGGATAGAAGTGCCATCACCCCGTCGAGGAGCAGGCGATGCCGACGAAAGACTTGGCCGAGCGTTTCCTACAGCACGTCATCCTGCCGCTCGGTCCCGCCATCAGCGCCAGGGCGCAGTCCGATGCGGCATTCTCGGAGAAGGAAGTGCAGGGCATCATACTCGAGCATTGTCCCCGCGCCGGGCTGAAGGGGGTGCGTGAATTGATGTACAAGCATTTTACCGGGGTGGGGTCGAACGAGAGCATGGATTTGATGCTCACCGACGGTCAGGCCTACTTCGCCATCGAGCTGAAAATTGAGAGCTCGATCAATCGCAACGTGTTCGGCGGCGAAACCGCGTCCGCGGCCCTGACCGGGGACATCAACAAACTCACGACCCTGCCACGATCGATCAACCCGAGTCTGCCCGCGGAGCCCCGCCGGGCAGACACCCCGGACATGGCGGACCAGACCTACCGCAATGTGGCCGCGGCTACCTTTATCGGCCAGCACGGCCGGCCTCCGGACAACCTCGAACTCGACGCCATGCTCGCCCAATACAAACTGCAGAGGAGCGGAGCGGTGGCGTTCACCGAAGGCGAGGAGTTCGCTCCCGGCTACGAGCTTGAGGAAGGCGAGATCGAGGCGATGGAGGGGGTCGACTATCACGTGTCGGCCGGGATGATGCCGCTGCATCGCTGGGCGATCATCATGGCCCTGACTGCGAACGGTGCAGGTTCCCTCTTCGCGCTGAGCCAAGGCCTGCCCAACGCCACGGAACTGCGCTGCAACGGCAACGTGCTGTATACCCTCGCCGCCTATATTGACCCTTGACGGGGCGTGCAGGCCGCTCAGCCCACCAGCACTGTCGGACAACCGAGGATCACCGTCCCGCCATGCGCGCAGAGGCTGGTCATGTGCGCCGCCGGCTGGCTGCCGATCAGCACGGTGAACGAGCCCATGGCGATCGTGTCGGGAGGACCGACGCAGGTGACGAGGTCGCCGACGCGTGCCGCCGGCAGCTCGCCGATCAGCACCGTCGGGCAGCCTGGTCCGGCAATGGGACCGCCGACGTGGGGAACCAGCACGTCGATCATCGGGCAGATGTGCATGTCGGTGAGCCTGGATGCGGGCATGCCCATCAGGTCGGCTCCGGATCGAGCCGGCCAGATCCGCCGGCCGCGATGTCGCGCGCCGCACCGAGGAAGGCGGCCAGCCGCGTGTGCCGCCGCGCCGGCTTGCCGCGAACGGAGGCGAGCGTCACCGATCCCGCGACAGCGAGCCCGACGAAATGCGGCTCGGGCGGCACCTTCGGGGCTTCGCGTGGCGCCATCGTGTCGCCGGTCCAGAAGGCGCCGACTGCCGCCCAGGCTTCGGCACTGGCGAAGCCTGCGTCGCGCGCCCGATCCATCGCCGCGCGCCGGTTCTCGTCCGTGGGCTTCCTGACCCAAAGCTCGGCCGCGTCGATCGCGGCGGCGTCCCGCTCGGGCGCATTGGAACAACCGGCGGTGTGACGCGCACACTGGCAGGCCCACCAGACCGACTCGCGCCTGGGCAGGGCGTGCGCCACCAGACCCGCCGCCTCGACCAGCAGGCCGGCCCGCTCCAGGAGCTGCAGCGCCTCGGACGCGGTGCGGCACGGAGCGATCAAGGTGCGGGTCACCTCGTCGATCTGCAGATGCGGCAAAGCAGCGTCCAGCTTCGTCGCCAGCTTGCCGGCGTCGGACGAACCCGCGCCCACCATGTCAGTTGATCATCGTGATGCCGCCCTTGAGCGTCAGCATCGCCTCGCCCTGGGTTTCTGTCATCAGGCCCTTCACCGTCGTCATCGTCTGCCCTTCCACGGTCACCATCAGGCCTTTGATCGACACGCCTTCCGGGCTGAGGGTGACCGTGTTCTCGCCGCATTTCAGCGTGATGCCCTGTAGCGCCTGCAGCGTGATCGAACCGACGTCGGCCTTGATCGTGATGTTGCCGAGCTTGGCCTCGGTCGACTGGTTTCCGGTGTCGATCTCGATCGTCTGGTTGCCGGTCTTGACCACGGTCGCATCGTTTCCGGTCGTGACCTCGACCGAGCGGTTGCCCTGGCTGACGGTGAGCTGCTCGTTGCCCTGGCTGACCTGGTGCGTTCGGTCCCCGGTGACGGTGACGGTCTCCTTGCCCTTGACGGTGTCGCTGCGGTCCTTGCCGACCGTGATCGTCTCGTCGTTCTCGACCTCGGTGGTGAAATCCTTCTGCGCGTGCAGCAGCACGATTTCGCTGCCGCTGGCGTCGTCGAAGGAAAATTCGTTGAACGCGTCGGTGGCGCCGTTGAGCGACGAGCGCGAGCGGAACCCGAGCTTGGTCTTCTCGCTCGCGGCAAAGATCGGCGCGCTGGTGCCGTTGTAGAGGCCCCCGACCACGACCGGACGGTCCGGGTCGGCGTCCATGAACGCGACCGCCACCTCGGTATCGATGCGCGGGATGAACTGGCCGCCCCAGCCGTTGCCGGCCCAGGGCTGGATGACGCGAATGAACGGCGCGCTGTCAGCCGTCGCGTCGGCACGCCAGTCCCAGAAGAAGCGAACCTTGATCCGTCCCTGGTCGTCGGTGTGGATCTCGTCGCCGGAGGGTGCCAGCACGATCGCCGCGTGCAGCCCCTCCATGCGCGGACGACGCGTCGCCATCCGCTCGCGCCACGGCACGGCGTTGGGGAATGCACTGAACCGGTTGGCATACGATTCGGCGCCGCCGCCGCTGCGGCGGGTGTCATCGGCGGCCTCGTGCTCGATCTCGCGCACGACGTAAGGCGTCGTGGTGCCTGCCGGATCGCGATAGGTGAAGCGGCCGCCGGCGCACAGCAGCCCGCTCGCGCCCGCACCTTCCACGAGGGCGACGATCGCCTCCTCGGCCTCCATGCGCCGTTTGGCAAGAGTACTGACGGCAGCGGTGTCGTCCGTCAGCGCCGGCCAGTGAAAGACGTCGCGGCTGGCGGTTCCGGCATGGCCGAGGACCGTCGCCTGCTTGCCCGACAACTGCTTTGACGGCGCGTTCGGATCGTAATCGGCGAGCGAGACCTGGCCAGGTGCCAGGGCGCTTTCCACACGCCAGGCGGTCAGCATGTCCGCGGTGCCGAGGCTGCCGTGACTGAGCGTAGCCCCGGTCGCGTCGAAGCCCGTGTTGCTGTCGGTGACGACCAGCGTGTGGCCGCTCTGCATGTGCTCGAAATAGTAGAACCAGCCTTCCTCCTCCATCAGGCGGGTGGCGAAATGAAGCGCGGTCTCGTTGAACTGCGCCACCGCCGGGCGCGGGCTCGCCTCGGTCAGCAGGCGGAAGGCGAGATCGGTCACGCCGGCTTCGGTGAACAGCGTCTTGAGGATGTCCGACGCGCTTTTGTTGAAGAACATGCGACAGTCGGACGCGATGTCGGCCTCGACGAGCTGCGGCACCAGAACCAGACGATAGGGCGTTTCGACCGGGCCCGCCGGCGCGGTCGGGCCGAACTCGCCGATGATGCCGCTGAAGTAGCGTGTGGTGGCACCACCGTGGTTGAGCGCCAGGGTCGCCGGCTTGTTGAGCATGCTGACCGGGTCGATCGCGGTGGTTCCTCCGACCGCCTCGACGGTGAAGCGGAACAGCGCGCTGATCCTCTCGGTCGCCAACAGCCGGACGGGGATGAGTGCGTCCGCACCGGCGGGGCTGGTCAGGGTCAGGAGGGTCGCGGTGGCACTCATCGATCAGGCGGGCAGGATGCCGAGCGCGCGCAGAATGGGGATCCGCCTGGTGGCCGCCTCGGCGACGAATTCCGCAATCTTCGGCCGCTCGCCGGGATCGACATCGGCCGACATCGCATCGGTCCAGGCGTCGAGCCGATCCTCGCGCTCGCCGTCGAGCAGGCGGCCGGCGATGAAGCGCTCGATCTGCGAGGCGGCATAACCGGTTCCGAGACGCGGGGAGGCGAGCGCCCCGCTGTTCTGGGCGCCAAGCAGCGACCCCACGCGGGCGCCGAGCACGCGGTTGAGCCGCGCCGCCGGGCCGTCCGCGTAAGGTTGATCCGGTCCGGTCGCGATCTGCGCCTGTCCGGAACCGACCAGCACGCCGACCAGCTCGCACGGATTGCTGCGTCCGGGTTCGGTCGCGAGCAGGTCGCCGACCGAGGCGGCGCCACGGCTCGCGCGCGCCATCATGCGGCCGAGAACCTCGCCGACGTCAGCCTTGCCGGCCGGCACCAGGATTGTGGTCTCGACTTCGTATTCGGTGCGGATCGGAACCAGGACGAGACGGGAGAGTGCGGCATCGCGCATGGAAGGCGCGATCCGCCGCGCGCCGCGCACGAAGACGTCCTGGCGGAACTGGCGCGGGACGAACATGTCCTTGACCAGCTCGCGCATGATCGGGTCGTCCTGGCGCTCGACCAGGGTGCGCTGCTCGTCGGTCAGCATCAGTTGCGGAAAGTTCTCGAGCGGTGCGGCGGCCGCGACCCATTCGAGCTTGGCGTCCGCGAGCGCCCGGCAGAGGTCGGCATGAAAGACCGGCTGCCAGTGCACGTTCATGTATTCGTGCGACAGATAATGCGGCGACATCGACTGCATGCGTTCGAGCAGTTGCCGGGCAAGCGCGCCTTCGGCGAGGAAGCCGGCACCGGCCGCGAGCGCCTCGCGGGCCAACCCCAGCCCGGCGAGCGCCTGACGGTCGCTGCGCGACGCGCCGCGCAGCCCGGCTTCGAAGATGAGCCGCTGCATGCCGAGCGCTCCCTGCCAGGCCGGCATGGCATTGTAGCCGACGTGAACCGCGCCGCCCGGCACGACCTTCTCGTCGAGCAGGCGCACGATGCCGGCGCGAACGTCCGGCCCGACCCAGGTCCAGACGCCATGCAGCGAGGTGATGTCGGCCGGAGGAATCGAACGCGCGAGCTCGCTGCCCGGGAGTGCCGCGAGGTCGGCTTCAAGGAACCGGACGTTTCTGATCCCGGCCTGCCGGGCGGTTGCCTGCCCGATCGCGACATGGGTCGGGTTGAAGTCGATCGCGGTGATGCGCCAGCCGGGGTTTGACGCGGCGGTGAGCAGCGCGTTGAGCCCGCGCCCGCAGCCGAGCTCCAGATAGTGGACGTCGTCCTCTGGCCCCGGCAGCTCTGCCTGCACGCCGCCGAGCAGACAGGCGAGCACGATGCGTGCCGGAGCCTGGGCCGGGTAGAAGCCCTCGACATATTCGATGTCGGCGACGTATCCGGCGGTCCAGCCCGTCATGCGGCCTCGAAGACCGGCTCGTCGGC
>CAXTSH010000003.1:63346-66621 GCA_964246925.1 uncultured Acetobacteraceae bacterium
GCCCCCAGCGGGTCCAGGGCAGAGCCCTGGCCTAAGACGAAGGCAGGAACGTCGGTGCGCTTGAGCGTTAGATTGACCGCAAATCCCGTCTCGAACCCGAGATAAGCGCGCACCAGCGACGTCAGGCGCGAGAGCGCCCGCTGGTCGGGCAGCAGGCTGGCGAACGACGCGCCGTCCAGCGGCCCAATCCGGAGCACCACGCGCGCCTGCTGGTCCCAGGCGCGCACGCCGATCGCGGCATCCTCCGACAGACGGTGATACTGGCCGGGCGCCAAGCCGAACGGCAGCCGGGTCCGTTCCTCCTCGGGGATGGAAAGCCAGGCTCCCGCGAACTGCCGCACCTCGACGGGACGGGCGAGGAAATCGGACGCGAGCGCCTCGAGCCGCTCGGCCGAGCGCGGCCGGCCCGCGAACAGGCCGGCATAGTGACGAAACGGCTCCGGCCCGGTCGGCAGCCGTTCGACGATGCCCCTGGTGTATTGTCCGGTGAGTGCGAGCAGCGCGTCGGCGATCGGCACGCCGGACGCCGGGTGATCGGCGTCGCGGTGCGGACGATACTTGATCCCCGCGCCGCCGAAGGCCGCGACCATGCGCTCGGACAGCATGTCGAGGAAGGCGCCGAAGGATGGCGAACGGCGGCGGCCGGCGGTGACGACCGCGTCGGTGATGTGGGCCGGCAGGGTCCCGGACGGGCCGGTCAGCCCGATGAGGGTGGTGGTGATCGAGGCGCCGGCCGCATCCGCCTCGACGGCGACCACTTCCGCCGCCGGGAACGCGGCCCCGCCGGAAGCGCGGAAATGCTGGCGGCCGGACGCGGCACGTCGGGCGGCGAGAATACGGATGGCCGCGTCGAAGCTGAACCGGCGCGGATCGGCGATCAGGCGCGCGAGAGGGCTCACAGCAGTACCCGATGTCCGGCGCGCGGCGGGAACCGCGCGGCGTAGCCGGCGCGGCCGCGTGTTTCCACCCGGGTGCGGACGAAGGAGTTGACCGTCGCATGCAGCGCCAGGAAGCGCTCGACGACGGAGGCGAGCACATAGAGCCCACCGGTGTTCCAGGCGGCATCGTCGAAGGTGAGCGTGACGTCAAGACCGCGGCAGAACGCGCCGGCGCGCGCCCCGGGAACCCGTGCGGTGCCGGGCGTGGAGGTGACGGCGAGCAGGGCGTCGATGGCGCTCCGGCTCTCGGCCGACTCGCGCGCGTCATAGAGGCGAAGCACCTCGCGCAGCGCGCCTGCCGCCGCCTCGCCGCCGACCACGCTCAGGTGACCGAGCGACAGGTGCGAGACCAGACGCCAGAAGCCTCGCTCGCGCAGCGGCAGCCGCAATGTCGGTCCCGGCGCGGTCAGGCAGGTGACGCTGGTGACCTGGGCGGCGCCCTCGACGAGGCGCATCGTCGGACGGCCGCCGCCGAACGGAAGCGATGCGGGAAGGTCGCGGTTGCAGCAGATCGCATCGACCGCGAGCACGCCCTCGCCGTCCCGCCGCGGATCGAAATCGGGGATGTGCGGCAGGAGAAACACTTCGGTTCCGCGCATGCGGCCACCGGACGGACGGCGTGCGGTCGCGTAGAAGCCGGCCGGCTCGGTGTGCCCCGCGTCACCCGCGTCAGCGGCGAGCCTGTGGAACGGTGCCCACGGCCGGAAGCCGCCGCCCGGCCGCGCCTCGCGCACCCGCTCGACCGACCAGATCTCGACCGCACTGGGCCGGCGCGCGTCCGGAACGATCCGCATCTCAATGTCGGTGTGGTCGAGCGGGATCGGTTCGCAGCGTTGCCGGAACAGGTTGACGATCGGCGTGCAGCCCAGTGCGAGGCTGTCGAGGCCGATGCTGCGTTCGAGCTCGGGCAGGGCGCGGTCGAGATAGAGGAAGACATCCATCCGGTTGCCGGCGGCGACGAGCGTCTTGGCGTCGAGCCGGGCGATGTCGACGAACAGGAATTTGTCGCGCGCGGCGAAATACTCGGTCAGGAGTCGAAATCCGGAGAACGCGCGCGCGCTCCACGGAAACAGCGCGTCGGCCGGAGCGAAACCCGCCGGCTCGATCGTCGAGGGCGGCAGGATGACCGGCGCCGGATCGGTCGGACTCTCGGCGAGGGCGACCGAGATCGTGTGTGCGGCGACGAGCTCGAGCAGCAGCGGGGCGCTCTCGCCGCGCAGGAACAGGCGAAGCCGGTCAAGGCCAAGCGAGGCGAGATTGGCCTGCGGGTCGGCGCAGCGCAGGCCGATCCGCAGGCACGACACCGCCTGACGGGCGGCCGCGTTGGCCGGCGCCGGAAGCGGGATCGGGGACAGGCGGACGGTGTCGATCGCGACCGGCCAGAGGGTCAATGGGCTGGTGGTGCGGAACCGGCAGGTTTCGCGACCGACCGGTTCGGTCTCGATCTCGAGGCCGGCGGGAAAATGCGCCGGTCCGGGCATCGAAGGATCGGCGCCGAAACGGGCGATGGCGACCGACGGGATCGGTGCGAGATAGTGCGGGTAGAGCGTCGAGAGCAGCGCGTCGGTGAGCTCGGGAAACTCGTCGTCGAGACGATGCTGGACCCGAGCGCCGAGGAAGGCGACGCCTTCGAGCAGGCGCGCGACATGCGGGTCATCGACGCCATCCCTGCTCAGCCGGAGCCGGCCGGCGATCTTCGGATTGGCTTCGGCGAACTCGGCGGCGAGCTGCCGCAGCGCTTCGAGCTCCCGGTTGTAGTAGGGCAGCAGCGTGTCGGACATGCGCGTCAGCTCTCCGCGAGCACGGTCACGTCCGTCGTGCTCGCCTCGAGCAGGGTCTCGAACGTGACGGGCTCCGGGGCCGGGTCGGCGTGCAGCAGCCCTTCGATGCGCAGACGGAGCGTCGCCGCAAGACGGTCCTGGCCGTCGACGAGACTGACGCGCAGTGCGGCGAGGCGCGGCTCGAAGCGGCGAATGGTGGTCTCGATCTCGGCTCGAAGCTCCTCGCGCCGCCTGGGCTCGTTGAAGGCGCCGCCGACGAAGTCGGGAATGCCGAACCCGACCGACGAGCAGGCGAGCTCGGTGAGCGCGGGGTCGGGCGACCGCCATCGCCGCCTGGTATTGAGCAGCGCTTCGAGATCCTGCCGCAGACTGGCGCGCAGCGCCGCCATCACAGCGGCGGCCGTCGGCGTGCGATCGGCCGGCTGGTCGGGATCGTCGTCAACCAGGCGGTCGAACAGGGGCAGCAGCGCGCGCGCGCGCGCCCCGCCAAGTCGCGTCCCCCTCGTCGGTCGCGGTCACGCACGCGCGGGCTCGGTCTCGCAGGAGCGCGAGGTCC
>CAXTSH010000003.1:66631-71964 GCA_964246925.1 uncultured Acetobacteraceae bacterium
GGGGGGGGGGTGGTGCCACACCCCGGCGGCCCAACCGGGCCCCCCCGGGCGGCCATCCCGCGCCGCGCCAGGTCGCGTCCACCTCGTCGTTGGCGGTCACGAACGCGCGGGCTCGGTCTCGAAGGAGAGCGAGTTCAGCTCCATCAACGTCCGCGCCTCGTCACCCACCAGCCACGTCACCGCACCGATCCCGCGTGTCGGTCCGTCGGCTTTCGTCACCCAGTCGGTCTCGCGGCCGAGCCTGATTGGGTCGGTCAGCAGCGACGCGTCGATCCCGTCGGCCGGATAGATGGCCGGGATGTAGACCTCGCCGTCCGGGCCGCCGGCGACGACCATCGACGACCGGCGCCAATAGAGATCGCGTGGCCGCCTGGGGGTATGGAACTCGAGAGAGACGACCCGGGCGGTCGGGACCCAGAAATACTTGCCGGTCGTGGTGATGACCTCGCAGGTCGGGGCGAGCAGGTCGTCCGCGTCGCGCAGATCGTCGAAGATTGTGCCGCCCTCCCGGCCCGTGGGGTGAACGCGCGACGCCTCGGCGTCCGCCGCGTGCCGCGCCGCCTCGAGAGCGACGCCGTCGCGCAACGCCACCAGGGCTGCCAGCGCCGCGCGCTGCGCGTCGGTCGGCTCGCCGAGGAACTCGGGCACGCGGCCGTCCCGGAACAACTGCCGCCGCGCCATCTCGCCGCGAACGAGCTGGCGGAACTCGGCCACCACCACCGCGAGCGACGGGTCGAGATCGCCGCAGGCGTCGAGAATGACGTCGGCGCGTTCGAGATTGCCCGAGAAGACGAGCAGTTCGGCCAGCAGCACGCGCGCACCGGGATCGGTCGGGGCGGCGCGCACGGCGGCGTTTGCGGCGGCGATCGCGTCCGCGAGACGCGCCTCGCGGAACAGGGCACCGGCTTCGTCGGTCTTCATGAGCGTCCCCCTGGTGCTGCGAGTTCGGTGACGAGGCTGAAGATGCTGGAGACGTCGTCGAGCTGATAGTGCGGCTGCAGCCGGATCACGGCGCCGAACACGCCGGGCCGGCCCGGCTTCTCGTGCACGGCGACGTCGCCGTCGACGAGCGGAAAGCGCGCGCGCGTCTCGCCGGTGCTGCCGAGGTTGGTGTTGACGTACTGGCGCAGCCAGGCCTGGAGCTTGCGTTCGATCTCGTCGGCGGTCCTGAAGGAACCGACCATGTCGCGGCCCATCACCTTGATCAGGTGGGCGAAGCGCGAAGCGCAGAGCATGGAGTTCATCTGCGCCGACAGGCGCGCGTTGGCGTCCGCGACGGACGCGTTCGCGCCGCTGTACGAGGCGGGCGCCTGCATGCTGCGCGTCGCGCCGAACACCAGCTCGGTTCCGTGCGGCGGTGCAGTCACCGGCATCAGACCGGCATCGACGAGAGCCCGCTCCTGCCGGTCGTTGAGCCTGAATTCGATCGGCGCACGCGGCCAGGCGAACCGCGGCCCGCTTCGCGCGGCCTCGTGCGGCAGGCCGGTCAGCAGGCCGCCGCCGACGCGGTCGGCGTCGGCGCCGCGCACGTCGGCGGGCCAGCCATGGTTGGCGAAGGCGCGCACGGCACAGGCGGCCAGGCCATAGGCGGCGCTCATCCAGGTGCGACAGCCGGTGTCGGGCACGTGCTCGCGGTAGCGGAAGCCGTCGACGCGCGCGGGATCGTCGCTCCAGGGGACGCGCGCGAGCAATCGCGGCAGCGTCACCGCAACGAACCGCATGTCGGCCCGGCCCGCAAGCGCGCGCCAGCGGACGTGCTCGGCGCTGCGCAACGGGGAGACGACGTCCTGGACGGCGTCGAGGTCGCTGAACCGCTCGACCTCCAGCACCGACGGATGGAGTGTCAGCACGACGGGCGTGAAGGCCGCGGCGGCGACCGAGGCGAGTGAAGCGAGCGCGCCGACGTCGTCGGTCGGGGCGCCGGGTGCGGGCCGGTGGCGCAATGCGTGGTCGACGACCAGCAGGCCGAACGGTTCGCCGCCGGGCGATCCGAACTCGTCCTCGTAGATGTGCCGAAAAAGGTTGCTCTGATCGAACTCGATGGCGCGTTCGAGGTCGCGGCACAGCTCGCTCCAGCGCACGTCGAGCACGCGTATCCTGACCCGGCGTCCGGGTTCGGTGCCGCCCACCAGCCAGGCCAGGCCGCGCCAGCGTCCCTCGAAGGCCTGCAGCCGGGGGGCATGGAGGATTGCGTCGAGCTGTGAGGACAGGAGGCGGTCGAGCGCTGCCACGTCGCGCTCGAGTGCTGCGCAGACCGCGTCGGGGCCGCCCGCGGCCAGCGAGGCGGCGCCGGTCCCGAACCAGTCCTGCAGGTCGAGCGCCGCGACCGGACGCGCGAGGAAACCGGCGAGCCTCGCCGCGGCGGCGGCCTGACCGAAGAACCGGCCGCCCAGCACTGCCTCCCTGAGCGCGCCGCCAGCGTCGTTTGTGGCTTGGGCACGCTCTGCGGCAAGATCGGCGGCATCCATGCCAGCCCTCGCCGCCTCTCGGCTACGAAGGCTGCGGGATACGCGCCACCATTCGCATGCTCGTCGTCAGTTCCTCCATCTGCAGCCAGGGCCGGAGGTAGGCGACCGCGTTGTACGATCCGGGCCGGCCCGGGATTTCCTTGACCTGCACGGCCGCTTCGCGGAGCGGGAAGCGGGCCTTCATCTCCTGTCCGGCGTTGACGTTGGTGTTGACGTAGTTCTGGATCCAGCGATTGAGCCAGGACTCGACGTTGGTCGCCTCCATGAAGGAGCCGATCTTGTCGCGCGCCATCACCTTCAGATAGTGAGCGAACCGGCTGGTCGCCATCATGTAGGGCAGGCGTGCCGAGATCGCGGCGTTGGAGGTGGCTTCGGGCCGGTCGTACTTCTTCGGCTTCTGCGCCGACTGGCCGCCGAAGAACACTGCATAGTCGGTGTTCTTGTAGTGGCAGAGCGGCAGAAAACCCTGGTTGGACAATTCGAACTCCCGCCGGTCGGTGATGCCGATCTCGGTCGGGCACTTCGTGTCGGGATCGCCGTCGTCGGACGTGAAGACGTGGGTCGGAAGGTTTTCGACCTTGCCGCCGCCCTCAGCGCCGCGGATGGCGGTGCAGAACCCGTATTTGGCGAACGCGTCGGTCAGACGGACCGCCATGACGAAGGCGGCGTTGGACCAGCAATAATCATGATGGCCCATCGAGCGCGCCGCACCGTTCGCGTCGGCGGGCGCCTCCTCGTAGTTGAATTCGTCGATCGGCTTGGTGGCGGCGCCATAGGGAACGCGCGCGATCACGCGCGGCATGACGAGATTGACGAAGCGGGCATCCTCGCTGTCGCGAAAGCCGCGCCACTTGGTGTATTCGGCAGTCTCGAAGATCTTGGCCAGATCGCGCGGCTTGGAAAGCTCCGTCCAGTCCGCGAATCCGAACATGCCGGCGCCGGCGGCAGAGATGAAGGGCGCGAAGGCGCCGGCGGCAATGTTGGACATCAGCCGCAGCGTCTCGACGTCGTCGGGATGGTTGGTCCATTCATAGTCGCCGATCAGCGCGCCGTAGGGTTCGCCGCCCGGCGTACCGAATTCGTTCTCGTAGATTTTCTTGAACATCTGGCTCTGATCGAACTCGACCGCGCGGCTGAGGTCGCGGCCGAGTTCGCGCTTGCTCACGTTGAGCAGGCGGAGCTTGAGCGACGTCCCGGTCTCGGAGTTCATCACCAGGTAGTGCAGACCGCGCCAACTGCCCTCGAGCTTGAGGAACTTCGGGTCGTGCATGATCGCGTTGAGCTGCGCGGACAGCTTCCGATCGATCGCGGCGATCGCATGGTCGAACGTTCGCGTCAGGTTTTTGTCGAAGGTGACGGTGCCGGTGAGCGCCTGCTCGACGAGGTTCTTGACGAGGTCCTGAGCCCGATCCGGCTCGGTCTGCTTGGTGGTGCTGAGGATCTGGTCGAGAAGGCTGCCGGCCTGCTCGGTCGTGACGGGGGCGGCGGAGGCGGCTTCTGCTCCGGACATGGTTTCAGCCCTCTCCCTTGACGATGCCGAGCTCGCCCGACAGTGACTTCAGGTCGGCATCCGAGCGGAGCACCTGCTCGAGCAGGTTCTCCAGCTCCTCGGATCGATCGACCTTGCTCATCAGGTCGCGCAGCTTCGCGCGCGTCTCCATCAGGGCCGCGAGTGCGGGCACCTGGGCCGCCACCCGCCCGGGCTCGAAATCTTCCATCTTGCGGAAGCTGAGATCGACCGCGAGCTGCGACCCGTCGCCCGCAAGCGTGTTGTCGACCTTCAGCTTCAGGCCGGGGTTGAGGCTGGCCATGACCTCGTCGAAATTGTCGCGGTCGATCTGCACGAACTTGCGGTCGGCCATCGGCTTGAGCGGCACCGTCGGATCGCCGGAAAAGTCGCCCATCACGCCCACGACGAACGGAAGCTCCCGCTCGATCGCGGCACCCTCCGTCTCGACCTCGTAGGTGATATGGACACGCGGCTTGCGCACCCGGTTGAGTTTGTCGTGTATGCTCGCGCTCATCGGACGGACACTCCCTTGCGTGGTTCTGGGAGATGGGTGACGCGCGGCGGATGCCTTGCATCCCTCTCGACGCAACTCTGTTGCGGCATCGAACCCTAAGAGCGGAGCCGGTTGCGGTCAATCGCCGCTATGATTTTTTCGCCCCTCAACTTCTGTCGCCCGCGACCGGCCTGATGCCGAGACTGGTCAGCAGCGCATGACGCGAGGTCTCGTCCGGCATGACTTCGTCGAGAAGTTCGGGCCAGCTCATGCGGCCGCGTCGCACCGCCTCGTCCAGCGTGTAGGCGAGCGGCGAATGCGGCTCGTGGCGCCTGAACCAGGCCGCGATCTCGCCGAGCTGGCTCAGGGCTTGCTCTCGTGTGATAGTTCCGGTGATAGTGCCGGCCGCGCGCGAGACCGGCGCACCCGTGGCGCCTCCGGCAGCGAGAGGAGTGTTCGCCTCGCCGCCCGGTGCGCCGTCGACCGCGAGGGCCGGCGCAAAGCGCTCGCAGACATCGCCGATGGCGGCGAGCAGGTCGCGGACCCGGCTCGTCGATGGGCTGTCGGGGCCAGCCTTCGCGTCGAGGAGCTCGGCCATCGACGCCCACGCCCCCACCGCGCCGGCGACTTCCTGGCGCAGGAGCGCGAAGTGCGGCGCTCCCGCGAGCCGCGCCTCCTTCTCGACCTCTTCGAACGGGATCGTCCCGGCGTCGATGCGTTGCGAGCGTCGCACCGGGTCGGTGATGCCGGCGAGCTCCACCGAGGACATGTACTGCCAGTAGGCGAACGGCGCCCCGTCCACCCGCGCAAACAGCGGAACGCGACGCAACGGCTGCAGCAGCGTGCCATCGGCGCCCTGCCC
>CAXTSH010000004.1:0-40253 GCA_964246925.1 uncultured Acetobacteraceae bacterium
TGCCGCCGGGCAAGCCGGTCGCCTTCGCGCCCGGCGGCATGCACATCATGCTCGAAGGGCTGCGCAAGCCGCTGCACCAGGGCGAGAACCTGCATCTGACGCTTGATCTCGCGCGCGCCGGCGCCGTCGCGATCGACGTTCCGGTTGCTGGACCGGGTGCGCGGATGCCGCCGATGTCCGGCATGGCGCCGTGAAGCGCATTCTCGGCGGCGGCGCGGTCGCCCTCCTGCTGATGATTGCGGTCGTTCTCGCCGTGTTCGCCGCCGCGCGCATGGGCGAATGGACCAACCCGTTCGGCGCGCCGTATCGGACCGCCGGCGGTCCCGTTGCGATCGGCGGCCCGTTCAGCCTGACCGGGCCCGACGGCAAGCCGGTCGCGAGCCGCGCGTTCCGCGGCAAATGGATGCTGATCTATTTCGGCTACACGCATTGCCCGGACGCCTGCCCGACGGCACTGAACGATATCGGGGTGGCGCTCGACATGATGAAGCAGCGCCGGACGAGGGTGGCGCCGCTGTTCATCACCGTCGATCCGGAGCGCGACACGCCCTCGGTGATCGGCGCCTACACGAGGCAGTTCTCGCCGCAGATCATCGGGCTGACGGGTTCTACCGACGCGATCAGACAGACCGAACGCGAGTATCGGGTCTATGCCGCGCGCCATCCGATCGAGGGTGGCGGCTACGCGATGGATCACAGCAACATCATCTACGTCATGGACCCGACCGGCCGCTTCGCGGGGATCATCGACGGCAGCGCCAATCCGGAGGACATCGCGGCTCAGGTCGAGAAACTGGAAGCCTGACGGGCGCTCCCACATGAAGGCGGTGATCACGCCATCAGACCCCGCGGCGCTGCCGCGTCCGCCCCTGCCGACCCGCGTCCGCGGTCAGGTCGAGGCCTTCTTCGTGCTCCGTCGCAACATGCTCGAGCTGTGGGGCCGGCCGGCCTACGAGGAGGGCGTGCTGGGAGGACGGTTCCTGGGGCGCGACCAGTTGCTGCTCAACGACCCGGACGCGATCCGTCACGTGCTGGTCGATAACCATGCCAACTACCGGCGCAACGACGCGACGCGACGCATTCTCCAGCCGGTGCTCGGCGACGGCCTGTTCCTGGCCGAAGGCGACGCCTGGCGCCACCAGCGGCGCACCATCGCGCCGTCGATGGCGCCGCGCGCGCTCGATGTGCTGGCGCGCCACGTGGCGGTCGCCTCGGCGGAGACGGAGGAGAAGCTGGACGCCAGGCTCGGCCGGGTCGTCGAGCTCCTGCCGGTCCTGCAGCATCTGGCGCTCTCGATCGCCGCGCGCTCGATGTTCTCGCTCGAGGTCGCCGCCTACGGTGCCGAACTGCGCGGGCTGCTGTTCCGCTACGGCACCCGCTACGCCCAGCCCGGCATCCTGGACATGATGCTGCCGCTAGGGCGCCGCTCGCCGACCGATCGTCTGCGCGAGGCGTTTCGTGTCGATTGGCTCGCCCTGATCGACCGGATCATCGACGCACGCGAGGCATCGCCGCCGGCGCCGGGCTCGCCGCGTGACCTGTTCGACATGCTGGCCGGCGCCCGTGACCCCGAAACCGGACAGGGCTTCGACCGCGCCCTGTTGCGCGACGAGGTGGCGACAATGATCCTGGCCGGCCACGAGACGACGGCGGTGGCTTTGTTCTGGTCGCTGTTCGTGGCCGCGCGCCGAGTCGATTGGCAGTCCGAGCTGGCCGAGGAGGCGATGGGTGTGGACCTGTCGCCGGATGGTGCGTCGGACGCGATCGAAAGGCTGCCCAAGCTGCGCGCGCATGTCGACGAGACTCTGCGTCTTTATCCGCCGGCTTTCCTGATTACCCGCGAGGCGAGGGGAGCCGACGTCATCGCCGGGCGCCGCATCGCTCCCGGCACCATCGTCAGCATCGCGCCGTTCGTATTGCATCGTCACATCCGCTTCTGGCGCGACCCGGACCGGTTCGACCCATCCCGGTTCATGCCGAATGCGACCCCGCCGTCGCGCTATGCCTACATGCCGTTCGGCGCCGGTCCGCGCATCTGCGTCGGTGCGCGCTTCGCGCTCACCGAGGCGGTGGTGGTGCTGGCGCGTCTGCTCGCACGCTACCGGGTCGAACTCGCGGCCGGCAGCGAACACGTGCTGCCGCGGGCCATCGTCACCACGCAGCCGGATCGGCCGGTGCGGTTTATTCTGCGCCGCCGGGTGCATTGAAGATCGGGGCTCCGCCCCGAACCCCGCCAAAGGCTCGCCTTTGGAAACCGTCGGCTCTTCTTCGGCGCGTTCAGCTCGCCGTCTCCTCGAGCCAGATCGCGAGCGCGAAGGCGGTCAGAGCCGGGACGGCGAGCGCGGCCAGGCCGCCGGTCCAGCCGAGGAGGTGGACGACGGCACCACCGAAGATGCCCGACAGCGCGCCGCCTGCGCCTTGCAGGGCGTTGACGGTGCCGAGCGCGGTCTGGGTTCGGCCGCTGCCCCAGGTGAGGTCGGCGACCACGATCGGCACGGCGACGCCGATCAGTCCGGAAGAGAGGCCGTCGAGCACTTCCGCCGGGATCAGCCATAGTGGATCGGTCAACCAGGCCGACAGCGCCGCCCTGACCGGCAGGGCGGCGAATGCCAGCAGCAGCAGCCGACGCCGGCCGCGACGATCGGCGAGCGAGCCGGCCCAGAGCGCCGTCGGGATCATCGTCAACTGGGCGACGACGACGTAGTCGGCGGTCCAGGCAGTCGCGTTCGCGCCTGACATCGCCAGGCGCTGGCCGAGGAGCGACAGCATCGTGCCGTTGCTGAGGTTGAAGAACGCGAGCGAGGCGGCGACCAGCATCAGGCGGCGGTTGACCAGCACCTGCCGGAGGGGGTGGCGCGGCCGCTGTTCGTCGGGCTCGTCTTCCTTCCAGCCATGTGCCCGGCGTCCATTCCAGGCGCCGGCCGGCATCGTCGCGACCGCTGCGATCGCGCCCGCTGCCATGCCTCCTAATACAAAGAAGGATACGCCCGGGCCGATCACGCGCGTGCCCTCGCCGATCAGCAACGCGGCGAGCACGATGCCGCCATGGTTGAACGCCTGGTTGCGCCCCTGCTGACGGGGGAAGCCACCCTTGCCGACGACGCCCAGTGTCAGCGATGTCAGCGCCGGGATCACCATCGTCCCGCCGGCGGCGGCCAGGAGCTGCGCGCCCAGAACGGCGACGAAGCTTCTCGACGGCAGGATCAGCAGCGTGCCAGCCCCGATCGCCAGGCAGGCGAGGACAAGCTGCAGCCGGGGCTTGCCGGTGCGGTCGACCAGCGCGCCGGCGGGCCCGTTCAGCAGCAGGGTGGCCAAGCCGGAGACGGTCGCGATCGTTCCGATCCGGGTCGGGCTCCAGTGGCCGCGCTGCGCCAGCCAGGTGGCCAGGAACGGGCCGAGGCCGCCCTGGATGTCGCCGGTGAACAGGTTGATGGCAGCGAGGTGCGCGGTCGGCGACATCGGTCCTGATCGGCGGTTCGGGGCCTAACGCGGTCGCGGGCGGCTCCGTCGCACGAATGACCGGAATCCCGCGGGCTGGACGAAACGGCGACTCCCCGGTAACGTTTCGATATCAGAACGGAGAGCAGAAATGGCCCGGTTTTGGCGGCGTCGATTTTGTCTGCTGCTCGCCTGCGTCCTGCTCGACCCCTGGCCGGCCCGCGGAGACGGACCGGGTCACGGCGACATTCGCTGGGACAGCACTGGCGTCCCGCACATTTATGGACGCGACGTGCTCAGCGTCGTGCGCGGGCTCGGTTACGCGGAGATGGAGAACCAGGCGGAGACGCTGCTCACCAACGTGGCGCGGGCTCGCGGCCGCTCGGCCGAATATTTCGGGGCAGGCAAGGACGATGCGAACGTCGCGAGCGACGTCAGGGTGCGTGCGGAAGGCATTCCGGCGCGTGCCAAGGAATGGATCGATCGCGGCGGATCCTTCCAGCGGGTGGTCATCGGGGCGTTCGTAGCGGGTGCGAACGAGTATGCCGCCCGTCATGGGGACACGATCGATCCGGCGATCCGGCGCGTGCTGCCGCTGGTGGCGACCGACGTCACCGCGGGCGAGCAGTATACGATCAACTTCACCTTCATGCCGGAGCAGGACGACCTTCCCCGGCTGATCGGCGCCTGGCAGAGCGGCGGCATCGTGGCCGCCAACGGTCTCGCACGCAGCCTGACGCCGAGCGGGTCGAACGGCTGGGCGATCGGACCGCGCAAGAGTGCCACCGGCAACGCGATCCTGATGGGCAACCCCCACCTGCCCTGGGGCAACAACCAGCCGATCCCTGGCCTGGGCATCTACCAGTTCATGCAGGCCAATCTCATCATTGGCGATCCGGCGCGCCCTTCGCTGAACGCCAGCGGGGTGGCGACCGTGGGCTCGCCGTTCCTCGGCATCGGCTACACCGACCGGATCGGCTGGACGCACACCAACAACACCATCCAGAACACCAACCTCTACGAGATCGCGCTGTCAGCCGACCACACCTATCTCTTCGGCGGGAAGCACGTGGCGTTGTTACATCGGAGCGAGACCGTCAAGGTGCGGCAGGCGGACGGTTCGCTGGCGAGCCGGGCCATCGACATCGAGGCGAGCGTGCACGGTCCGATCATCGCGCTGCGCGGCGACAAGGCGCTCGCGCTTCGTGTCGCGGGGCTCGATGCGCCCTCGCTGGTGACGCAGTACTGGCGGATGATCGAGGCGCGTGACCTGCGTGATTTTTCAGCGGCGAACGCGATGCTGCAGATGCCGTTCTTCAACGTGATCTACGCCGATCGCGACGGGCATGTGATGTATGTGTTCGGCGGCCGGCAGCCGGTTCGCGACGGCGGCGATTGGGGCGCCTACGACGGCATTCTCGACGGCAGCAATCCTTCGCTGCTGTGGACACATACGTTCGCCTGGTCGGCGCTGCCGCACGCGATCGATCCGCCGGGCGGCTTCGTGGCCAATGCCAACGATCCGCCCTGGACGTCGAGTTTCCCTCAGGTTGCCTCCAACGATCCTGGGCACTTTCCCGCCTATGTCTCGCCGCGACTGATGGATCTCCGGCCGCAGCATGCCATGCGCTTCCTGCTGTCCCGGCCCCGCTTCACGACCGACGAATTGCTAGCCGGCAAGGAGCAGACCGACATGCTGCTGGCCGAGCGCGTGCTGCCCGACCTGATCGCGGCGGCACGGCGCTCGGGCGACAAGATTGCGGCTAGGGCTGCCGACACCCTGGCCGCGTGGGACCGCAACGCCGATGCGGCGAGCAAAGGCGCCGTCCTGTTCGAGCGCTGGTGGGAGATCGTCGCGAGCGATCCGGCGATCGCGAAGGACGACACGATCGGCTTCTTCTCGCCGCATCCGAAGTTTCGCTCGGGCTGGACTGCGTCCAACCCCCTCGAGACGCCGGTCGGCCTGGCCGACGCCGCGTCGTGCGTGCCCGACCTCGTCAAGGCGGCGAGCGAGGTCAAGGCGCGTTACGGCTCGCTCGACGTGCCCTGGGGCGGGGTCCACCGGACGGTGCTGGTGACGCACGACAGGAGTTTTCAGCAATCCGTCCCGGTGTCGAACGAGCCGGCGAGCGGCCCCGCCGACCATTTCGGCCCGATCCGGGTGATCGACTCGTTTCCGGCGCCCGACGGCAGTGGTGCCATGCTCTCGTACGGCGGCGACAGCTACGTGCAGCTCGTCGAGTTCACGCCGCAGGGTGCGCAGGCGCGCGCCCTGCTTGGCTACGGCAACAGCTCGCGGCCGGGCTCGCCCCACATCACCGACATGCTCCCGGCGTTCGATGCCAAGACGTTGCTCCCGGTCTGGCGGACATTGGAGGAGGTCAAGAAACACACGGAACGAGAGGAGCAATACTAAGTCGCGGTTTCAAGGCGAGCCTTTGGCGGGGTCTGGGGCAGAGCCCCGGCTATCCTTCCCCTTCAAAAATCCGATTGGCGCCGAGCTCGGCCGCGATCGCCCGCTCGGCCCGGGTGCGTGACGTCCAGACGATGAACGGAATGCCCAGCGACGAGGCCACACGGCGCGCCTTGAGGCGGGAGGGGCTGCTCAGGTCGTAGGCGATGAAGTCGGGACGGAGGGAGGTTGCGGGGGCAAGGCCCGCGTCGGTTTCGGCAAGCAGACCGCACGCACACCCGGGCAGGAGGTCCTTGAGGCGGCGAACGGCACAAGGATCGAACGACTGCAAGGCCAGGCGTCCCGCGTAGCTTGCCAGCAGGGCCGCCGTCAGCCGCTCGCCCTCGGGGCCGATCGGCTTGACTTCGACCAGGAGCGGGGTCCGGCCGCCGATCTGGCCGAGTGCGTCGTGCAGCGTCGTGATGTGCAGGGCGCGCAGCTCGTCGGTGGTGCGCTCGTCCACCCGGCCGGGCGTTCCGGTCATCCGGTCGAGCGTCTCGTCGTGGAAGACCACCGGAACGCCGTCTGCCGAGCAGCGGACGTCGAGCTCGATGGCGAAGCCGGCGGCGATGGCGGCCTCGAACGAAGCGCGCGAGTTCTCCGCGGCGCCGTCCCCGTGCAGCCCGCGATGCGCGATCGGCAGATGTCGCAGCCAGTCCAACGTCACGCCGGGTTCCTTGACAAGAGGCGGGTGGCGCTCAGGCCGGTGCCGAAGAGTGCCACGCCGGCGCCGAAGCCCATGCAGGCACGCGGCGCCATGCCGCCCGGGATCAGCACGAAACAGGAGGCGACCAGCATCGCGCCGATCGTCTGGCCGAACAGGCGGGCGACGGAGACCATGCCGCTTGCCGCGCCCGACCGCGCGAGCGGTGCGGTCACCATGAGCGAACGGTTGTTTGGCGGCTGGAAGACCCCGAAGCCGAGGCCGGCGAGCGCGATGCGGGCGCAGACGCCGAAGTCGGACGGGTGCGCTGCCATCGTGCGCAGGAGGAGGAAGCCGGCCGAGGTCACCAGCAGGCCGGCGCTCGACACGATCGCCGGCCGTACCCGGTCGGCAACCCGGCCGATCGCGAAGGAGCCGATCGCGACCGAGACCGCCCACGGCGTCATCAGCAAGCCGGTCTGCACCGGATCCCGGCCGAGGCCGGCCTCCAGGAAGAACGGCATCGCGATGATGAAGAAGTTCGATGCCACGAAGCCGAGGAAGCCGACCGTGAAGGCTGTCCGGAAGCGGCCGATGCGAAGCAGATCGACGGGGAACAAGGGTGTTGGCCGGCCGCGCTCGCGCCGGACGAGGACGGCGAAGCAGCCGCAGCCGACGCCGATGAGAGCGAGCGCGAGCGCGGGCCGGCCACGATGGGCGAGGCTGTCGAGGCCGACCACCAGAGGTCCGAGTGCGGCGGCCAGCAGCAGCGCGCTGGCGGCGTCGAAGCGCCGTGAGACGCGAGGCGTTTCGGGCAGGCTGGTGATGGCCAGCCACAAGGACGCGGCACCGAGCGGCAGGTTGATCCAGAACAGGTATGGCCAGGTCGCGACCGACAGCACCGCGGCGGCGACCGTGGGGCCGAGTGCCACGCCGGCCGCGATCACCAGACCGTTCAGCGCGATGCCGCGTCCGAGCTGGGATGCCGGGTAGATGACCCGCACCAGCGACAGGTTGACGCCCATGATGCAGGCGCCGCCGAGACCCTGGAGCACGCGGGCGCTTGCGAGCTGCGGCAGGCTGGTCGACAGCGCACAGAGCGCCGAGGCTCCCACGAACACCGCGAGCCCGATCCGGCACAGACGTGCGGCGCCGACGATCTCGCCGAGGGAGGCCACCGGCAGCAGCGCGATCAGGCTGGCGAGCTGGTAGGCGTTGACCACCCAGATCGAGGCGCTCGGCGTCGTGTGGATGTCATGCGCGATCGTCGGCAGGGCCACGTTGGCAACCGCGTAGTCGAGCACGGAGAGAAGTACGGAAAGAGCAACCGCCGCCATCGCCCGGGCGCGCGCGCCGCCTTCGAGCCCATCTGCTCCAGTCTGCATGGCGCCAGAATAGGCACGGGTGTTGCGAAGATCGAGCGCGGGCCGGATGGCGGCGGGCTTGCGGCTCCCGCCAATTTACCCGACACGGAGGCAGATGCCGATCGCTTCGTTCCTTGCAGCCCTTGTCGCGCGCTGTGCGCGACACGCCTTGTTCGTCGTGCCTGCCGCCTTGCTGCTCGCGTTGGCAGGCGGCTTGTATGCGACACGGCATCTGGGGGTGACCACCGACACCAGCGCGCTGTTCTCGAGCAAGCTGCCATGGCGGCAGCACGAGATGGCGATGCAGAAGCTGTTTCCGCAGTTCAACGACCTGCTGGTAATTGTCATCGACGCGAAGATCCCCGAGGAGGCCGAGGCGACCGCCGCGTCGCTTGCGCAACAACTGTCGGCCGACCGGCGTCACTTCCTTGCCGTATCCAGGCCCGACGCCTCCCCGTTCCTGCAGCGGGAGGGCCTGCTTTTCCTTTCGAAACCGGAGCTGACGAAGTTCCTGGATCAGACGATCGATGCGCAGCCCTTCATTGGCCAGCTCGTCGCCGACCCCTCGTCGCGTGGCCTGTTGTCCGCGCTTTCGCTGGTGGCTCTCGGCGTCGCGCACGGCCAAACCGAGCTCGGCCAGTTCGCCCCGGCGCTGAACGGCTTCGAGCACGCGCTCGCGTCCGCGGCAGCGGGAGATGATCAGCCGCTGTCATGGGAACGGCTGCTCGGGGGCTCTCTCGCCGACCAGGCGGGCAAGTACAAGTTCGTGCTCGCGCAGATCAAGCAGAACTTCGGCGCCGTCGAGCCGGGCGGAGATGCGACGCGGGTGGTTCGCGCGATCGCCCACTCGCTCGAGTTCGTGGCCGCCGACGACGCCCGCGTCCGGATCACCGGCAATATCGCCATCGCCGACGAGGAGTTCGCGACCGTCGCCAAGGGGGCGGTCGCCGGCCTGATCGGCAGCTTCCTTCTTGTCGTGCTGTGGTTGTTTCTGGCTCTGAGGAGCTGGCGCCTGATCGTGCCGGTGGCGGTAACCCTGGTGCTCGGCCTGGTGCTGACCGCGACCTTCGCGTCGATCGCGGTCGGTACGCTCAACCTGATTTCGGTCGCCTTCGCCATCCTGTTCGTCGGCATCGCGGTCGATTTCGCGATCCAGTTCACGGTACGCTTCCGCGAGCTGTCGATCGGCGCCCGCAACATACGCGAGGCGCTCGACCGCACCGCGCGTCGCGTCGGCGTGCAGATCCTGATCGCGGCGATCGCGACCGCGTCGGGGTTTCTCGCCTTCACGCCGACCGCGTTCGTGGGCGTCGCCAGCCTTGGATTGATCGCCGGCTTCGGCATGCTGATTGCGTTTGCGACCACCATCACCTTCCTTCCCGCGGCGCTGGTGCTGTGCCGCCCGCGGGCGACGCGCAAGGAGGTGGGCTTCCGTCAGCTCAAGCGGGTGGACATCTTTGTGGGCCACTTCCGTCTGCCGATCGTGGCGATCTGCCTGGCCGTGCTGTTTGGCGGCGCGCTCGGGACGGCGCGCCTGCGGTTCGACGGCGATCCGCTCCACACCAAGAACCCGAAGCAGGAATCGATACGCACGCTCGACGACCTGATGCGCAACCCGCTCACTACACCCTACACCACCGACACGCTGGTCGGGAGTGCGGCGCAGGCGGCATCGCTGACGGCACGCCTGTCCAAGCTGCCGCTGGTGCAGACCGCGATGAGCATCGACAGCTTCGTCCCCGACGATCAGGCCGCCAAGCTGGCCCTGATCTCGGATGCCGGCAGCATTCTCGGCCCGACACTTGATGCGCCGCAGATCGCGGGCCCGCCGAGCGCATCCGACATCAGGCATGCGATCGCCAGCACGCGGGCGCAGATCAACGCGGTCGCCACTCATCTACACCCGGACGATCCGCTGGCCCGGATCGGGGCCGACCTCGATCGGCTGCAGTCGCGGCCGGATGCGGCCCTGCTGGCGATGAATGCCGCCCTGACCCGGTTTCTTCCGGTGCAACTGGCCAGGTTGCGCGACATCCTGTCGGCCGGGCCGGTGACGCTTGGCTCGCTGCCATCCGACATCACGCGCAATTGGATCGCTCCGAATGGGCAATATCGCGTGCAGGCGACGCTGAGGATCACCAGCCGGCGGGACCCGAACAATTCGGCCAGCCTGACGCGCGCCTTCGTCGAGCAGGTTCGCTCGGTCGATCCCGACGCCGGCGGCGCGGTGGTCTCGCTGCTGTCGACGACGGAGACGATCCTGAGTTCGTTTCGTCACGCGGCCACGTATGCGGTGGTGGTGATTGCGATCATCCTGGTGGTCTCGATGCGCCGGCTGGTGGATGCCTGCTGCATCCTGGCGTCGCTGCTGCTGTCGGCGGCGTCCACGGTGCTGGTGTCGGTCGTGTTGCCGCTGCCGCTCAACTTCGCCAATATCATCGCCTTGCCGCTGCTGCTCGGGGTCGGCGTCTCGTTCAACATCTATTTCGTGATGAACTGGCGGGCGGGCGAATCCTCCCGCCTGGCCTCGCCCACGGCGCGTGCGGTGATCTTCTCGGCACTCACCACCGGCACCGCCTTCGGGTCGCTGGCGCTTTCGGCGCACCCGGGCACGGCGAGCATGGGCAAACTGCTGCTGATCAGCCTGGGCGGGACGTTATTTGCGTCGCTGGTGTTCATACCGGCGTTGCTGGCGGTGTTGTCGCGGACCAGTCAGTCGCCGACGTTTGTGGGCGAGACCAGACTTCAAGTGAGACGATCGCATGAGCCAGGACGCCGAGTACCTCATCGACCGTAGACGGCTTGCCCGCCGGCTTACGGTCTGGCGGCTGGCGTTCCTGGTGATCCTGGTTCTGCTCGTGGCGGTGTTTGCGCGCACGCGTGGCGGAATGGTCGCGTTCGGACCGCACCTGGACGCGCTCGCTGTCGACGGCATCATTACGGATGAACCCAAGCGCCTCGATGCGCTGGACGGAGCCGCCCGGGACCCGCTGGTGCGCGGCCTGATCCTTCGCGTCGACAGTCCGGGCGGCTCGGTCGCCGGCGGAGAGAATCTGCACGACGCGATTGCGCGGTTCGCGGCGAAAAAGCCGGTCGTGGCCGTCATGGGCGGCGAGGCGGCGTCGGCGGCCTACATGATATCGGTCCCGGCGCGACGGATCTTTGCGTCCAACGCGACACTGACCGGCTCGATCGGCGTCATCCTCGAAAGCCCCGACGTGTCGGGCCTGCTCGGCAAGCTCGGCGTTGGCGTCGACGAGATCGTATCGGGGCCGCTCAAGGGCCAGCCGAGCATCACCAGCCCGTTGTCGGCGGCCGGCCGCGACGTCCTGCAGGGTGTGGTCACCGACCTTTACGGCCAGTTCGTCACCATCGTGGCCGATGGCCGCCACATGGACCCGGCCAAGGTGAAGGTTTTGGCCGACGGACGCGTCTATACGGGGCACCAGGCGTTGCCGCTCGGCCTGATCGACCAGATCGGCACCGAGACGGACGCGCGGGACTGGCTTGCTTCGCATGCCGGCGTGCCGCGCAGCATGTCGGTGCGCGAGATGGACTGGCAGGACAAGCCGGACCGCTTGCGGCTGCTCACCGGGTTGCTGAAAATCGTTTTGCCGCAAGGACTTACGCTTGACGGACCGTTGGCACTCTGGCAGTTTTCGCGGCAGTAGCGGCCCGCCGGTTCGGGGCCCCGGAGGTCCGATGACCAGGTCCGAGCTGATCGCGGAGCTTGCGGAGGCGAACGTCCATCTGCAGGGCCGGGACGTCGAGCTGATCGTCTCGACCATCTTCGACGAGATCAGTGCAGCACTGGCACGCGGGGCACGGGTTGAATTGCGCGGCTTCGGCGCGTTCACGGTCAAGCGTCGCGACGCGCGGGTTGGTCGCAACCCTCGCACCGGCGAGACGGTTGCCGTCGACGAGAAGGTCGTGCCGTTCTTCAAGGCGGGCAAGGAGCTGCGCGAACGGATCAACCGGCGTCCGCCGGCGCGGCAGATGTCGCGCTAACGATGCACTAGCCGGGAGGGTGTACAGTGCTTCGGCTGATGGTGGCTCTGCCGCTTGTAGTGGTGCTGGTGATCTTTGCGCTCTCCAATCGCGCTCCCGTTTCCGTCGGTTTTCTGGGTTACACGGTTCTGGTGCCCCTCTCGGTTGCGATCCTGCTTGGGGCGGCGCTGTTTTTTCTGCTTGGCGCGCTGATCGTCTGGTTCGGCGAGATGCGTCAGCGCCGGCGAGCGCGTCGCGCGGAACGGCGGGTCAGGCAATTGGAAGAAGAGGTCGCGATGCTGAAGGCGGGGGTTCGTTCTCGTCCCACCGAGACCATCCCCTTGATCCCCGCATCGTAGCCGCGGCGCCGTCGCGGCTGATCGCCGCACTCGATACCGCGGACGCGCGGCAGGCCGGCGAGTGGGCGGCGTCGGTCGGGCCGCATTGTGGGTTGCTGAAGCTGGGCCTCGAATTCTTTACGGCAAACGGACCGGGCGGAGTGGTCTCGCTCGACCCGTCGCGGATTTTCCTCGACCTGAAGCTGCCCGACATACCAAACACCCTAGCCGCAGCGGCGCGCGCCCCCGGCCGGCGTGGGCCTGCGATGCTGACGGTGCACGCATCCGGCGGCACATCGATGATCGCGGCCGCGCGGGAGGCGCTCGATGAGGCTGGCGGTGGCCGCACCATGCTGCTGGCCGTGACGGTGCTGACCAGCCTTGACGCCGAGGCCCTGCACGCAGTGGGGGTCGACGGCGGCGCTCGTTGCCAGGTGCTCCGGCTCGCTCGGCTGGCGATGGCGGCCGGCGCTGACGGAGTGGTCTGCAGCGCGCATGAAGCGGCCGCGCTGCGCGCCGAACTGGGGCCGAATGCCTGTCTGGTGGTGCCGGGGATCAGGCCGTCCGGAACGCCGGCAGACGATCAGGCGAGGGTGATGACGCCGGTCGAAGCGATGCGCGCAGGTGCGGACTGGATCGTGGTCGGGCGGCCGATCACCGGAAGTGCGGACCCGGGCGGCGCGGCCCGCGCGATCGCGTCGGCGATGGCGGCGACATGAGAGTCGGCGTCAAGATTTGCGGGGTGTCGACCGAGCGTGCCACTGCCGCGTGCGTGGACGCCGATGTCGACTGGGTGGGCTTCGTCTTCTTCGAGCGATCGCCGCGTCATGTCACTGCTGCATGGGCGGCACGCCTGATCTCGACGCTGTCGTCGTCGATCTTACCGGTGGGGCTGTTCGTCTCGCCGTCCGATGCCGAGATCGAACGCGTGCTCGAGAAGGCTCCGCTCGCCGCGTTGCAGGTCTACGACCGGCCAGAACGGATAACGGCCCTGGTATCGCGTTTCGCCCTGCCGGTCTGGCATGCGGTGCCTGTAACTAGACGGGCGGAGTTGCCACTGCGCACCGACGGACGCCGCCTTGTTGTCGAGGCAAGGACACCATCCTCTGGCCGGCCCGGCGGCAACGGCACGCGCCTAGATTGGCACATGCTGTCGGGCTGGACGGCACCAACGGCTTGGTTGCTAGCAGGGGGGCTGACGCCGGAAAACGTGGGTGACGCCTTGGTGGCGAGCGGGGCTTGCGCGGTGGACGTGTCGACTGGTGTTGAAGACGACACGGGCAGAAAGGATGCCGGCGCCATACGGGCCTTTACGATGGTGGCGCGGCAGGCAGGCTCGGCTCGTCAGTAGCCATAGTAGCCGGCGGGTCCGCCAGGCGCGTAGACCACCGGTGGGGCTGCGTAGACCGGAGCTGCGTAGCCGTAGGCAGACGGATATCCGTAATATGGATAGCCATAGCCATAGCCGTAGGAAGACGCCGCTAAACCGCCAACCAAAGCACCGGTCGCGAGGCCAAGCCCGAAACCGCCAAACCCGAAACCGTAGCCACAACAGAAACCACCCCCGTAGCCGTAGCCGCGGTAGCCATAGCCGCCGCGGTAACCACCGTAGCCCCCGCGATAGCCTCCATAACCGCCACCGTGGAAACCACCCCCGCCAAAATGGCCGTACGCCAACGCCGGCGAGGCTGCAGCAAAGGTTGAGGCGGCCACGATGGCCATGAGTGATCGACGCATGTTCGAATCTCCCCTCGGTCGACCTCACGACCGCCAGGCGTAGTATTTGGTGTCGATCGTGGCAGAACAAAGACAAACACGTGAAAGTTAGAATCTAGTCAGGAGGCCGATCGCTTCTTTGTGCTGGCGGGTGGGACCGGATCTCTGGGCTGCCGCTGAACCGCGTAGCGGCCAGCCGCTGTGCTGCGAGCTCCGCCCTGATAGCGGAAGCCAGGGCGGGATTGGCGCGCCGGATCTGGGCAATCCGCAATGCCGCACCCGGCCCCGGCAGCGGGTCGGCCTCCCAGGCCTCGAGAAATGCGAGGTCTGCGGCGCAGCCCTCGTCGCAACCGGCGAGCGCTCGTTGCAGAGCCTCCGTCCTCGGCGTGCTCATGGTCTTCACGCGATAGTCCCCAACCTGACCCGCGGCCCCTTTTGAACAGTTTCCGTCGGGGGAAGAGCCACATCGTCGCGCGTTTTGCAGCCGGCTGCAAGTTATCTTGCAGTCAAACTGTGTCGCAGCGCAGCAAAGTCATGTCTCGAACGCTTGTAAAGGTTTTGTTGTCGTAATATTGCGCAAATTCTCGATGTTGTCGCCGCCCGGTGGCTGGCTCCAGCCCAAGGCTGGCTTAGTACCGGTAGAGCTCATGCTTGAACGGCCCGTTCGCACCGACGCCGATATAGTCGGCCTGCCTGGCGGTCAGCCTGGTGAGCTCCGCGCCGACCTTGGCGAGGTGGAGCGCCGCCACCTTCTCGTCGAGCTGCTTGGGCAGCACGTAGACGCGGCGCTCGTAACGGCCCGGCGGAGCGGTCCAGAGCTCGATCTGGGCCAACGTCTGGTTGGTGAAGGAGGCCGACATCACGAAGCTGGGATGGCCGGTCGCGTTACCGAGGTTCACCAGACGGCCCTCCGAGAGCACGATCAGCCGCTTGCCGTCGGGGAACACGACCTCGTCGACCTGCGGCTTGACGTTGATCCAGGTGTAGTTGCGCAGCGCCTCGATCTGGATCTCGCTGTCGAAATGGCCGATGTTGCAGACGATGGCGCGGTGCTTCATGGCACGCAGATGCTCGATGGTGATGACGTCGACATTTCCGGTCGCGGTGACGAACATGTCGCCCCGCGGCGCGGCATTCTCCATCGTCACGACCTCGTAGCCCTCCATCGCCGCCTGCAGCGCGCAGATCGGGTCTGCTTCCGTCACCAGCACCCGGCAGCCGGCGTTGCGCAAACTGGCCGCCGATCCCTTGCCGACGTCGCCGAAACCAGCCACGACCGCGACCTTGCCGGCCATCATGACGTCCGTGCCGCGCCGGATGGCGTCGACCAGGCTCTCGCGGCAACCATACAGGTTGTCGAACTTCGACTTGGTCACGCTGTCGTTGACGTTGATCGCCGGCACCAGCAGCGTCCCGTCGCGCGCCATGTCGCGCAATCGGTGAACGCCGGTGGTGGTCTCTTCGGAGATGCCGCGGACGTCGGCCAGCAGATCGGGATACTTGTCGTGCATGAGCTTGGTCAGGTCGCCGCCGTCGTCGAGGATCAGGTTCGGCGTCCACCCGTCGGGTCCATGCACCGTGCGTTCGATGCACCACCAGAACTGCTCCTCGTCCATGCCTTTCCAGGCGAAGACCGGGATGCCGGTCGCCGCGATCGCGGCGGCTGCATGGTCCTGGGTCGAGAAGATGTTGCACGACGACCAGCGTACGGTGGCACCTAGCGCGGTAAGGGTCTCGATCAGGACCGCGGTCTGGATCGTCATGTGCAGGCAGCCGGCGATCCTGGCGCCGGCAAGCGGACGCTCGCGACCGTGATCGCGGCGGAGCGCCATCAGGCCGGGCATCTCATCCTCGGCCATGGCGATTTCCTTGCGGCCCCAATCGGCCAGGCCGAGATCGGCCACCTTGAAGTCGTTCGTGGACGGATCACGCGCCATGATGAAACCCCTGGACATCTGCGGCTCCCTTAGCGGCTGATCCCGCCAGCGAACAGGTCAGGCGCGCTTTTTCGCACGCTTCGGCGCCGGCGCCGGTGCGCGGCCCTTCGGCGCGGCCGGCGCCTTTCTGGCTGCCGTCTTGGGCGGGGCCTTGGCCGGCCGGCGAGACGGCGCCTCCTGGCCCAGGCTGCGCCGGAGTGCCGCCATGAGGTCGACCACCTTGCCGTCATCGTCGGTGCGTTCCGGCGGTGGCTCCGGGTCCTCGCCCTGAACCTTGGCCTCGATCACCTCGCGCAGGCGGCTCTCGTAGCGGTCCTCGACATCGTCGGGCGAGAAGTGCCCGGCCTGGCGCTCGATCAGCTGGCTCGCCAGCGTCACCATGTCAGCCTCCGGCCTGGCTCGGGGGATCGCGCCGAAGACGCCCGACGCGTCGGCGATGTCGCGCGTCTCGTAGAGCGTGTGCAGAACCAGGCCGGGGCCGAGCGGGTGGATGGCCACCGGCCGCTCGCGGCGTGCGATCACCAGGCGCGAGAGGGCGACCCGGCCGGTGCGCGCAATTGCGTCGCGCAGCACCGCGTAGACGTCGTTGCCCTGCTTGGCATCGCTGTCGGGCGCCACGTAGTAGCTGGTGTCGTAGTAGATCGGGTCGATCTCGCCCGCGGGGACAAATTTGTCGATGACCAGCAGCGAAGAGCTGTCGACCCGCGCCGCCTCGAAATCGGCATCTTCGAGGACGATGTAGCGCCCTTTCTCGAATTCGAAACCGCGTTTGAGGTCGCCGCGCTGCAGCTCCTCGTCGGTCTCGGCGTCGAGCGTGACCATGCGGACGCGATGTCCGGTGTGCGGATTGATGAAATGAAAGTGCAGCCCGCTCGATTCGCGATGCACCGTGTGCAGCGAGATCGGGCAGCTCACCAAAGCCAACCGCAACTGTCCGCGCCAGACCGGCCGTTCCGCCATGACAACCTCCGCGGCGGCAACGTCTGCCCGGCGGTGGCGGTTCATCAGCGCTGGCATTGCCGTGCGCACGCGGCTAACTCTGCGCCGCCGCAAGCAACGGAGCGTGCCATGGACGATAGCGCCACCCAGCACGCCTATGCCGTCGGCGCCAGCGCGTCGCTCGGCGAGCGGAGGCTGCACTCGCTCAAGAGCGGCGACACCTTCGGCGTGTTCGACACCAACGGCAACATCCTCGCCGGACCCGATATCGCCGACGGGCTTTATCATCGCGACACTCGCTACCTGTCATTTCTCGACCTCAAGCTCAATGGCGTCACGCCGATCCTGCTCAGCTCGACCATCCGCGACAACAACGCGACGCTGACCTGCGACCTGACCAATCCGGATTTCTACGGGCCGGGAGGCGAACTGGCACTCGCCCACGATACCATCCATCTGCGCCGGTCGCGCTTCATCTACGGGAACGCCTGCTACGAGCGGATACTGGTGCGGAACTTTTCCGATCGCGACGAAGACATCACGCTCGCCATCGGCTTTGGCGCCGACTTCGCCGACCTGTTCGAGACACGCGGCATGAAGCGTGCGCGGCACGGCGACAGGTTGGCACCCGTGTTCGGCCCGGAGCAGGTCAGCATCGCCTATGTGGGGCTCGACGGGCGGCGGCGCGCCACCCGCATACGCTTCTCGCCGAAGCCATTCCTGCTTGAGGACGACCGCGCCACCTTCCGCTTCACGCTGGCACCGCAGAAACGCGTGATCCTGAACTTCGAAATCGCCTGCGACCCGGCCCCTGCGCAGCAATCGGCGTCGCAGGCCTTCCTGTTCTCCCTGGTCGAGGCGCGCAGGTCGCTTCGCCTGTCCTCGGCCCGCGCAACCGCGATCGAGACGTCCAACGAGATCTTCAACGAGGCGATCCGGCGCTCGATCTGCGATCTCTATATGCTGGTGACCGACAAGGAGACCGGTCCCTACCCGTATGCCGGCGTGCCCTGGTACAGCACCGCGTTCGGCCGCGACGCGCTGGTGAGTGCCATGCACACGCTCTGGATCGACCCGGCGATCGCCCGCGGCGTGCTCCTTTATCTTTCGCGTCATCAGGCCCGAAACATCGACGACCTGGCCGACGCCGAACCGGGCAAGATCCTGCACGAGGTCCGCAACGGGGAAATGGCGGAACTGGGCGAGGTGCCGTTCCGGCATTATTACGGCTCGGTCGACAGCACGCCGCTCTTCGTCTGGCTCGCCGGCCTTTATTTCGAGCGCACCGACGATATCGAGACGGCTCGCATGTTGTGGCCGCATGTCGAGGCAGCCCTGGCCTGGATCGACACCTATGGCGACCGGGACGGCGACGGCTTCATCGAGTATGGCAGACGCAACGAAAACGGGTTGCTGAACCAGGGTTGGAAGGACAGTTTCGACAGCATCTTCCATGCCGATGGTACCCTCGCCGAGGGTCCGATCGCGCTGGTCGAGGTCCAGGGTTACGTATTCGCGGCCAAGATGCTGGCGGCGGGCATGGCGGCCCGCCTTGGCGACGCCGGCCGCGCCGTTGCTCTGCGCGAGGAGGCGAAACGGCTGCGCGACGCCTTCGAGGATGCTTTCTGGTGCGAGGACATCGACACCTATGCGCTGGCGCTGGACGGTAGCAAGCGACCTTGCCGCGTGCGCAGCTCCAACGCCGGCCACCTTCTGATGACCGGCATCGCGCGCGAGGACCGCTGCCGACGCGTGGCTCACGGCCTGATGAGCCGGGCGTTCTTCTCGGGTTGGGGCATCCGCACGATCGCCACCGGCGAGGCGCGCTTCAATCCGATGGCTTATCACAACGGGTCCGTGTGGCCGCACGACAACGCTTTGATCGCGCTCGGCTTTTCCCATCTCTCGCTGAAGGACGAGGCGGAGCGCCTGTTCACCGGGCTGTTTGACGCCGCCTTCCATATCGATCAGCGACGCCTGCCGGAGCTGTTCTGCGGATTTCCGCGCGAGCGCGGTCTTGGTCCGGTGCGCTACCCGGTCGCGTGCTCGCCGCAAGCCTGGGCGGCGACGACGCTGCCGGCGCTGGTGCAGTCGACGCTGGGCATCCGGTTCGAGCCGGCCACACGCACGGTGCTGTTCGACCGTCCGCGACTGCCTCCGTTCATCGACGAGATGACGCTCTACAATCTCTCGATCGGCGAGGCCCGCGGCACCATCCACCTCAAGCGGCTCGGCAACGAGGTCGCGATCAATGTCGTCAAGCGGGAAGGCGGCCTGCGGGTGCAGATCACCAGCTAGTGTTCCGTCAGAGCTGTCCGTCCGGCGACACGACGATGCAGTCGCCACGTCGAAGATGCTCGCAGGCCCGTACCGCAGCCTCGCGCGACAAGCCAGTCAGCCGCGCACGGTAGATTTTGCCATGCCGGTCGCGGACGCTGGCGATCTGCGCATGCGAGTGCCCGAGCAGCGACGCCTGCTGCAGCCTGGCCGAACCGGCAGCCTGGTTGGCGGCATTCGGCGACCCGAACGCACCGACCTGGATCGACCAGTGCCCGCTGACGGCGCCGCGCGCGCCCGGCGCGCGCAGCGGCAGAGTGTCGGCGACCGCCGTCTCGACGAAGCGGAACCGCACATGTCGCGCGCGTGGGGCCGGCGCCGGATCCGGCGCCTCGGCGACGCTGTCGGCCAGCTCCGCGCGGGGTGGCGAGACGCGTCGCGAGGAGGCCAGCGGCACCGGCTCCTGGGGGGGGAGGATGGTCGCCTGACGTGGTGTCGGCGCCGGCTCGAAGACGGTGCGCGACGGTTCGGGAACCGACGCGACCTCGATCGGTGCGGACGAGATCCGGCTGGCCCAGGCGGCGTGGACGCTGGCCGGACTGCCCGTGGCCACCGGCCGCGCGTCGGCGACCTCGTTCGACGGCTCTGTCGCTCCCGAGTCTTCGTCGGACCGGCGAGCCCAGGCCGTCTGCACCGAACGGGTCAAGGCGGGGTCGACCGGCTCGGAGGCGACTGCATCGTCGCCGTGCTCGTAGTTCATCGCCATCAGGTCGGCCTGGCTGCGACTATGCGGGCTGTCGAAGGCGACCTGCGGACCGATGGCGGCGACGTAGTGGCGCGTCTCCGCCGGCAGCGGACGATTGCGGGTCAGATAGTCGTCGACCCGGCCGGGACCCGCGTTGTAGGCGGCGAGAAAGCCAGGCGAGCCATAGATGTCATACATCTGGCGGATGTAGGCGGTGCCGGCGAGCACGTTGTTGCGCGGATCGTAGGGGTCGTCGTCAAGGTTGTACTGCTCGCGCATCAGGTCGTAGGTGAACGGCATGACCTGCATCAGGCCCATCGCGCCCGGGACCGACACGGCGAACTCCTGGCCGCCGGATTCCTGGTGCATGACCGCGCGTATCCAGGATTCGGGGACGTCGTAGCGCTGCGACGCTTCCTTGATGTAGGGACCCCACGGATCCCAGGGCGGCCCCGGCGGATGATAGTAGTTCTGGGCGTGAGCGCGGTATTGCGCCGCTTCCTCGGTCGCCGGAATCGTCGGTTGTCCCGCACAGGCAGCAAGGCCGCCAAGCCCGGCTACCGCAACGATGAGGCGAGCGGTCGAGCGGGCGCTTGCCGCTCGTCGAGAATGCGTCATGTGCCCCCCCAGGCATGGCGCTGAGAAGCCCGCTGAGGAACTTCGCCTAAGTGCCTACAGGAGGCTCAAGGCTTCCGCAACTTAAACAAGCCTTGGGGCTACGGCCAAAGGCTTGTCTGGGAAACCAGCGCTCAAGCAAGCGCGCGCAGGCCTATGTCGCGGCGAAATTGTGCGTCCGGCCACTCGATGCAGGCGATGCCGGCATAGGCGGCGTCGCGGGCCAGCGACAGGTCCGGGCCACTGGCCTGGATCGTCAACACACGCCCGCCCGCACCTCGGTAGACGCGAACCAGCGGGAGGGCTTCGGCCTCCGCGATTCCTGCGATCGGGCTGCTCGGGCGCGGCGCGTCCGGGTAGCCGGGAGCGGCCATGACGATGGCGGCCGACGCGTCGTCGGCGAGCTGCCAGGGCGCTTTGCGCAGGCTTCCCGTGGCGCAGGCGAGCAGCGCCGCGGCCAGATCCGAGCGGAGCAGCGGCAGCAGGCATTGCGCCTCCGGGTCGCCGAGGCGGACGTTGTATTCGAGGAGCCGAGGACCGGCGCCGGTCAGGATCAGGCCGGCGAATAGAATGCCGCGGAACGGGGTGCCGCGGCGACTCATCTCGGCCAGGACCGGCAGGATGAAGTGGTGCAGCGCCTCGCCCTGAGCGGCCCGGCCGAAGCCGGTCGGCGGTGTCACGGCGCCCATGCCGCCGGTGTTGGGGCCGGTGTCCCCGTCCCCGAGGCGCTTATGGTCCTGGGCCGAGCCCAGCAGCATCGCGTCCTCGCCGTCGCACAGCGCGAACAGCGAGACCTCGTTGCCTTCGAGGCATTCCTCGATGAGCATCGGAACGCCGAGACGGGAGATCGCGGCTTCGGCTTCCTCCAGAGTGGCGGCAACGACGACGCCCTTGCCGCCGGCGAGGCCGTCGGCCTTGATCACGATCGGTGCGCCACGGCGGCGGACGAAATCCAACGCCGCCTCCTGGTCATCGAACCGTTCCCAGAGTGGCCCGGGAACGCCGACGGCCTCGGCGACTTCGCGGGCAAAGGATTTGCTGGCTTCCAGGCGAGCCGCCGCGGCGGACGGACCGGCGCAGGGGATCCCGGCCTCGGCGCAGGCGTCGGCGAGTCCGAGCACGAGCGGCGCCTCGGGGCCGGGGACAACCAGGTCGACGTTCTCCCGGCGCGCCAACGCCACCAGCCCCGGGATGTCCGTCGCCTCGACAGGATAGTTCGCCCCTGCGAGCGCCGTACCCGTATTGCCGGGAGCCGTGATGACGTCGGCGGTCATGCCCAGCGCGGCTGCCAGCGCATGCTCCCGTCCGCCCGACCCGACCACCAGCACCCGCATTGTTCAACCTTCGGTAAGGGATCCAAGGGCGCCGCCCCTTGGCAGGGGTTCGGGGGGAGCGCCCCCGAGCTTCCTGCTCTAGGCTCGGGTGATGGAGCCCACCAACGTCCCCGAATACTCGGTCTCGGAAATCTCCGGCGCGGTCAAGCGCACGCTGGAGACGAGTTTCGGCCGCGTGCGCATCCGCGGCGAAATCACGGAACTGAAGCGTTACCCATCGGGCCACATCTACCTGTCGCTGAAGGACGAGAACGCGAAGATCGCCGCCGTGGTCTGGCGCACCGCGGTGTCCAGGCTTGGCCTGAAGCCGGAGAACGGCGTCGAGGTGATCGCGACGGGCCGGATCACTGCCTATGGCGAACGCTCGACCTACCAGCTTGTGGTCGAGCGGCTTGAATATGCCGGCGCCGGCGCCTTGCTGGCCCGGGTGGAGGCCCTGCGCGTCCGGCTTGCCGAGGAGGGTTTGTTCGACGCCGCCGCCAAGCGGCCGCTGCCCCGCCTGCCCGCGATCATCGGGCTGGTGACATCGCCGCAAGGTGCGGTGCTGCATGACATCCGCACGACGATCGCCAGACGCTTTCCCAGACCGCTGCTGCTGTGGCCGGTTCCGGTGCAGGGCGAAGGGTCGGCGGAGCGGATCGCCAAGGCGATCGCCGGCTTCGACCGGCTGCGGCCGGGCGGCGAGCCGCCACGCCCCGACGTGCTGATCGTCGCGCGCGGCGGCGGCAGCCTAGAGGATCTGATGGCGTTCAACGAGGAGGTTGTGGTGCGGGCAGCCGCCGCGTGCCGGATCGCGCTGATCTCGGCGGTCGGGCACGAGACGGACACGACCCTGATCGACTTCGCGGCCGACCGGCGGGCGCCGACGCCGACGGCGGCCGCCGAGCTCGCGGTGCCGGTGCGTTCGGAGCTGGTGGCGGACCTGACGCACAGGGCGGCGCGGCTCGCGGCGGGGTTGGCGCGTGCGCTGCAGGGTGCGCGTGGGCGTCTCGACAAGGCGGCCGGCCGCCTTGTCGACCTGCCGGGCCTGGTGGGTCTCGGGCGTCAGCGGCTCGACGACCGTGCGCACCGGCTGTCGCTTGCGCTGCCGAACCTGCTCGGGCGGCGACGCGCGGCGCTGGTCAGCGCGGAGCGGCATTTTCCGCGGCCGCACGAGCTGATCGCCGCGCGCCGCGGGCAGCTTGCACTGGCGAGCATGCACCGGGAGCAGGCATTTGCGGCAGCACTGGCGCGAGTCAGGCACCGGTCGGAACGGGCGCGTCTCTCGGCAGCACCATTGCTCGCGACGCTGCGGGAGAGGCGGGCGCGGCTGGAAGGCCTGTCGGCGCGGCTCGCCTCGGTGTCGCACGAGGCGGTGCTGGCACGCGGCTACGCGATGGTGCGGGACCGGGCCGGGCATCCGGTCACCCGCGCGTCGGGTATTTCGCCGGGTGCGGATTTGACGTTGCGCTTCGCCGACGGCGAGCGGGCAGTCACGGCGTTGGGGGGCCGGCCCCGGCAGGGTGACCTGCTGCCTTGACCGGTCCGCGCGTTTGCCGCCGGCTCGCCGTCGTGCAGACTGCGGCCGACAACGAAGGATCGGTCGCTTGAAGCTGCTCGCCGTCCATCCGAGCGCGCTGATGTACACGCGTGTGTTCCTCCGGCTCGAACCTCTCGGTCTCGAATTGATTGCGGCGGCCGCCGAGCGTGCCGGACACGAGGCGATGCTCCTCGACCTGCAGGTGGAGACGCACAAGGATTACTGGCGCCACATCGAGGATTTCGAACCCGACGCGATCTGCTTTTCTGGCAACTACCTGGCCAACATTCCGGAGATCATCGACCTCGCGCGGGCGACCCGGGTGAAGCATCCCGCGATCTTCATCTTCGTCGGCGGCCATTCGGTGTCGTTCGTGGCGGCCGACGTGCTGGCGCACGCGGAGGGCGCGATCGACTGCGTGATGCGCGGCGAAGGCGAGGCATCGGTCGCGGCATTGCTCGAAGCGGCCTGGGCAAGCCGGAGCAGCTCGGGCGGGCTCGGCTCCGTGCCGGGCGTCATTACCGCGGACGGCGCCGGGCCGCCCCCGGTATTCGTCCAGAGCCTCGACGAGTTGCGGCCGCTGCGTCACAAGCTCCGTCATCGTCGCAAATATTTCCTGGGCACGCTCGATCCGTGCGCGTCGGTCGAGTTCGCACGCGGCTGTCCGTGGGATTGCACGTTCTGCTCGGCTTGGACGTTCTACGGACGGTCGTATCGGACGGCCTCGCCGGAGGCGGCGGTCGAGGAACTCGAGCGGATCGGCGAGCCCGGCGTGTTCCTCGTCGACGACGTGGCGTTCGTTCACGAGCAGCACGGCACTGCGATCGGCGAGCTCGCGGCGAGAAGGGGGATCAAAAAGCAGTACTACATGGAGACGCGCGGCGACGTGCTGCTGCGCAACAAGGAGGTGTTCCGCCTTTGGAGACGGATCGGTCTCGAATACATGTTCATCGGGCTGGAGGCGATCGACGAGGAAGGATTGAGGAAGTTCCGCAAGCGAACATCTCTCGGGCAGAATTACGAGGCGCTGGAGTTCGCGCGTTCGCTCGGCATCATCGTCGCGGTCAACCTGATCGCCGACCCTGACTGGGATCGGGAGCGGTTCGAGACGGTCCGTCAATGGTGCCTGGAAATCCCGGAGGTGGTAAACATCTCGGTCAACACGCCCTATCCGGGAACCGAGATCTGGCACCGGGAGGAACGGCGGCTGACCACGCGGGACTATCGCCTGTTCGACATCCAGCATGCGGTGCTGCCGACCAGACTGCCGTTGGCCGAATTCTACGCCGAGCTGGTCAAGACCCAGCAGGTGCTCAACCGCAAGCACTTGGGCTTCGGTGCCCTGAAGACAACGATGGGGCTCGCGGCGCGGCTGTTGCTGCGCGGACAGACGAACTTCGTCAGCATGATGTGGAAGTTCAACTCGGTCTTCGATCCGGCGCTGCAGATGGCCGACCATGCGCGGCCGCCGCGCTACGAGATGGGAGTCCGGCCGGATTTCTCGGCCAGCTACGACCGCAGGCAGCTCTACGTCCATGCTCCTGGCGGCCGGCGTTCACGCGCGATCGACGACGCGACGGAAGGTTTCGTCGACGCGACGCGGATGGGCACCGAGTGACGAGGCGCGGGCTGGCGTTTTTGGTCGGGAATACCTAGTCGTTTTCGTCGGCGGCCTTAGGTGCCGTTGATGCCGATGACACGCCCCGATCGTCCGACCTTGGTCTGTCTTCACGGCCTGGGAGGCAGTGCCAGGATTTGGTCGTCCGTCGCCGACCGGCTCCCCTCGTTTCCGTGCGTCTGCGTCGACCTGCCGGGTTTCGGCGACGCGTCCGCCCTGCCGGGCCGGACGGTCGACGCGATGGCTGATCACGTCGCCGCCGTCATACGAGCCCTGGCGCCGCTCCGCACCGTGCTGGTGGGGCACAGCATGGGAGCGAAGGTCGCCGCCGTTCTCGCGAGAAGGTCGGAGGACGGGGAGGCTGGTCTCGAAGGCCTGCTGCGATTGGTGTTGCTCGCCGGCTCTCCGCCTGGTCCGGAACCGATGACGGGCGAACAGCGCGCGACCATGCTGGGCTGGTTCGCGGGCGACCCGGAGCGGAGCCGCCAGGAGGCGGATGAATTCATCGCGCAGAACGTCGGCGATGCGCTTGAGCCGATCCTGCACGAAGGTGCGGCCGACGACATTCTCCGCGCCGACCGTGGCGCCTGGCGCGCCTGGCTCGAGTGTGGCAGCCGCGAGGACCTTTCTTCGCGGGTCGGGCGGCTGCGGACCCCCACCCTGCTGGTGGCGGGTGGCGCGGACGGCCCGCTTGGTCGAGAGACCCAGGACCGGATTGCAGCCAGTCACTTCGAGCGGGCGCGCGTGGTCGCAATCGACGGAGCCGGACATCTGCTACCGCTCGAGCGACCTGGCGAAGTTGCGCGGCTGATTGAGGATCATGTCGAGCCCTCTTTTCTCGCGCTGCTGCAGACCGATCGGGTGAGCGCGCGGACACGCGACGTCAATCTTGCGCGTGCGGCACCCGACTATGGCGATCGGGCTCCCGTGGCGGTGAGTGCGAGTCAGATCGAGACGCTCCGGACGCTGGCCGACCATCTGGTGCCACAGTCGGCGGAGGCTTGGATCGATCTCGCCGCGCAGATCGACGCAGAACTCGCGGCAGGCATCGGCGACGGCTGGCGATTTGCAGAGCTGCCTTCCGATCGGGAGGCCTACCGAGCCGGGCTCGACACGCTGGAGGCCGCAGGTTTTGCGACGTCGGACACGGCTGGACGGGAGGCCTTGCTCCGTAGCATCGCGTCGGGCGACCATCAGAGCGCCGGTCCATTGACGGGCGCGCAGATGGCGCTGTGGTTCGAAGAGGTGCGGGCCGAAGCGACGCGTGCCTACATGGCGCATCCGGCGACGCTGGCCAGGATCGGCTACAGCGGCTTGGCAAATGGCGGGGACGGCGAGCGCAAGAGCGGTTTCGTCGAGGTCGGGCTGGGGCGGAGGGAGGACTGGGAGCCGGTCGGAACGGCGCATTGAGGCTCGACGCGATGCGGGCCTACGGACCGGGCGAGCCGGTCGACGCGGTCGTGATCGGCACCGGCGCCGGGGGTGCGCCGTTGCTGGCGGAGCTCGCGCGTGCGGGGCTGCGTGTGGTGGCACTTGAAGCGGGCGGATGCCGCGAGCCGACGGACTTCACACCCGACGAAGTCGCCGCATCCGACCTCTACTGGTCGGACGAGCGGCTGAGCGCCGGAAGCAACCGGCAAGCGTTCGGCGCCAACAACAGCGGCATCGGCGTCGGCGGCTCGATGCTGCACTGGGGGGCGTTCTGCCCACGGCCGGACCGGCGGGACTGGCTGATCCGTACCGAGGCGGGGGTCGGCGAGGACTGGCCGTTCGAGCTCGAGGCGCTGCTGCCGTTCATGCAACGGGTCGAAGAGACGATCGGCGTGTCGGGGCCTGACCCCTATCCATGGGATACGGGCCGGCATTACCCGTTCCCGCCGGTGCCACGTAACGCGCCGGCGCAGCTCATGCAGGCGGGTTGCAATTTGATCGGACTGCGGACGGCAGACGCTCCGGCCGCCCTCGTCTCGCAGGATAGGCAACAGCCGAGCGGGCCGTTTCGGCAGCGATGCGTCAGTTGCGGCGCCTGTCATCAGGGTTGCCGCAATGGTGCCAAGTCGAGCATGGACGTCACCTTCCTGCCGCAGGCGGTCACGTTCGGGGCGGAAATACGGGCGGGGTGTTTCGTCCATGACCTCGAGCGCGACCGCTCGGGACGGATCACCGGGGTCGTCTATCGGTCTCGCGGGGCCGATGTCCGGCAGCGCTGCGGTGCGGTGTTCCTCTGCGCCGGAGCCATAGAGACGCCGCGCCTGCTGCTCCATCTCGGGATTGGCAACGGCAGTGGCCAGGTCGGGCGCAACTACATGGCGCATGTGGCGACCCAGGTTTGGGGCACGTTCGTCGCCGAGACGCGGCCGAACCGCGGCTACCCGTCGTCGCTGATCACCGAGGACACGCTGCGTCCACGAGACGCGGATTTCGCCGGCGGCTATCTGGTGCAGAGCCTCGGCATCCTGCCGGTCACCTGGGCGAACCAGGTGGCGCGCGGGCGCGGGATCTGGGGCCGCGCGCTGGTCGACTATCTCGATCGCTACAATCACGTCGCCGGCATCGGCATCAATGGCGAAACGCTGCCGCAAGCGGGTAATTTTCTCGAGCTGTCCGACGAGCTCGATGCGAACGGGATCGCCAAGCCGATGATCCACTTCAGCTATGGTCCGAACGAGCGGGCGATCCACGCGCACGCGGTCCGGTTGCTGTCGTCGGTCTGGGAGGCGGCGGGGGCGACCGACATCTGGTCGCTGGAGCGGTCGGCGCACACGATCGGGACCTGCCGCATGGGGGCCAGCCCCGAGACGAGCGTGGTCGATCCGGTCGGGCGCAGTCACGAGGTGCCAAACCTTTGGATCTGCGACAACTCGGTGTTTCCGAGCTCGCTGGCGGCAAACCCGGCGCTGACGATCATGGCGTTGAGCTTGCGGACTGCGGCAGCTTTTCTGCAGTGAGCGCCAGGGGCGCCGCCCCTGGACCCCGCCGGTGCAGGCGGCCCCGGACCCTCTCTACAATAGGCACAGCTCCGCAAGGCGACGCCTGAGTTCTCCCGGGATGCCATCAGGTTCGACGCTGCCGACATCGAGGGGAGCGTCGGTCTCGCGCAGGTAACGCCATCCCTGGAAGGCACGTACCGGGCGAGGGAGCACCGGGACCAAGCGAGGATCGAGCATGATGGCGGTCGCACGCAGGCCGTCCTCGCGCCGGACCTCGCGTAACGCGAGGATTGCCTGCCGGACCGTCGCCAGGCCGGCGATGACCCAATAGAGGGAGCCGCCGTCGACCAGCTCGGGCGCGCGCTTCGGGAACTGGCGGGTGCGTATCTCGACCGGTACGCCCGGCCGCGTGCGCGCGCGCTGCCAGCCGGCGAGATCGGCCTGATTGCGGGAGCCGACGGCGAGCTTAATCAGATGCAGCATGCGATTCGGAGTCTGGCGGCGGCCGGGGACCTCGGCAAGGATGCGCGCATGAGCGAAACTGCAATCCTGCTCGAGCGGGTCAACAAGTGGCACGGCGCGCACCACGCGTTGCGCGACGTCTCGCTCGCGGTCGCACGCGGCGAGCGGGTCGTGGTGTGCGGACCATCGGGCTCCGGCAAGTCGACGCTGATCCGGACCGTCAACCGTCTCGACCCGCATGACGATGGGCGCATCGTGGTCGAAGGCGTCGAACTGTCGGACGATCGCGCGGCACTCGGAAGGGTGCGTCGCGACGTCGGGATGGTGTTCCAGTCGTTCAACCTGTTTCCGCACATGACGGTGCTGGACAATTGCGCGCTGGCGCCGATGCGGGTCCGGGGATTGAAGCGGGGCGAGGCGGAGGCGACGGCGATGGAGTTCCTCACGCGCGTGCACGTGCCCGAGCAGGCGCGGAAATATCCCGGGCAGCTCTCGGGAGGCCAGCAGCAGCGGGTCGCGATCGCGCGCGCGCTCGCGATGCGGCCGCGGATCATGCTGCTCGACGAGCCGACCTCGGCACTTGACCCCGAGATGATCGGCGAAGTGCTCGACGTCATGGTCGAGCTGGCCGGGTCGGGCATGACGATGGTCTGCGTGACGCACGAGATGGGCTTCGCGCGTCGCGTCGCCGACCGCGTGCTGTTCATGGACAGCGGCGAACTGGTCGAGCAGGGGCCGCCGGAACAGGTCTTCGCATCGCCGAGCAGCGACCGGCTGCGCGCGTTCCTCTCGCGACTGCACGCTTGAGTTTCGCCGAACCGATCAGGCTCGGACTGGACGAGTTCGGTCGCGACGAGCGCGCCTTCGATGGCGCGAGCTACCTCTACGCCAACGAGGACGTGCGCGCCGAGATCGGTTTCGACGTCGAGGGAGCTTGGCGGCACTGGACCAGCGTCGGGCACGCCCAAGGGCGCTACCCACCCGGCGTGGGCCGCACGGCACCGCGCCACATCGATCCCGGCGAGATCGCGGCGCGACCGTTCGGGGTCAATGTGTTCGGGCCGTTCGAGGCGATCAGCGGGCTCGGCACCGCCGCGCGCAATCTTCTGGGCGCGCTGCGGGAGAGCGGCGTGCCGTTCGACATCCACCCTTACGATGTCGAGGCCGGGCATGCCCGGATCACGGCCGCCGAGCTGACCGCACCCGTGCGCTACCGGATCAACCTGGTGCTGGCCAACGCCGACCAGATTCGGAGGCTTTGCGGGCTCTATCCGGACGGGACGTTCGACTCCGCCTACACGATCGCGGTCTGGGCCTGGGAGCTCGCCGCTTTCCGGCCCGACTGGCACGCCGCGTTCGCGCTGGTCGACGAGGTCTGGACCAATTCCCGCTTCGAGCTGGCGTCGATTGCGGCGGCCTCGCCGGTGCCGGTTCATCTGATGCCGCTGCCGGTTGTTCCACCACCGGCGCTGGACCGGGTTGCGGCGCGCGAGCGGTTCGGGCTTGCCCAGGAAGCCTACGTCTTCATGTGCGCGTTCGACGCCGGCAGCACCGAGCAGCGCAAGAACCCGTTCGCGGCGATCGCCGCCTTCCGGCACGCGTTCGGGCCGGACCCGCGTCGCGTGCTCGTCATCAAGCATCACGGCGCACCGGCCGATCTCGTCGGGCGGCTGCTGGCGGCGCGCCGAGGTGCGGAGAATATCGGGATGATCGGGGCGAGGCTGGGGCAGGCGGACCAGCACGCGTTGCAGGCCGCCTGCGACGCCTTCGTCTCGCCGCACCGATCGGAGGGGTTCGGGCTCAATCTGGCCGAATTCATCGCGGCCGGCCGTGCGGTGATCGGAACCGACTATTCGGGCAACCGCGACTTCCTCGACGAGACGACAGGCTATCCTGTCGCCGCGCGGCTGGTGGAGGTCGGGCGGCGCGCCGGTCCCTACCTGCAGCATGCGGTCTGGGGGGAGCCGGACGCAGGCGCGCTGGTTCGGGCGATGCGCGCGGCGGTCACCGGCGGCGACGCACGCGGGGCAGCGGGACAGACCCGCATGGACGAAGCCTTCGGCGCACGCGCGATCGGTGCGCGGATACGGGACCGATTGGCCGCTCTCCAATTCGGCGGTGGGACCGCGGACGGGTTCGCGTCAACCGCGCTCGCCAGCCTGACGCTGTTCGTGCCTCCCGATCCGGCGCGCGAGCGGATCGCCTGGCCGGCGCGGCTGCCGACGTTCTCGGTGGTCTGCGAGGCGTTCGATGACGGGCTGCGGGAGCAGCTCTATCCGTTCTGGGAGGCTTGCCTCGTCGCGGACGCGCTGCCGCCGCCGGAGGATGCGCCTGCGAGAACCACATTGCGCGGCGGAGACTTGCGGGTGCGTCTGCTGCAACGCCGGCCGGATGTGCCGGCAGCTATCACCGCCGCCGAGGCGGCCGCGGGCGCGTGGCTGGTGCTGTTGCCGCCGGAGGTGACGCTCGCCCCCGGCGGTTTGCTGGCTGTGGCCGAAGTCATCGACAACGATATGCCGCCCGACCTGGTGTCACTCGGGCCGCAGCCGCTGCCCGCGGGGCTGCCGGCGGTTGTACGAAAGGCGGCGCTGCTCGCGGTCTGGGCCGAAGCGCCCGGCGCGCTCGACCGGATGCTGTGTACCCTGGCGGAGCAAGGTTCGCTGGCGCGCGTGCCGGACGCGCTGCTCGGCGGCGCCGCGGGCGACGGCGCGCCGGAGCGCCGCCACGCGAAGCATGCGCTGGTCTCGGTCAGGTTCCGCAGCCAGAACGCGAGCGCCGCCTGGACCGGCCCTACGGACGGCGGGATCGACCTGCAGTCGCTGCCCGGCGACGGCGATGTGCGATCGTGCGCGGAGACGATCTGTCGCGGGAGGTCTGCGGAGCATGTCGTGCTGGTCGAGGATGGCACGGCGGTCGCGGACCGGGAGGCGCTCGACCGGCTGATGGCGTGGTTGGCTGACCGCCGGACCGGCGGGGTAGCGGCCGATGGCGTGTTCGCGACACGCCGCAGCGTGCTGGGCCGGATCGCCCGGCTTGCGGACCTGCCGGCGGATTTCGCCAGCGCCGTAGCGGTACTCGGTCTGCCTCTGGTGACGCTGCCGTTCGGCCCGGCGACCGGCGGGATTTCGGGCGCCTTGTCGGCCGCCGAGCACGCGAGGAGGCTGGAGGCGCTCGGCCTGTTCGATCGCGACCACTACCAGGTCAGCTCGCCCGACGTCGCTGCCTCGGGTACCGACCCGCTGCTGCATTATGTCGAGTATGGTTGGCGCGAGCACCGTGCGCCCAATTTCTACTTCGATCCGGTCTGGTATCGGGCTCGCTTCATGGCAGACGGCGAGGATCTCGATCCACTGCTGCACTATGCACGCTACCGGAATTCGGGCGTTCGGCCGGCGCGGCATTTCGATCCGGCATGGGTGCGACGCAGTCAGCACCTGCCGCCCGGAGTGGACCCGCTGCGCTACTTCCTGGAGCGTCGCAGGAGCGAGAACGTCAGTCCGCTGCCGGAATTCGATCCGGCCTGGTATCGTGCCCGCAGGCGGGACATCGTCTATCGCAAGGTCGACCCGTTCGAGCACTACATGCGCTTCGGTGCGGCCGAAGGGGTCAATCCATCGGCCGATTTCGACACCGCGTTCTACGCCGCCCGGCACATGTCGGGCGTTGGTCCGCGGGACCCGGTCGCCAACAACCCGCTGCTGCATTACCTGGAGCATCGGGACCGGCAGCCGGCAATCACCAGCCTCAAGGCGGCGCTGCGTCAGGAGATCGCGCGGCTGCAGCTGCTCGGCCGCTCGTTCATCGAGATGACGTTCTTCTGGTACGATGGACTGCCGCAGCGGATCGATCCGCTGCGTACCTATCTCGCCGAGACCACGCTGGCGATGCCGTTCCTGCTCGTGTTCGCCAACGAGCTGCTGGCGGGCGCGTCCACCAGGGCAGGGGACGACCGTCTGACCGCTTCGTTGCGGCTGCCGTTGACCGACGATTACGACGATGCGGACATCTGCGCGCGGCTGGCCGAATGCTTCGGCGACGCGCGATGCCTTCGTAGCGGCGGCCGACCGGTGCTGGCCTTCGTGTGCGGTGTCGAGCGCACACGGGTCGGCGCGTTTGCGGACCGGCTGGAACGCCGGCTGGCCGCGGATCACGGCGTGGCACCGGCGATCGAGCTGCTCGACTGAACGCCCAGGATCGCCTGCCCGTGCTGTTTCGCGACAGCCGCTTTGCGGTTGTCGATAAGCCGGCCGGCTTAGCTGTGCATGCATCGCGCGCGGATCCGGCATCGAGCGTGGAGGACAGGTTCGGCGAGCTGGGGCGGTTTCGCCGCGGGCCCTGGCTCGCGCATCGGTTGGACCGGGACACCGCGGGATGCCTCGTGGTGGCACTGCGCCGGTCGGCGTTGCTGGCGGCGCAAGCCTGCTTTGCCGACGGAAGGGCAGACAAAATCTACTGGGCGGTCGTGCTGGGAAAACCTGATGGCAGCGCCGGCGAGGTCCGATCACGGCTCGGGCGGGTCGAACACGAACGGTCATGGCAAATGGCGGAGACGACGGACGGCTTGATGGCGATCACACGGTGGCGCCTGCTCGCCGGCGACGGGACGGTGACGTGGCTGGAGTTGCGGCCGTTGACCGGGCGAACGCATCAGGTGCGGGTGCATTGCGCGGCGCTCGGGTGCCCCGTGGTGGGGGATACCGTCTACGGCCCACCGTCCGCCTCCAGACTGCATCTGCTGGCGCGCCGGATCCGGTTGCCTCTGGTGCCGCCGGTCGAGGCCTGCGCCGCCGTGCCGGCACACATGAGACACGCGATCACCTCGGACCTTGCGGTCGAGGCTACCCGATCAGGAACCACAGATTGAAGATCGCCGTCTCGGCCCAGGTCTGGCGGTGAAGGTCGAGGCTGCGCAAGACGCGAAGCCTGTCGGCTGGACCGCCGCGGAGCGCACGGTCGATCCTGTCCAGCCTGTCGGATGATTGCTCCGAGGCCCGGCCGCCGGCGCGCAGGGCCGTGACGTGCTGGCGCAGCAACGTCATGAAGTCGGCTGGACCGCGACGGAGCGCGCCTGCCCCGCGCCGGAGCCGGTTGGACGGTGCACCAACGGCGTTGCGGCCATGCTGGCGGTAGAGAACGACCGGGATGCCATCCACCAGGATGTCTCCCCCCGCGGCGGTGACCACGATGTAGGACCACCAATCGTGCAGCGTTCCCGGCGGGGCATCGAGAGAGGCGATCAGACACGCGGCGGCCCGGTTGAGCATGACCGTGCAGCCGGTCGCGATGTTCTGCGCGAGCGCGCCCGGGAATGAGGGTGGCCGGCGGATGTCCGGCGACGGCCCGAGCGTGCGGCCCCGCTCGTCGACGAGCATCTGACGCGCGCAGTAGAGCGCGGGCGTGCCGGCCGGGAGGCCGAGGAGGGCGCGGGTCCCGCGCGCCAGCTTTTCGGGCAGCCACACATCGTCCTGATCGGCGAACGCGACGAGATCGTCCGAGCCGGACCCGACACACAGGCGGAGCAGAAAGAGGAAGCTGTCGGCAATTCCGCGATGCTGCCCGTCGTCGCCGAGCCGGACGCACTGTCCGGCCGGCAGCGTTTCGGCAAACTCGGCGAGAACCGCGCGCGAGCCGTCATCGCAGCCGTCGTCGCGCCAGAACAGGCGCCATCGGCCGTGGGTCTGGTCGCGAAGACTGGCGAGCTGCTCGCGGAGGTAGCGATGTCCCTCAAAAATCGAGAGCAGCACCGCCACGCTGTCGTTCAATTGCTGGCCAGGATCTCGTCGACTGTTCGAGCCAGACTGGGGCGCCACTCGGGCAGTTCGACACCGAAGGTCCGCTCCAGCTTGCTGCAGTCGAGCCTGGTGTCGGGCGGCCTGGCCGCAGGGGTGGGCCAGTCTTCCGTCTTGATCGCGCCGACATCCGGCATCGTCCGGCCGTGCCGCCGGGCTTCCTCGAACGTGGCGGTCGCCAGTCCGTGCCAGGTGGTGAAGCCGCGGTTCGCGGCGTGATAGATGCCGGTCAGAGCGGGGTCGAAGCCGCCGGTCTCGATCCTGCGCACGATGGCGAGGATCGCCTCGGCGAGGTCTGGCGCGCTGGTGGGCGAGCCCTGCTGGTCGGCGACGACCTTGAGCGTGCTGGTCCTGGTCTGGGCGTTGAGCATGGTCTTGATGAAGTTGCGGCCGTAAGGCGAGAAAACCCAGGAGGTCCGAAGCACAATGGTCTGGGCGTTGGCAGCCAGCGCCGCTTCCTCGCCCTCGCGCTTGGTGCGGCCATAGACGCCCGTAGGCGCCACCTTGTCGGTCTCGACATAGGGCGCCCCCTTGCGACCGTCGTAGACATAGTCGGTCGACACGTGAATGAGCGGAACTCCGGCCGTGGCGCAGAGCTCGGCAAGCAGCCGGGGGCCGTCCCGGTTGGCCCGCAGGCTCGCTTCCTGTTCTGTCTCGGCAAGGTCGACGCCGGTGTGGGCGGCGGCATTGACGACGATCGATGGGGACGCGGCTTTGAAGGCGGCGTCGATCGTGTCCGGCCGGTCGAAGTCGAACTCGGGGCGGCCGACGCGATGCACGCGCTCGCCGCCCGCTTGCGCGAGCGAGGTCGCGAGCTGCCCGTTGCCGCCGGTGACCAGGATCGGGCCGCGCATCAGAGGGTGAACCAGCCGTGGCTGTCCTCGAAGCTCGACGCCGCCTTGTCCTTGTCCGACAGCAACGCCTCCTCGTGGGAGATCGGCCACGCGATCGCCAGGTCCGGGTCGTTCCACATCACCGCTCGCTCGGATTGCTTGTCGTAGACGCCGGTGCATTTGTAGAGGAACTCGGTGTCGTCGGTCAGTGTGACAAAGCCGTGCAGGAATCCCGGTGGCACCCAGAGCTGCGCCCAGTTTTCCGCGGTGAGCTCGGCACCGACCCACTTTCCATACGTCGACGAACCGACGCGCGCATCGACCGCGACGTCCCAGACCGCCCCCTTGTTAACGCGGACGAGCTTGCCCTGCTGGTGAGGCGCCACCTGGCAATGGAGCCCACGTATCGTGCCGCGTCTGGCCGACAGGCTCTGGTTGTCCTGGACGAACGCAAGGCCGATGCCGGCTTCTGCGAAACGGGGCGCGTTGAAGGTCTCGGAGAAGTAGCCGCGCGCATCGCCGAACTTCGGCGTGGTGACCAGGATGATGTCGGGAATGGCGAGACGTTCTACCTTCATCACGATCTGATCCTCTGGCTTTTGTCAGGCGTGGTCGGCGAGTTCTTCGAGCAGCCGGCCGAGCTCGGTTTTGTTGAGCATGCGCGCCCGCTCGCGAAGTCCGTCGCGATCGATGAATCCCATGCGGAACGCCACCTCCTCCGGCGATCCGACCAGCATGCCCTGCCGGTCCTGGATGGTCTGCACGAACGTCGCCGCCTGCAGCAGGCTGTCCGGCATGCCGGCGTCGAGCCAGGCGCAGCCGCGGCCGAGGCGCTCGACATGCAGCGAGCCCTCCTCGAGATAGACGCGGTTGAGATCGGTGATCTCGAGCTCGCCGCGCGGTGACGGCTTGATCGAGCGCGTCAGCTCGGCGACCCGGTTGTCGTAGAAATAGAGGCCGGTCACCGCCCAGTTGCTTTTCGGGTCTTTAGGTTTCTCGACGATCTCGATGGCGCGGCTCGATTCGTCAAACGACACGACGCCGTAACGCTCCGGATCGCGGACCTGGTAGGCGAACACCGTCGCACCTTCCGGCCGCGACACGGCGGCACGAAGCAGCACGCCGAGATGGTCGGCAAAGATGAGATTGTCGCCGAGGGCGAGCGCGCAGGCGGAGCCCTGCAGCCAGTCGTCGGCGATCAGGAAGGCCTGCGCGATGCCGTCGGGTCTTGGCTGCTCGCGATACTGGAAACGGACGCCGAGATGCTCGCCGGTTCCGAGCAGCCGCCGGAATTGCGGCAGGTCTGCCGGTGTCGAAATGATCATGATGTCCTGGATGCCCGCAAGCATCAGCGTGCTCAGCGGATAATAGACCATCGGCTTGTCGTAGACCGGCAGCAATTGCTTGCTGTTCGCCAGCGTGATCGGATGCAGTCTGGTGCCGGAACCGCCGGCGAGCACGATGCCCTTCATGTTCGTCATCGCGCGTGGCATTCAGGCTGCCGTGCCGAGACGCTGACCGCCATACCGTCTGTTGCGGATTGCCTCCCACCAGGCGCGATGATCCACATACCACTGCACGGTGATGCGAATCCCGCGTTCAAAATCATGCGCGGCGCGCCAGTCGAGCGAGCGTTCCGCGTGGCTGGCATCGATCTCGTAGCGCCAGTCATGACCAGGGCGATCGCTGACGAAACGGATCAGGCGCTCACGCGGGCCGGCCGGGTCGGGCACGATCTCGTCGAGCACTCGGCAGATGGTGCGTACCACCTCCAGGTTCGAGCGCGGCTGGCGGGCGCCGATCGCATAGGTGTCGCCCGGTTGCCCACGCTCGATCGCGCGCACGAGCGCCTCGGCGTGGTCCTCGACGAAAAGCCAGTCGCGCTTGTTGGACCCGTCGCCGTACACCGGCAAGTCGCGGCCTTCCAACGCATTGATGGTGACGAGCGGGATGAGTTTCTCGGGGAAATGCCAGGGGCCATAATTATTGGTCGTATTGGTCACGAAGGCCGGGAAGTGGTAGGTGTGAAACCAGGCGCGTACCAGATGGTCGGACGCCGCCTTGCTTGCCGAATAAGGGCTGCGTGGATCGTACGGCGTCAGTTCCGTGAATGGTGGATCGTTCTCGGCGAGCGCGCCGAAGACCTCGTCGGTCGAGATGTGATGGAAACGGAACCGGTCGCGTGCGTGGCCGTCCAACTGCGACCAGTATCTGCGCGCCGCCTCCAGCATGACCATCGTACCGACGACGTTGGTGCGGATGAACGGCTCCGGCCCGTCGATGGAGCGGTCGACATGACTTTCAGCCGCAAGGTGCATCACGGCGTCGGGTTCGACATCGGTGTAGGCGCGCGCGATCGCGGCCGCGTCGGTGATGTCGGCACGAATGTGGGCATAGCGCGGATCGTTGCCCGTCTCCTCGAGCGCGTCCTCGGACGCCGCGTACGTGAGCACATCGATGTTGGCGACGGAATGTTCGGTGTGCCGGATCAGGTGACGGACGACCGCAGAACCGATGAAGCCGCAACCGCCGGTCAGGAGAATGCGCATGCTGATCCCTGCTGCCGCTGGTTTTTTCCGAATGCGAGGCAACCTGCCATCCCGGGCGACGCAGGGCAACAACCGAGGAGCGAGACGATCGGTGACTTGATCTGGGCGCGCGGTGCAGACAGCTTGGCGTGTCGACGCCGACTGGCGAGGTTGGGAGTGAAAGGGTGTATGTCGAAGGCCTGAACACCCCGCTGCTTGCGGCGTTGCAGCGGCCCGACCTCCGGATCGTGGCAGAGGGAGTGCGGGTGCGCTTTAATCTGTCGTGCGGCCCAGCGTTCCAGATCGAGGGCGGCGACATCGTGCTCGGACCGGCGTCCACGGGGGTCGGGCGGGTGTGCGCCTTCCATCTGCGTCACGCGCTCGAGGTCGCGTTTCTCGCACGCGCCGAGGTCAAGCCGGCCCTCGCCGGCCTCGCGGCGGCTCGCGTGGCGGCCTTGTTCTGGGAGCTCGACGGACCTTGCGACGCGCCGCCGGCCGACTGGGTTGACGAGTTGGCCAGGTCCGTCCCACCCGAGCCGGAGCGGCTGGCCGAATTATGGCGTGTGTTGGCGTCGTTGCAGGGCCTCGCCGGAAACGCGCTCGATGCCGACGTCGCGGAGCGTCTCGCCTCGGCGTGGGTCTTGCTTGGTCCGGTCGAGGAACTGCTCGCCTCCGGCGGCGACGCGCGACTTCGGGTGGGTCTCTCCAGCCGCCTGAACCACTATGGCTGCAGCCATCGTCCGCGGCCGTGGGCGCTCACGTTCGCATCCTCCACGGCTTCGTCGCTGTCGGAACGCGGCTTTGCCGGCGCTGAAGCAGCGCGCCGCCGGGTTGTGCTCGCCTCCTTGCAGGGGAATCGCGATCCGGCCGGGATCAACGAGGCTCGCGCGGTGCGCGAGGCGATCGCGCGGCATTACGCGCTTCCGGCGCAGAGCGGCGTCGTGCTCACTGCCTCGGGGACGGATTGCGAGCTGTTTGCGCTGGCACTCTCCTCGCTCGCCGGTGACCGGCCGATCCTCAACGTTCTGACCGCACCGGAGGAAACCGGCAGCGGCGTGCCGCTCGCCTGCGTCGGGCGGCATTTCGCGGCAGACACGGCGCGCGGCGGCACCGTGCCCAAGGGAGAGCTGCTGGCGGGCATGCCGGGCGACATCGTGCGTGCCGATCTTGCGGTTCGCTGCCCGGATGGAACCCTGATCCCGCCCGCCGAAGTCGATGCGGCCTGCGAGCGCCTCGTGGGCAAGGCGGTCGCGAACGGGCGGCGTGTGCTGCTGCACTACCTCGACGTCTCCAAGACGGGTTTGATGGCGCCCTCGTTCGAGTGCGTCGCGCGCCTGGGACGGCGCCATCGCGGCTCCATCGACGTCGTCGTCGACGCGTGCCAGTCGCGCCTGACCGCGGCGCGGGTGCGCTCGTTCGTCGAGATCGGATGGACGGTGATGGTGACGGGGTCGAAGTTCTTCACCGGGCCGCCGTTCTGCGGCGCGCTTCTACTCCCGGCCGCCATCATGCGGCGGTTGGAGCGGCGCGTACTCCCTGCCGGCCTGACCGACTATACCGGTCGCGCCGACTGGCCGGAGCGAACCCGCGCGGTCCGCGCCATGCCGCGGTCCGTCAATGTGGGCATGCTGCTTCGCTGGCAGGCGGCGGTTGCCGAAATGCAGGCGTTCGCCGCCGTGCCGGCTCTGCGCAAGCGCGAGATTCTGGAGCAGTTCACCGGCGCCGTACGCCACGCGATCGACGCCAATCCGGACCTGTTGCGCGTCGAAGCGCCCAGGCTGCGGCGCCCCTCCCTCGGCGACGCCCAGGCAGGCTGGGACGAGGTCGGGACAATCATCCCGTTCCTGGTGCTCGGTCCCGACCGGAGGCCGCTCGACCTGGAGGAAGCACGACGGCTGTATCAGTGGCTGAACGCCGATGTCGGCGCCGCGCTGCCGGCCTACCTGCCGGCCGCGGAACGGTTTCTCGCCGGGTTGCGATGTCATATCGGGCAACCGGCGCCGGTCGCGGACGGCGCCGGCAATGTGGCCGGTGCGCTGCGTGTGTCGGCCGGTGCGCGGCTGGTGTCCGGCGAGCCGTCGCATGCCGGCATCGACGATCGCGCGCGCGTCGCCCGGGAAATCGCCGATGCGAAAGCGTGCCTCGACAAGCTGTCGCTGCTCCTGCGACACCGCGTGCTGCTGGAGCTGCACGACCCGCAGCCGAGCTTTGGCGCCCCACCGGAACCCTGACCGCTGGCCACTCTCCCGTATCTCGACGCGGCGCACCTGGACGCCGGCGTCACTCGTTTCTGGCTGGTGCGCCACGCGCTCGTCGAGGAGAACGCGCGCGCCCGGCTCTATGGCGTGCGCGACGTCCCGCTCTGCCCGGAAAGCCTGGTCGCCCAGGTGCCGATGTATCGGGCGCTGGCGCAGCGCCTGCCCGCGGGGGCGCGCTGGCTGGTGACGCCGCTGTCGAGGACCAGGCGAACGGCCGATGCCATCGCGGCCTGGCGGCCGAACCTGCCGGAGTTGACGGTCGAACCGGGATTGATCGAGCAGAATCTCGGCGGCTGGCAGGGGCTGGCGCATGCCGACCTGCCGGCCCGGCTTGAGAAGCCCGCGCATCCGTTCTGGCCGGTTGCGGCCGACGAGCGGCCGCCCGGGGGGGAAAGCTTCGTCGACGTCTGCGAGCGTGTCGGCCGGACCATGGAGCGTTTGGCAGAGCAACATCCTGAGCAGGAACTGGTCGCGGTCAGCCACGGCGGGGCCATACGCGCGGCGGTCGCGCGTGCGCTCGGCCTGTCCGCC